>JAYRRO010000261.1:0-6593 GCA_041910095.1 Dehalococcoidia bacterium
ACGGGCACACCGCCGCGTTCCTCCGCGTGCACGCCCGCGCCGCCGATGCCGCGATCCGGGCCACACCCGCACTCCATTGGAAGCCCGCCGCTCCCGCGATGTATGAATTCGCCCGGGACGCCGGCGCCGGCCCGGAAACCGCGTTGGCCATCCGCATCGCGGCCCTCCCGTCGCACGTCGACGGCCTCCTCGCGGCGCTCCGCGAGCACGGACCCACGGAGGTCGTCGCCCGTCCGTTCGCTGGCTCGGTCCGGGCGGCCTGGTCCGCCCCGGACCTCCCTCCCCTTCGCATCATTGCCCCCACCGTAGAAGCGCTCCGGACACAGGTCCGCGGCGAAGGCGGTTCGGTGCTCGTCGAACGTATGCCCCATACCTTCCGTGGCGGCCTGGATGCCTGGGGTGAGCCGCCGCCATCGTTCGAACTCATGCGCCGGACGAAGGATGCCTATGACCCGGGGGGCCGGTTCAGCGCCGGGAGGTTCATCGGTGGCATCTAACCCCTGGCCCCTCCCTGCGGACGCCCCCCTCGCAGCGGACCTCTCCCGCTGCGTCCACTGCGGCCTCTGCATCAACGCCTGCCCCACGTTCGCGGTCACCGGGCTCGAAGCCGAGTCGCCGCGCGGCCGCATCGCGCTCGCCCGCGCCGTCGATGAGGAGGTCATCCCGCTGACCGCCGCCGTGCAATCGCACTGGGACCTCTGCCTCCAATGCCGCGCCTGCGAGGCCGTGTGCCCCAGCGGCGTCGCCTACGGGCGCATCATCGAGCACGTGAAAGCCCAGGTCGCGGCCGCCCCCGCCAAAGATGCCGCGCCGAGGCGCCTGCGCCGGTTCCTCCTGCGCAACATCGTCGCCCGGCCGCGCGTGCTCGCCGCGGTCGTCGCGCCCGCGCGCTGGTGGGCCGGCTCCCTGCCACGCCGTGCACTCCGCAAGTCCGGCGTGCGATGGCTGCCCTCGCGCCTCGCGGCCATGGAGGCCCAGCTTCCCCGCCATCCCGGGCGCCCGCTCCGCCCTGGCGACGCGCTCCCCGCCCCGGCCGCGGCGTCTTCCGAGGCAGTTCTCTTCACCGGCTGCGTCATGGGCGAACTCTTCGGCGGCGTGCACCGCGCCACGGCCAGCGTTCTCGCTCGCCGCGGCGTTCGCGCCGTCGCCACCGAAGGACAGGGCTGCTGCGGAGCCCTCCACGCCCACGACGGGGACCTCGCCTTCGCCCGCGACCTCGCGCGCCGCAACATCGATGGCCTTACCAGCGACGCCCCCATCATCGTGAACTCCGCCGGGTGCGGCGCCGCCATGAAGGAGTATGGCCAGCTCCTGCACGCCGACCCGCGGTACGCCGACCGCGCCGCCGCCTTCTCCGCCCGCGTCCGGGACTTCTCCGAGTTCGTCGCCGCCCTCGATGCGCCCGTCGCCGGCCGTCTCCCCGCACGCGTCGCCTACCAGGACGCCTGTCACCTCGCGCACGCCCAGCGCATCCGCGAGCAGCCTCGCGACCTTCTTCGCGCCATCGAAGGCTGCTCGCTCGTCGAAACACCCGGGGCCGACCTCTGCTGCGGCGCGGCCGGTATCTACAGCCTCGTCGAGCCCGCGATGTCTGCCGCGCTCCGCACGCGAAAAGCGAATGTCTTCAAGGAGTTCGCGCCCGCCGTCGTCGTCACGGCGAACCCCGGATGCCAGATGCAGTACGAGTCGGCGGTCCGCGAAGCCGGCATCGACGCCCGCGTCATGCACCTGGCCGAGGCGCTGGACGAAGCGGAACGCAGCGCGCCCCGCGCCTGACTCCGCCGCCGCCACCCCATGTGACAGCTCCGAGAAGCGGATGTTTCGCGAGGATTTCCCGAGGGGGATTCGCATTGCACCCCCGGAGGACTATCATGACCGGCGATCACGTACCGGCGGGTATGGAACACCGCCAGAAGGAACATCATTGGAACTGCAGAACGCCGTCATCGTTGATGGGGCTCGCTCGGCCTTCGGCCGCGGCGGCCGCGACAAGCTCGTCGCCACCCGCCTCGATGAGGCCGGCGCGAGCGTCGTTCGGGCACTTCTCGATCGCAACCCCAAGGTCCGCGCCGAGATGATCGAGGACATCGCGATGGGGAACGTCGGCGGCGCCGGCGAACTCGCCGGCATTGGCGCCGACACCGTTGCGCGCCTCGCAGGCCTCCCCTCCGAAATCTCCGCCATGGACACCAACCGCCAGTGCGGCTCCTCCATGGAAACCCTCCACCGCATCGCCCAGTCCATCATGGTCGGCGCCACCGAGTGCGGCATCGCCCTCGGCATCGAGCGCATGGGCCGCCAGCTCGGCGGTGGCGGCGGCGCCCGTGCCACCACCCGCATCACCGAATTCAACAAGCGCCGCCTTGAGCAGACTCCGCTCCAGCGCAACATGGCCTTCAACCACTTCGAGGACTTCAGCGTCCCCTTCCAGGACGAAATCCTCGACTACTCCCCCGTCCTCTCCATGACCCAGACGGCCCAGAACGTCGCCGAAGTCTACGGCCTCTCCCGCGAGGAGATGGACGCCTTCTCCGCCGACAGCCACCGCAAGTCCGTGGCCGCCTACGAGAAGGGCATCTACAAGGACGAGATCATCCCCCTCGAAGTTGAAGAGCCCGTCTTCGACGCCGAGGGCAACTGGGTCGAGGCCGAGCGCGGCAAGACCATCCTCTTCGAGCGCGATGAGTGCATCCGCCCCGGCACCAACGTCGAGACCCTCGGCGCCCTCCCGGCCGTCAAGGGCATCGTCAGCCCCACCGGCAGCGAGCTTCGCATCACCGCCGGCAACGCCTGCCCGACCAACGACGGCGTCAGCGCCGCCCTCATCATGAGCGAGAAGAAGGCGCTCGAGCTCGGCCTTGAGCCCCTCGCCCGCCTCGTCGGCTTCGGCATCGCCGGAATCAAGCCGCAGGTCATGGGCCTGGGCCCGATTCCTTCGACGAAGAAGGCCCTCCGCCACGCCGGCATCACCGCCGACCAGATCGACCGCGTCGAGTTCAACGAAGCCTTCGCCGCCCAGGTCATCCCGTCCTGCCGCGAACTGGGCATCCCGATGGACCGCGTGAACGTCAACGGCGGCTCGATCGCTATCGGCCACCCCCTCGGCGCCACCGGTGCCCGCCTCGTCCTCACCGTCGCCCACGAGCTGCGCCGCAGCGGCGGCCGCTACGGCCTCGCCACCCAGTGCATCGGCGCCGGCATGGGCATCAGCACGATCATCGAGCGCATCTAACCGTTCGCGTTCGAGGCAAAAAGAGAAGGGGGCCGGCAACGGCCCCCTTCTCCATGCCCTCACCCAACCCAATCAAAACGGCAGGCGCATCTCCCCGATGTGGACGAATGCCCGCCGGACGAAGCCCTCATGCCGCTCCGTCCACCGTTCCCATGCCAGCGAAATCGCCAGGCAAGCCATGACAATCGCCCCGCCGAGCACCATGTCCAGGAAGTAGTGGTTCGCCGTCACCACGATCGCGTACCACATCCACCCGAGGAACAGGACGGCGCCCGCCCGCAGCCACCGCGACGACCAACACCACCACACCCCGGCCGTCGCCAGCAGGATCCATCCGAAGTGGTACGACGGTACCGCCGCGTACCAGTTCGTCATCGCGCCCGGCTTCGAACCGCGCATCCCCTCCAACGTGTCCCGGAAGCCCAGGTCCACCCCCGACTCCATCAGCAACCGCGGTGGTGTCACCGGATAGAGGATGTAGAACGGCACGCCCACCAGCGCCGAAAGCAGCAGCGCGTTCCGCAGTACGCGGTACTTCCGCACGCTTCGCTGAAAGAACGCGAAGCCCAGCACCGCCAGCAGAGGCAGGTGCAGGTTCAAATACGTGAAGTCGGCCGCCCTCGTGAGCGCGTCATGGTCGATCGCCGCCCGTTGCCACGCCGCCTCCTTGAACACCCCGAGCGCCCGTTCGAAGGCCACGATGTCCAGCGCGTTCGCCGTCGAGAGCGCGGGCCTGTCCGGCGGCAGCCCTCGCAGCAGGAAGTACCCCACGAAGAGCGTGAGGAACACCGCCAGCTCGACCAGGTAGAGAAGGAGGGAGCGGGCCGCCGCGCCCATCGGCCGCGCGTGTGATGCATTCCGGGGTACTGCCGCCATACCCCCTCATCCTAGCGGCCCCTCACCCGCCCCGAAGCGCCGGACCGCCCGGCCGCCTCACCTGTCGCGGAACCGAAACACTCGCGCCCTGATGGTTCAGCCGAGACGCAACGCGCGCCGCACATCCGGGTGCTGCAGGTCCAGCCGGAATGTCGAGAACGAGTACGCGTTCGCGGTGTCCGGCGCGTATCCACGCCGTTCCCCTTCGTTCTTCAGGACCGTGATGCTCACCATGTTGTTCACGAGGTTCTTCGCTGAATACTCATCCCGGTTCGCCACCCGCATCACCACGTCCCGGATCCGGTTGAAGGTGAGGTAGTCCGTCCCCGGCTTATTCCGCTCGTCGTTGATCGCGACGATCAGGTCCTCCTGCTGCTGCGGGCTGAGGTCGGAGAACACCAACCCCCCGTAGTCGTACCGCGCCTGTTCCGTCGGTGGCGGCGCCGCCGCCGAGATCACGTTCTCCGGCTCCTCCGGCAGGTAGATCCAATCGACGAAACCACGCGACACCAGCTTGATGTCCCGGTGCGCGGCCAGACCCTGCACGAACGAACTCGTCCGGCCCTTCACCAGCCTCAGGAAGTCCACCGCGGGAAGGCGCTTCTGGAGCTCCTGCCCCAGCAGCGAAACCGACAGATCGCGCTGCGACCCCCGGTACTCCCGCGTCACCTCCATCACCACTTCCAGGATGTCGGCGACCCGGCGCTGGTCCAGCTCCGGCGCCGTCGCCCCGCCCGCCGACGCCCGGATGTGCGCCATCGCGGTCTCCGCCGCCTGCGCAATCCCCGGCGACACCTTCCGCGTCTTCTCGGGCTGCGCCGTGACCGGTGCCGTCTCGTCGAGCGTCCGCTCGACATCGAGGTCGTAATAGAGGACGACATCCGCCTGGTCCGTGAGCGCCGCCGCCGTGGTCCACGAAACGCCGATCACCACCACTCGCTTCCCGTGCGGCCGCAGCGTGTTCACGATGTGCAGGAAGCCGTGGTCGCCCGAGACGATGATGTAGGTGGAGATGTGGGGGAACTGGTGGCTCGCCTCGATGCAGTCCGCCGCGAGCTTCACGTCCACCGAGTTCTTGATGCGCACCTCGCCCGTCGATTCCGAATACCGCCGGGTGAGCACGTACACCGGCTCCAGCCCGGCCATGTAGAGGCTCGCCGGGTCGCCCGAGTGCACCGGGTCCTGCCAGTCAGCGTACGCCCGCGCGTAGACGATGCGTCCGAAGCGCTCCGCCGCGTTCCGAAGCGCCGTCACGCTGGGGCGCCGCTCCCGTTGTGCGAGGCTGAATTTGAGGTTCTCCCAGTCCACCAGGAGGGCCACGTCGCCCTGTGTTTGGCCGGCCCCGCCATCACCGCCGTTGTCCATGGCGCCATCCTACAGGCGTCCCGGTGCCCGGCGGGAGAAGGCTCCGTAAGTTCCCTTATGGCGCCGGCCGGGCCATTTCGCTCAAGATGGAATGCAGGCGGGCCGTCAACGGTGCCCCTCCCGGTGTATAGAAGCCCTTTCCGCCTCCCCGGGAGGCCCCGGATGGTCTGCTATACTCGCGAGAGGCGCGGTTTACCCCACCGCTCACCGGAGTGGCTCATTGTACTCTCGTTGGCTTCGCAACAGCTTCATCTACCTGCTCATCCTCGTTGCGGTCATCGCGGTCGTCTTCGCCTTCTTTAATGGCGGCGATGAACACCAGAAGGTTGCCTTCGGTCAGGTCGTCCAGGACGCCAAGGCCGGCCTCGTCGAGAAAATCGAGGTCAACGGCCGCGACCTCACCATCACCTACAGCGAAAAGCAGGACGGCAAGAACATCGTCAAGACCTCCAAGGTCGCCGAGAACACCGATGTCGCCCAGTTCCTCGCCGAACAGAACATCGCCCTCAGCCGCGCGGGTGCCCCCAACGGCGCCGCTGTCGACCTGGAGTTCAAGGACAACTCCGGCTTCGGCCCCTGGCTCGGCCTCCTCCTGAACCTCCTGCCCTTCCTCCTGTTCGGCCTCTTCCTGCTGCTCATCATGCGCCAGGCCCAGGGCTCGAACTCGCAGGCCATGAGCTTCGGCAAGAGCCGCGCCCGCCTCTTCACGGGCTCGAAGGTCACCGTCACCTTCGCCGATGTCGCCGGCGTCGATGAAGCCAAGGAAGAGCTCGCCGAAGTCGTCGAGTTCCTGAAATACCCCGAGAAGTTCGCCGCCCTCGGCGCGCGCATCCCCAAGGGCGTCCTCCTTGTTGGCCCTCCCGGCACCGGCAAGACGCTCCTCTCCCGCGCCGTCGCCGGCGAAGCGGGCGTGCCCTTCTTCAGCATCTCCGGCTCCGAATTCGTCGAGATGTTCGTCGGCGTCGGCGCCAGCCGCGTGCGCGACCTCTTCGACCAGGCCAAGAAGAACGCCCCCTGCATCGTCTTCGTCGACGAAATCGACGCCGTCGGCCGCCAGCGCGGCGCCGGCCTCGGCGGCTCCCACGATGAGCGCGAGCAGACCCTGAACCAGATCCTCGTC
>JAYRRO010000262.1:0-5474 GCA_041910095.1 Dehalococcoidia bacterium
CCCAGTGTTCGAAGTGGCCGACGGCATGCTCCTCGTGGTCACCTGCGTCGGCCTCACGACGGCTGTCCTCACGGGCTTCATGGCGCTCGCCCAGACCGACATCAAGAAGGTCCTCGCCTACTCCACCGTCGGCCAACTCGGGTTCATGTTCGTCGCCCTCGGCGCCGGGAGCCCGGGCGTCGCCATGTTCCACCTCATGACCCACGCGTTTTTCAAGGCGCTCCTCTTCCTTGGCTCGGGCTCCGTCATCCACGCCACCCACCACAACCAGGAGATGGATAAGCTCGGCGGCCTTTGGAGGAAGATGCCCATCACCGGCACCACATTCTTCATCGGCTCCGTCGCGCTCGCTGGCCTTCCGCCCCTCGCGGGCTTCTGGTCGAAGGACGAGATCTTCGTCACCCTCAACGACAAGTGGGGGATGTGGGCGGTCCTGCTTCTTGGCTTCTCCGCCATCATGACCGCCTTCTACACCACCCGGCTCTTCATCCGGACCTTCATGGGCACGCCGCGCGATAAGCACGTTTTCGAGCACACGCACGAGTCCAACATCTTCATGACCTTCCCGCTCATGTTCCTCGCCGTGCTCGCCATCAGTGCCGGCTGGGTCGTGTTCGGCGGGTTCGGCAAGGCGCTCGGCTTCCCCGGAGGCATTACCGAGTTCGTCTTCCTCCCCCACCACGGGCCGCACGAATACGAGTTCGCCCCCGGCTGGGCCCTCGCCTCGCTGTCGATGGGCGTCATCGGCGTGCTCACGGGCGCCTATCTCTACTGGGGCAACAAGCTCGAGAAGTCCACGTCGCTCGCTCGTTCGCAGCCCCGCATCTATGACGCGCTTCGCAACAAGCTCTACTTCGACGAGATGTACCAGTGGGGCATCGATAAGCTCTTGCTCGGCTTCAGCTTCATCGTCTCCTGGTTCGACCGCTACGTGGTGAACGACACCGGCGTCGATGGCTCGGCGCAGGTCACCGGCTATGCCGGCTCCGTACTCAAGTACTTGCAGACCGGCAAGGTGCCGAACTATGCCATGGGCATCGCCCTCGGCGTGGTTGGGCTCGCCGCCGCCGGCTTCGTGGTGAGGGGCTAACCATGACCTTTGATGAGGCCCAGGGCTACGCCGTCCTCGCGACGCTCGCCGCGCCCCTGATCGCGATGCTGGCGCTCGTGTTCGTGCCCGGCACGCAGAAGATGCTCGTCCGCTACATCTCGCTCGTCTTCGCGACGATCATGCTCGGGCTCAGCGTCTACATCTTCGCCGCCTACCAGGTGCACGAACCCGGCCTCGGCCCCGGCAGCCAGATCCAGATGCAGCTCCGCTGGGCGTGGGTGGAAAACACCGGCTTCCTCGGCAAGGACGGCATCAGCCTCTTCCTGGGCGTCGATGGCATCTCCGCCACGATGGCGCTCCTCACGGGCGTCGTCGCTTTCGCCGGCTGCCTCGCCTCCTGGAAGCTCGACTTCCGCCCCAAGGACTTCTTTATCCTCTTCTGGATGCTCGTGGGCGGCGTCTACGGCACCTTCTTCTCGCTCGACCTCTTCTTCTTCTTCTTCTACGAACTCGCGGTCGTGCCTCTGTATCTCCTGATCGGCGTGTGGGGCTCCACGCGCAAGGAGTACGGCGCGATGAAGCTCACGCTGATGCTGGTCGCGGGTTCCGTGCTCATCTGGATCGGCATCTTCGCCGTGTTCCACGAAGCGAACCTGGGCACCTTCGACATGGTGAAACTCTGGGCCGCCGGCAACGACGGCACCCTCTCGCCCACCTTCCAGAAGACGTTCTTCCCGTTCTTCGTCATCGGCTGCGGCGTCCTCGCCGCGCTGTGGCCCTTCCACACATGGTCGCCCGATGGCCACATGTCGGCCCCGACGGCCGTTTCGATGGTGCACGCCGGCGTCCTCATGAAACTCGGCGCCTTTGGCATCATCCGCCTCGGCATCCAGCTCCTGCCCGTGGGCGCCGAGTTCTGGATGCCCGGCCTCATGGTCCTCGGCACCATCGGCGCGGTCTACGGCGCGACCGCCGCCCTCACCCAGCGCGACTTCAAGCTGATCTCGGGCTACAGCTCCGTCAGCCACATGGGCTACGTGCTCATGGGGCTCGCCACCCTGAACTCGGTCGGCATTACCGGCGCCGTCCTTCAGATGTTCAGCCACGGCGTCATGACGGCTCTCGTCTTCCTTATGATTGGCGCCCTCTACGACCAGGCCCACACCCGCGACCTCAAGGACTTCGGCGGCCTTGGCAAGGTGATGCCCACCTGGGTGGTCTTCTATGCCATCGCCGGGCTCGCGAACGTCGGTCTTCCCGGCCTCTCCGGCTTCACGGCCGAGTTCCACATCTTCGTCGCGACCTTCAAGACGTACCCGCTCTTCGGCGGCCTCGCGATCTTCGCCGCCGCGCTCGCGGCCGGCTACATGCTTCGCATGTTCTCCCTCGTCTTCTTCGGACCGCTGAACCCCCGCTGGGGCGGCGGAGCCCTGCGTGACCTGCGCCCCCTCGAAGTCATGGCCGGCAGCATCCTCATCGCCTCCATCGTCGTCATGGGGGTCTGGTGGTCGCCGTTCATCGACCGGATCGGTGCCAGCGTCACGCTCATCCCGGGGGTGACCGGCTGATGGAACGCGACTACACGATCTTCATCCCCGAATTCATCGCGGCGGGCTGGGCGGCGCTCATCATCGCCCTGGAACTCTTCTACCCGAAGATGCGCCGCGACCTCTTCGCATACCTGACGGCCGCGGGCGCGCTCGCCTGGGGCGTCGCGAGCTGCTTCTACATCGGCAAGGACGCCAACTCCTTCCAGGGCCTCATCCAGGCCGACAACTTCACCACCTTCTTCCGCCTCCTCGGCGCCGGCGTCGTCTTCTGCACGGCGCTGATGTCGGCCGCGTACATGAAGGACCGTACGAAGACGGCCTCCGAGTACTACGGCCTGCTCCTTCTCGCCGGCGCCGCGAGCGTCTACATGGCGGCCGCGCGCGAACTCATTACCGCCTACATCTCGCTCGAACTGCTCAGCTTCTGCCTCTACATCCTCGTCGGCTACGTGAAGCGCGACGGCCTCAGCAGCGAAGCGAGCCTCAAGTACATCCTTCTCGGCGCGTTCTCCAGCGCGATGCTGCTCTACGGCGTCAGCCTCATCTACGGCATCACGGGCAGCACGAGCTACGACGAAATCGCCGCTGCCCTCCGGGCCCCCGGCGCCGATACGAGCGGCGCCATCGTCGTCGGCTTCATGCTCATCCTCGCCGGCGTCGGCTTCAAGGTGTCGGCGGCTCCCTTCCACATGTGGGCCCCGGATGCCTACGAAGGCGCGCCCATGCCCATCACCGCGTTCCTTTCGACGCTTTCGAAGGCTGCGGGCTTCGCCCTCTTCATCCGCCTCTTCACCGCCGCCTTCACGACGGACGCCGAGTCCTGGCGCTGGGCGGTGGCCTTCCTCGCCGCCGCAACGATGGTCATCGGCAACCTCGTGGCCATCCAGCAGACCAACCTCAAGCGCCTGGTCGCCTACAGCTCGATTGGCCAGGTCGGCTACATGCTCATCGTCATCGCCGCCATCGGGTACGGTGACCAGGAGACCGGCCGCAACGCCTCCAGCGCTCTGCTGCTGCACATCGGCGGCTACGTCGTTTCGACGCTCGCCCTCTTCGCGGCCCTGACCGCCTACTACAACAAGACGGGCAAGGACACGATCGCCGGCCTGCGCGGCCTCGCCGAGACATCGCCTTTTCTCGCGGTGGTCATCACGGTCGCTCTGTTCTCGTTCGCCGGCCTGCCGTTCTTCGCGGGGTTCACGACGAAGCTCTTCCTCTTCCAGTCGGCCACCACCGATGGCCTGCTCTGGCTCATCGGGCTCGGCGTGCTGAACAGCTTCATCAGCCTCTACTACTACCTCATGGTCATGCGCCAGATGTTCCTGTACGACCCCGAGCCCGGCATGGTTCGCTTCCGCCCGAACATGCTGCTGAGCGTGCTCGCCGCGGCCCTCATGCTCGGCGTGGTGTTCATCGGCGTATACCCGGCTCCGCTTTACAAGGCTGCCGACCACGCTACCGAGACCCTCTACCAGGGCGTGAGCGGCGGCGGGGCCGTCCGGAACCCCTGAGCCCACATCCTCCGATACGTTCCGAAGGCCCGGCGAACTGCCGGGTCTTTCGCGTTCATTGACGCCGTTCGCGGTCCCGCGCATGCTCCGGCGATGGCTGATACGCCCGGCCCGCTGCCGTTCCTGGCCGAGGCTGGCATGCCGCCGCTCGCGGCGCCCGTCGCGGTCGGCGGCGGTTGGGATAACCACATCTGGCGCTTCGAAACCGAGCGGGGAAGGCACGCGCTCCGCGTCTTCCGCACCCGCCCGGATATGGACCGCGTGCGCGCCTCGGCCATCCGGGAGGCGATTTGCACCCGCGCCGCTCATGCAGGCGGCATCCCCGCTCCAGCGATCGAGCACGAGGGGACGCTCGATGGCGTGCCCTTTCACATCCTCTCGTGGATGCCCGGCGCGACGCTCGTCGATGCACTCGCGGCGGCGCCGTGGCGGGTCTGGCCGCTCGGGCGTGCCTTCGGGGCGATGCACGCGCGGCTCCATGCGGTCCCAGTCGATGGCCTTCCGCCGTTGCCCGCCTCCCGGTGGGATGCCCTGCGCCCGCGGGACCTCGCGCCCGCGCTGGAGGCCGCCTTCCGAGCCGACACCTTCTGCCACTTCGACTTCCACCCGATGAACGTCCTCACCGATGGCCACCGAATCACCGCGGTCCTCGATTTCACGAACTCCGGCGCCGGGGACGCCCGTGGCGACCGCGCCATGACGCGCGCCCTCCTGCGGCTCGCCCCGGTGGATGCGGGGTGGCGCGCTCCCCTCATCGCCGCCGTCCGGGGCGTCTTCGCCCGCGCCTACGAGTCCGGGTATCGCGCCGTCGCGCGCGGCTTCGATGCCCCGGCGCTGTTCCGGGCCGCGGCGGCCGCCCGGGTACTCGCCGATATGCGAGCCGCCTCGGCCGAAGCCCGCGCCCCCGTCCCCGAGGGCGCTATGCGCGCGGCGCGCCGCGAACTCCTGCGCGAACTGCGGGAGGCCGGCCTGCGTTAGGCGCCCGCGGCGGTCCCCGCGTTGAACAGGTGCTCCATCGCCCCGTCGTGGAGGTTGATCCGCCAGGCGTCCGGGAACGTCAGTGACGCCCACCATGCGGCCGGGTCGGCCATGCCCGTGATCGCGCCCGCCCAGAGCGCCATCACCGTGCCGTGCGTGGCGATGAGGATGTCGCCGCCCCCGGCGCGGCCGCGGGCTGCCGCCGCCGCCGCCCCGAACCGCGCGATCGCAGCGCCCCGCGCTTCCCAACCGTCGTGGTCCTCGCCCTCGAGGTAGCGACGGACGAGGTCCCGGTGGTCCGCCGCCCAGGCCGCCGGCCGCTCGACTTCGCCGAAACGAACGTCCTCCACCACCACGTGCAGGCCGAGCCGAAGCGCGATCACG
>JAYRRO010000263.1:0-7069 GCA_041910095.1 Dehalococcoidia bacterium
CACCTCGACGTCCACCTCCACCACGACTGGTTCGGCGACCTCACCTGGCGCGAGTGGTTCCTGTTCATGCGCGTCCACGACCTGGACCATCTGAGGCAACTTCAAGCCCTTCAGGGGTAGGTCTCGGGCGGTGGGTTCTTAGTTCCCAGTTCCCCGTATCTAGAGGATCGGCCCGGCTCCATGACGCCCCCCATGGGGTTGCCCCCGCCTCGAGCCTCGGGCCTCGCACCTCGAGCCCCGTTTCTCTTTCCTCCTTTCTCTCTTCTCACGCGCGCAGCGCGTCCCTCACCTCCGCCGCGCGCTCGACCGCTTCCTCCGGGGTGTCCTGGACGTGGATGAGGTTGATGTGGCGCGCACCGGCCTCGACGTAGGGCGCGATGAACTCCGCGACTTCGGCGGCCGTGCCGAACGGGGTATAGCGCTCGAAGCGGTCGAAGGGGAGGTGGTAGGTGGCGTGCATGCCCTCGGCCACGCGCTCGCGGGCCTCTTCGCTGCCCGGCCCGACACTCGTCCAGAACTGCATCCCCGGCTCGATGGCCGAAGGGTCGCGCCCGGCGGCGATGGCGGCCTCGGCGATGAGCTCCTGCGCCTGCCGGAACCGTTCGACCGATTGCCAGATTCCCGTGTAGCCATCGCCGAAGCGGCCCGCACGCACGAGCGCGGCATCGCTGCGACCGCCGACGAACAGCGGCACCGGCCGCAGCGGCTTCGGGTACACCGTGACGTCGTGCAGGTCGAAGTGGCGGCCCGTGAAGGTGACGTGGTCCTCCTCCCAGAGCCGCCGGAGGATTTGCAGCGCCTCGTTGGCGCGGGCGCCGCGGTGGCGAGGGTCGATGCCGCAGCTCGTGAACTCATGCGGGTCCTCGCCGCCGATGCCGATGCCGAGCACGAGCCGCCCCATGCTCAGCTGGTCGATCTGCGCGCACTGCAACGCGACAGGCACCGGGTGGCGCAGCGGCAGCAGGTAGACCGCCGTCTTCAGTTCGATGCGCTCGGTCACGGCCGCGATGGCGCCGAGCGTCACCAGGCCGTCGTTGCCATAGCCGTGGAAGGTGACGTGGTCGCCCGCGCAGACGCCGTCGAGGCCGAGCGCCTCGGCCCGGCGGGCGGTATCCAGCACCTGCGCGCCCGTCGTGCCGACGCGCATGTCCCAGCCGCGGATCATCACGGAAACGGTTGGAGCGAGCATGAGGCGCCTCCGGCGGAGAAACGAGAGAGGAGAGAAGAGACGAGGCCCTCGCGAGTGTAGCGGGCGCGGGTTGCGGCAAGAAACGTGATTTTGGGGTGCAAATCCGGGGTCACCCTGACGTGCCGTTGACCGCGCCACTGGGCAGCGCGCGGCCGGGACTTTACGGTGGAAGGCGGCCGCTCGCGGGGGCGGCACGGATACAAGGAGGCTGGATGCGCACGTACGCACTCCTCGGCATGGCCGCCATCGCGGCGCTCTCCCTCACCTTCGTGGCCTGCGGCGGCGACGACGATAGCGGCGACGCCACCGGACCAGCGCCCACCGGCGCCGCGGCCACGGCGGCCACTTCGGACAGCGGCAAGACCGGCGCCCAGGCCACGAGCCCATCCGCCGGCGGCACCGGCGGCGCCACCACCGCGCCCGGCGCGAATACCCCCACCGGCGGCACGCTCACCGGCTCGGGCGCCGATGCCCTCAAGTCCATCCTCAACGACTTTTCGAAGAGGACCTTCCAGGGCAGCTACGACCTGACGGTGAAGGACAGCGCCGGGGTCGAACAGAAGGGCGCGATGACCATCGCCTTCAAGGCGCCGAAGTCGTACTACTCGTTCTCCCTCGGCGGCGGGCAGGCGGGCGACATCACCGTCATCGATGACGGCACGAACAGCCTCTTCTGCACGAAGATCGCCTCGGCAGGGCAGTGCCAGAAGACGAAGTCCGGCCCGAACAGCCTCTTCGCCAACCCCTTCTCGCTGAGCGAACTGGAGAAGAACCTCAACGGCAGCACGAAGGTGACCCAGGTCGCCGACCAGAAGGTCGCGGGCGAGGATTCGAAGTGCTTCCAGATGGAGGACACACAGGGCATCGTCTGCTTCTCGAAGAAGGACAGCCTGCTCACCAAGACCGACCTCACGACCGGCAGCACGAAGGTGACCCTCGTCGCCACGAAGCTGAGCACGAACGTCGATGAGAAGCTCTTCGAAGCACCCGCGGGCTACACCGTGACGGCGATGCCGTAGGCGAATTCCCGGTTCCCGGTTCCCAGTTCCAAGGGGCGACCCCGGGGGAGGCAGCCTCCCTTGGGGTTGCCCGCCTCGGGCCTCGGGCCTCGGGCCCTCTGGCCTCGAGTCCATTTCTCTTTCCTCTTTTCTCCTTTCTCTTCACGAGCCCATAAGGCTCGTTCAGCCGATACTGCGAGAACCGAGGAGGTGGGGTAGCATGAGCACGATGACGGAAGAACCGCGCGACGATGCGAAGGTCAGCCTGACCGTCCGCCAGGACGCCGAACTCGTTTCGATGCCGCGCTGCACCCGCTGCAAGCTGAAGTACCTGCCCGCCCGCTCGACGAGTGCCCTGCGGCTGACGTATTGCAGCTTCCTGTGCGAACTCGGGGACCTCGGCTTCAGCATGACCGGGCTCGAGACGATGGAGCGCGCGCGCAAGGACGACGCCGAAGCCCCGGCCGAACCGCCCGCCGCCGAGCCCGCAGGGGCCAGGTAAGCAGTCTCCGGTTCCCAGTTCCCAGTTCCCGGGGGATCGGCCCCTGTACGGGCGAAGCCGCCCTCGCATTGCTCGCAAGCCCCCTGCCTGATTCCCCGCAGCACCGTGTCCGCCAAACGGCGCAAGACCCAGGCAGCCCCACCCCTGGGAATTGGGAACCGGGAACTGGGAACTGGGAACTGGCCGCGGCGGGAAACTCCGAATGTGGACGCTAAACATCGGTCCGATCCGAGAATTTACGAAAAAGGCTTGATTGGCGGGCCTAGCGCATGCTAAAAAGTTGGTGGGCCAGCGCTGGGTGTCGTGTCCGCTCCACACATCCACCGGCCCTTTTTCATGCCCTTCGCGAGCCGCCCGGCGGGCGGCTTTTTCGTGCCATGGCCAGGCTCGGCGCGGCCGTTCAGCGCACCTCGAACTCCGTCTTCATCCCTTCCTTGAAATGGTCCACGGAGCTCCCCGCCTCACCCGGGACGAGCACGCACGCGAGCAGGTACTTCCCCGCCGGCAGGTCGAGGGTGATCTCGCCGCTCTTGCCCGGGTCCACATCCTCGACTTCGCCCGTGTTGTCGAACGAGCCGTCGTCCTTGATGCGGAGCACGGCCAGCTCGTGCACCATCGACTTGCTTGCGTTCGTGGCGCGGAAGCGGATGGGCCCGGCGGGCGCCGAGGGCACGCTCGGCTTCATCGCGAACTCGATCATCTGGACCTCGACGGTGGCCTTCGGCGCCTTCTTCGTCCGATACGGGTTGTCCGAACCGGCTTCCGTGTCCTCCCCGCCACAGGCGGCGAGCACGAGCGAACCACCCGCGACGAGCGCGGCTGCAAAGCGGAGAAGCATCTTCTTTCCCTTGAGCGTGATAGTGGGGACAAGTCAAGAATATTAGCCACACCTAATTACGCGCAAGTGGCGTGCCTCCTTCGCCGGGAGGGGCATGGTCGCCCGGCGCCGCCGCCGCGTAAGCTCTCCCCATGCTCCCCATCCAACCCATGCTCGCGAAGCTTACGCCCGCCATCCCCCGCGGCCCCGGCTGGCTCTACGAACCGAAGTGGGACGGCTTTCGCACCATCCTCGCCTTCGACGGCGACGCCGTGACGCTCCAGAGCCGCGACCTTAAGCCCCTGGGCCGCTACTTCCCCGAGGTGGTCGAAGGTGTGGCCCGCGTGCTTCCCGGCCCGGCCGTGCTCGATGGGGAGACCGTGATCATGGGCGCCGGCGGCATCGATTTCGAGGCGCTGCAGCTCCGCCTGCACCCGGCCGAATCGCGCGTGCGCAAACTCGCCGCCGAAACGCCAGCCGTCTTCGTCGCTTTCGACATGCTGTCCGAGGGGGGCGAAGACCTCAGGACCCGCCCCTTCTCCGAGCGGCGGGCGCGCCTCACCGCACTCCTCGCGGACGTGCCCCCGCCCGTCTACCTCACCCCGGCCACCAGCGACCCGGACGTCGCGCAGGACTGGTTCGACCGCTTCGAGGGTGCAGGCTTCGATGGCGTGGTCGCGAAGCCCCTCGCCCAGCCCTACCAGCCCGGCGTGCGCGCGATGGCCAAGATCAAGCACCTCCGCACCGCCGATTGCGTCGTGGGCGGCTTTCGCTGGCTCAAGGGCGAGGAGGGCCGCGCCGTTGGCTCGCTCCTCCTCGGGCTCTACGACGATGCGGGCACCATCCACTTCGTCGGGCACACCTCCAGCTTCAAGGCCGATGAGAAGCGCCGCCTGGTGGATCTGCTCGCGCCGTACCGTGCGGGGGACGAGGGTGAGGGCTTCGGGCGGGGCCGCACGCCCGGCGCCCCGAGCCGCTGGACCACCGGCAAGGACCTCTCCTGGGAGCGGCTGCGCCCGGATCTCGTCTGCGAGGTGACCTTCGACTACCTCCAGGGGCCACGCTTCCGCCACGCCGCCACGTTCCAGCGCTGGCGCACCGACCGCGATCCCCATTCGTGCCGCTTCGACCAGTTCGAGGCCGTGGTGCCCGCGGAGCTGCGCGCGCTCTTCGCGACGTAGCCCGGTGGCCCACCGGTACGGGGCAGGGGGCCCGGCGGACCATGCCCCGGCCCACATGCCGCGCTAGTCTGAACCCATGCCCGCCGCCATCGAGACCTTCGAGCTCACCAAGTCCTACGACGGCAAGCCCGCACTCGACCACCTCTCGCTGACTGTCGACCGGGGCGAAGTCTTCGGCTTCCTGGGGCCCAACGGGGCGGGCAAGAGCACCACCATCCGCCTCCTTCTCGACCTCATCCGGCCGACGAGCGGGCGCGCCGCCATTCTCGGGTTCGATACGCGCAGGCAGTCCCACGAGGTGCGCGCGCGAACGTCGTACCTCCCCGGCGACCTGCGACTCTACGGCAACCTGCGCGGCATCGAGACGGTCGAGCTCTTCTGCCGGCTGCGGCCCGGCGCCGACCCCGCCTACGGCATCGAACTCGCGCGCGACCTCGACCTCGACCTCACCAAGCACGCGAACGCGCTCTCCAAGGGCACGCGCCAGAAGCTCGGGGTGGTGGTGGCGCTGCTCGGGCGGCCCGATGTGCTCCTGCTCGATGAGCCCACCTCCGGCCTCGACCCGCTCATGCAGCACGCCGTCTGGCAGATTCTCCGGCGCGAGGCCGCGCGCGGCGCCACCGTCTTCTTCTCGTCGCACGTCATGAGCGAAGTCGAGCAGACGTGCGAACGCGTCGGCATCCTGCGCGAGGGCAGGCTCGTCGCGGTCGAGCCCATCGCGGCGCTGAAGGGGCGTTCGCTGCGGCACGTGGAAGTGAGCTTCGCGGGAGGCGTGCCCACCGCGGAGGACGTGCGCCTCCCCGGCGTGCGCGAACTGCGCCGCCAGCCCCCGACGCTGGAGTTCGAGGTCGCGGGCGAGCTGGATGGGCTGCTGCGCGCGCTCGCGCCCTTCCACATCCTCGACCTGCGCACCGAACAGCCCACCCTCGACGAGCTGCTGATGACCTACTACACCGGCGTCCCGGCGTGAGCCACTTCCCCGTCTTCCGGAAGACGCTGCGCGACCAGCGCTTCGCGGTCGCGGGCATCGGCTTCGCGCTCTTCCTGCTGGCCGCCTTCCACATCGCCATCTACCCCGCGTATCGCGATAGCTTCTCCGAACTCGAGCTCGGGATGTTCGAAGGCATCGCGGGCGAAGCCGGGGATATCACCAGCCCCGAGGGCTTCCTCACGAACGAATACTTCGGCTGGGCGCCCATCCTCGTCGTCGTGCTCGTGGTTATCGGCGCGACGGGCACCACCCTGGGCGAAGAGACGGGCGGGACCATGGACCTGCTCCTCTCGCAGCCCATCCGGCGCTGGCGCATGGTCGCCGAAAAGGCCGCCGCCATCGCCCTCGGCGCGCTCATCGCCATCCTCTCCGGGTGGGCTGGCTTCGTGTTCGGCAAGCTCTTCCAGGAGTTCGACCTGGGCCCCGTACGCCTCCTCGAAGGTGCGCTTTCGACCCTGCCGCTGGCGCTCCTCTATCTGTCCGTGTCGCTGCTGGCGGCGACGCTGCTGCCCTCGCGGACGCTCGCCGCTTCGGCCGCCATCGGCCTGCTGGTGGCGGACTACATGCTCAACCTGGTCGGGTCGCTCATCTCCGCCGCGGACCGGTACCGGCACATCTCGCCCTACTACTGGTCCGATGCCGGGCACTACCTGGTCGATGGGTTCGATCCCGTGCGCGCGGGCGGCATCCTGCTCATGGCGGCCGTGCTGTTCGCGCTCGCGATGGCCGCCTTCGAACGCCGCGACATCACCCCCGGGGGCCGCGAGTGGTCGCTCTTGCGACGCCGCCCGCACCTGCCCGATGAGCGCGCGCCGGTCGCGGCCGAGGCCATGGGCCCGGTGCTGGCCACCCGTCCCGTTCGCTGGACGGGCTTCCCGGTATTCGCCAAGACATTGCACGACCAGCGCTTTTCCATGATGGCGATGGGGTTCGTGATGTTCGCCGTCGCCATCCTCATCGCCGCCATCTTCCCGACCTACCGCAAGCAGTTCGAAGGCATCGAGCTGCCCTCCATCTACCAGGGGATGATGGGCGAAGCGACCGACTTCTCTTCGCCCGAAGGCTTCTTCGGGGTCGAATTCTTCTGGTGGACGCCGATCCTGCTGCTCGTCCTCGCCGCCATCCACGGCACGGGCGCGATCGCGGGCGAAGAATCCGCCGGGTCGCTCGACCTGCTGCTCGCGCAGCCCATGCGGCGCTGGCGAATCCTCACCGAGAAGGTCGGCGCGATGGTCGCGGGCATCGCGGGGGCGGCGCTCTGCGGCTGGCTGGGATTCCTCGTGGTCTCGCCCGTGGTCGACCTCGACCTCTCGCCGTGGCGGCTGCTGGCCGCGACGCTCTCCATGCTGCCGCTGGTCTACCTCTTCCTCGGCATCGCGCTTCTCGCCGCG
>JAYRRO010000264.1:0-9702 GCA_041910095.1 Dehalococcoidia bacterium
GAACATCGCCTTCACCTTGCCGCTGATCTCGCCGGCGACGACGGCGTCGCCCTGGCGGAGGGTGCCGTTCTTGACGAGGACGGTGGCGATGGGCCCGCGACCAGGGTCGAGCTCCGCCTCGATGACGACGGCATTGCCTGGCCGATTGGGGTTCGCCTTCAGTTCGGCCACTTCGGCGACGAGGAGGATGGACTCGAGCAGGTTATCGATGCCCGTGCCCTTGGTGGCGGAGACGGGGACGGCGATGACGTCGCCGCCGTAGTCCTCGACCACGAGGTTGTGCTCGGTGAGCTGCTGCTTGACGCGGTCCGGGTTGGCTCCGGGCAGGTCCATCTTGTTGATGGCGACGATGATGGGCACGCCGGCAGCGAGGGCATGGTTGATGGCCTCGACGGTCTGCGGCATGACGCCGTCGTCGGCGGCAACGACGAGGACAGCGATGTCGGTGACCTGGGCGCCGCGCGCGCGCATGGCCGTGAAGGCGGCATGGCCGGGGGTGTCGATGAAGGTGATGGTGTGGCCGTCGCGCTCGACCTGGTAGGCGCCGACGTGCTGCGTGATACCGCCCGCTTCACCGGCGGCGACGCGTGTCTTGCGGATGGTATCGAGGAGGCTCGTCTTGCCGTGGTCGACATGGCCGAGGATGGTGACCACGGGCGACCGGGGCTGCAGCGAGGCGGGGTCGTCGGGCTCGTCCTCATCGGGGGCGATGGCGGTGGTGGCGGCGACGGGGGCGGGCGCGGCGGATTGCGGGTCGAATCCGAGGTCAACGGCGACGATGGCGGCGGTTTCGAAGTCGATCGTCGCGTTGACGGCGGCCATGACGCCATGGGTCATGAGGCGCTTGATGATTTCAACAGGGGAGACGGCGAGGAGATCGCCGAGTTCACGGACGGTGAGTGCCGCAGGGAGGGAGACCTGCCTGGCCCTGGAAGCCGGTTGTGTCGTCATGCAAGTTCGCTTTCTTCGGCCGGCAACGCCAGGGCGAAGGCGCGCAGCGCCTCCACATCCTCCCGGACCGGGGTGATTTTGAGTGCGTTTCTCATCGTACCGCCTTTAAGCGCTTTCTCCCAACAGGATTGCTGGGCGTGGAGGTAGGCTCCGCGGCCGTTGGCCTTTCCCGTCGGGTCCACGGCGACGCGCTCATCGGGTGTGCGCACGATGCGGATGAGGCCGCGCTTGCCCTCGGCCTGGCGGCAGCCGATACAGGTGCGCTGGGGGACATGCCGGGGGCGCGGCCCCTGGCGCGTGGTGGTCATGCGGTCCTCCACCGGGCCGCACGCGGGCCGGGCGCTTGCCCGGCCTAGTGGATGCGGCCGGAGTAATCGATCTCTTCGAGCTCTTCCTCGGTCTGTTCGACGAAGCGGGGGGCGCGCTTGGGGCGCTTGGCCGCGGGGGTGCCCTTCTTGGCCGCGGGCGTCTCGTCGATTTCCTCGGGGCGGCGCGGGAGGACGTCCTCGGCGAAGCGGATGGCGGTTGGGCGAGCCTCGACATCGAGCAGCGAGGGGATCTCGTATTCCTCGTCGTCTTCCTCGCCGTAGTCCTCGGCCTCGCGCTCCTCGCGGTCGGGGACGGGCATCGATTCGACGGCGGCGGCGAAGGAGAACTCCTCTTCGGCGCGGGCCGGCTGGGCGACGGTCTCCGGCTCGGCGGGCACTTCGAGTTCGGCGCCGGAAACGGCTTCGGCCAGCTCGGGCTCGGCGGCCGCTGCGACTTCCTCGGCTTCGGCGAGGATGTCGATCGTGGGCGTTTCGCCGGGCGCGTAGGCATCGAACGACGTGGGCTGGGCGGCGCCTTCGCTGGCGCTCTGGCTCAGGATGTCGATGCCCCAGCGGGTCAGCCTGGCGGCGAGGCGGGCGTTCTGGCCCTCCTTGCCGATGGCGAGCGAAACCATGCGGTCAGGAACGACGACGGTGGCCCGGTGGCCCTCCTCATCGAGGGTGACATCGAGGACCTGGGCAGGGCTGAGTGCGTTGGAAACGAAGTTCCCGGGGTCGGCATCCCACTTGATGATGTCGATGCGCTCGCCGCCGAGTTCGTTGACGATGTTCTGGATGCGGGTGCTGCGCATCCCGACGCAGGCGCCGATCGGGTCGATGCTGGCGATGCGGGAGTGGACAGCGACCTTGCTGCGGTGGCCGCCCTCGCGGGCGATGGCCTTGATTTCGACGGTGCCGCTCTTGATCTCGGGGACCTCAAGTTCGAGAAGGCGGCGGAGGAGGCTGCGGTCCGCCCGGCTGACGATAATCTGCGGGCCCTTCGCGGCGCGCTCGACGCGAAGGATGATGACGCGAACCTTCTGCCCGGCTCGCAGGTGTTCGTTGCGGACCTGCTCACCGTAGGGGAGGCTGGCCTCGGTGCCCTTGTTCAGTTCGACGATCGCCTGGCGGGGCTCGACGCGCTGGACGGTGCCGACGACGATTTCGCCTTCCTTGCCGCTGTACTCGTCGTACACCTGGTCGCGCTCGGCTTCGCGGAGGCGCTGGAGGACGACCTGCTTGGCGGTCTGGGCGGCGATGCGGCCGGCGTTCTCGGGGACCTTCTCCTCGAAGTCAAGGACATCGCCGGACTCAGCGTCGGCCTTATAACGGCGGGCCTCGGCGACGGAGATTTCCTGGGCGGGGATTTCGACCTCGTCGACCACGGCCATCTGGCGATAGGCACGGATGTCGCCCAGGTTCGGATCGATCTTCACGTAGATGTTGGGGGCGTTCTCGCCGTCGCGCCGGTAGGCCGAGGTGAGGGCGGCTTCGACGGCCTCGAAGACGGTGTCTTTGGGGAGGTTCTTTTCGGCGGCGAGCTGAGCGATGGCGAGGAGGAAATCGTTCTTCATAAACCCCAACAAAAAAGTGGGCGGCGAGCCCACTCCTGTAAGGAATGCTTCCCAACTACTATAGCACGCTGTGCAAGGGAAGCCGCGGTACAGGCGGCGCACCCGGGAGCGGGTTGCATCCGCGGCGCCTTTTCCCGACCGGTGGGCCCTTATAGAGTGGGCGGGATGTCGCGCCACTCGATCCTCGAGCCGGGGAACCTGCTGATGGTGCAGGAGCGGGAACGGCTGCTGCAGCGGATCTTCCGCAAGCAGCGACTCGACTCACTCGACGGAGTGCGCGCATTCGAGGCGGGTTGCTCGACGGCCTACAACCTGAGGCTGATGGTGCAGTGGGGCGGGGACCCGCGGGACCAGGCGGGGATCGACCTCGATCCCGAGGCCGTGGCGTACTGCCACGCGCATTCGCCCGAGATCCGCGTGCACGGCGGCAGTGCGGAGGCGATCCCGGAAGCGGATGAAAGCTTCGACCTCGCGCTGGCATTCACGCTCTTCAGTAGCGTGCCGGACGAGGAAGTGTCGGCGCGGATCGCGAAGGAGCTGTTCCGCGTGACGCGGCCCGGCGGCCTCATCCTGATATACGACATGCGACGGCGAAACCCTGGGAACGCGAACGTGCACCCGATCGCCGCGGACGACGTGCGGCGGTGGTTCCCTCGCTGTCCGATGCGCACGTATGCGATCACGCTGGCGCCGCCCATCGCGCGGCCGGTGGGGCGATACGCACCCTGGCTGTACGGGCCGCTGGCGGCGATACCGCTGCTGCGGTCGCATGCCATGCATGTGCTACGCCGGCCGGCGTCGGCCGCGGTGGAGGCACCGCAAGCGATCATCGGCGAATGACCTCATTCGTTCGCGAAAACCCGAGGCTCCGGGGCATACACTGGTAGCGACCTGGCCTATGGGTGAGCCCGGGAACCGGCGCGTTCGCTCGTACAAGTAGAGCCCAGAGCTATGGTAGTCTAGGCGGGAACTATGGCGAGCTACGACATTGGCATCATCGGCGGCGGCCCGGGGGGCTACGTCGCGGCCCTTCGCGCCTCCCAGCTCGGGCTCCGGACCGCGCTGTTCGAACGCGACCGTGTGGGCGGCGTCTGCCTGAACTGGGGCTGCATCCCCAGCAAGGCGCTGCTCAAGAACGCCGAGGTGGTGAACCTCGTGCGCGAGGCGGAGGCCTGGGGCATCCGCGCGGAGAACGTGAGCTTCGACCTCGGCGCGGCGGTCGACCGCAGCCGGTCCGTCGTCGAAAAAATCGTGAGCGGCGTCGAAGGGCTCCTGAAGGATGCGAACGTCGATGTCGTCCAGGGAAGCGCGGCGCTTGGGGGGCCGCGGGTCGTCACCTGCGGCGGTGTGCGGCACGAGGTGAAAAACATCGTCATCGCGAGCGGGACGAATTCGCGGAACCTGCCGGGGCTCGTCCCCGATGGGCGGGTGGTCTTGAGCAGCAAGGACGCCGTGGTGCTGCGCAAGGTCCCCAAGCACGCCGTGGTCATCGGCGCGGGACCCGTGGGCGTCGAATTCGGGCACCTCTGGGCGAGCTACGGCTCGAAGGTGACCATTGTCGAACTGCTCGACGCGATCGTGCCGCTGGAGGACTCGGACGTGAGCCGGGCGCTGCGGCGGTCATTCGAAGCGCGGGGCATCGAATGCCGGACGGGCACTAAGGTGGAGTCGGTGCAGGTAAGCGGCGATGTGGCGCGAGTGTCGCTCACCGCCGACGGGAAAGAGGAGACGCTGGAAGCTGATGCGGTCCTCATCGCGATCGGCTTCGTGCCGCACACGCAGGCGCTGAACCTGGAGTCGGCGAACGTTCAGACGCAGCGCGGGTTCATCGGCATCGACGACAAGATGCGAACGAACGTGCCGGGGGTGTACGCGATTGGCGATGTCACGGGGAAGCTGCCGTTGGCGCACGTGGCATCGCAGCAGGGCGTGATCGCGGCGGAGGTGATCGCGGGGCGGCAGACGCCGGTGCTCGATTATGTGCAGATGCCGCGGGCGACGTTCAGCGAGCCACAGGTCGGATCTATCGGGTACACCGAAAAACAGGCCAAAGAGGCGGGCTACTCGGTGAAAACTGGCCGCTTCCCGCTTACGGCGCTCGGGCGGGCGGTGGCGGTGGCGGAAACCGAGGGATTCGTGAAAGTCGTGGCCGATGGGCCGACAGGCCAGGTGCTGGGCATTCATATGATCGGGCACGGCGTGAACGACCTGCTGGGAGAGGCCTCGATGGTCTCCCTGCTGGAAGCGACGACGGTGGAGTTGGGATTCGCGGTGCACGCGCATCCCACGCTCCCCGAGGCCTTGAAGGAGGCCGCTCTGGCGGTGACGGGCGAGGCGATTCACATCGCCCACCGGCGCGCGGGGCGGCCGTCCCCATCCGAAGGAGTCTCCGCACGGTGACGCAGCAGATATCGCTCCCGGGGAGCGCCATGGACGAGCCGGGATCGGAGCAGCTCGGGCTGTTCCTATACCAGATGCAGCTTCTTCGCCGCTTCGAGGAGAAGACGGGGGAGATGTACACGAAGGGCAAGATCCGGGGATTCTTGCACCTGTACACGGGGCAGGAGGCGTGCGCGGTCGGTGCGCTGAACGCACTCCGCGAACAGGATCAGATCGTGACGCACTACCGCGATCACGGGCACGCGCTCGCACGCGGCGTGGATGCGAACCGGATCATGGCGGAGCTGTTCGGGCGGGTGGACGGCCTGAGCGGCGGCCGCGGCGGGTCGATGCACCTGTACGACGTGAGCAAGGGATTCCTCGGCGGCTACGCCATCGTGGCGGCGCACCTGCCGCTGGCGGTGGGCCTGGGCCTCGCCGCGCGCATGCAGAAGCAGGACCGGCTGGCGCTCTGCATTTTCGGCGATGGCAGCGTCGGCGAAGGGGAATTCCATGAGGCGTTGAACCTCGCGGTGCTCTGGGACACGCCCGTGATCTTCTTCTGCGAGAACAACCTGTACGGGATGGGCGTGCGTTTCGCGGAATCGCTTTCGACCCAGATCCCGAAGCTGGCGGCGGCCTACAACATGCCCGCGGTGAGCATCAACGGGATGGACGTGCTCGAGGTGTACCGCGAGACGCGGAAGGCGGTGGAGCACTGCAGCGCCGGCAACGGGCCCTACTTCATCGAGGCGATGACCTACCGCTACCGCGGGCACTCGATGGCGGACCCGGAACTCTACCGGCTGAAGGACGAGATAGAGCAGTACCGCAAGCGGGACGCCATCGAGGCGTTGAAGCAGCACATGATGGAGCGCGGGATGCTGGACCAGGCGGGCTGGGAGGATGTGGTGCGGCGTGTGGACAAGGCCGTCGATGACGCGGTGGCGTTCGCGGATGCGAGCCCCGAGCCGGGGCTGGACACGCTCTTCGCGAACCTGATGGCGGAGCCCGCCAATGACTGAGCTGCGCATGCGGGACGCGCTCCGGGAGGCCCTGCGCGAAGAGATGATTCGCGACTCGCGGATCTTCCTGATGGGCGAGGACATCGGCGCGTATGGCGGCTCCTATGCGGTGACCAAGGGCCTGCTAGAAGAATTCGGCGAGGAGCGGGTGAAGGACACACCGATCGCGGAATCGGGCATTGTCGGCGTCGGTATCGGTGCCGCGATGGCGGGCCTGCGGCCGATGGTGGAGTTGATGACGATCAACTTCAGCTTCCTCGCGCTCGACCAGATCGTGAACAGCGCGGCGAAGCTGCACTACATGTCGAACGGACAGATCCGCGTGCCGCTCGTGATTCGCATGGCAAGCGGTGGAGGGAGCCAGCTCGCGGCCACGCATAGCCACAGCCTGGAGGGGCTCTACGCGCACTTCCCGGGTCTGAACGTGGTATGCCCTTCGAACGCCGCCGATGCGAAAGGGCTGCTGAAGCGGGCGTTTCGCGACGAGAACACGACGATCTTCATCGAGCACACGGCCATCTACGGTGTGAAGGGCGAGGTGCCGGATGACCCGGACTTCCTGGTCGAATTTGGGCAGGCGAACGTCCTACGGGCGGGGACGGACGTCACGATCGTGGGCTACAGCGGGAGCGTTCACCAGGCCCTGCGGGCGGCGACTCTGCTGGGGCACGACGGCATTGAGGCGGAGGTCATCGACCTGCGCACACTGCGTCCGCTCGACATGGACACCGTGATCGCGTCTGTGAAGAAGACGAACCGGGCGGTGATCGTCGAGGACGATTGGAAGTTCGGTGGGTTCGCGGGTGAGCTGAGCGCGCAGATCATGGAGCAGGCGTTCGATTGGCTGGATGCGCCGGTGGCGCGCGTATCGGGGAAGGATGTGCCCATGCCCTACAATCGGAACCTGGAATTCGCCGCCTTGCCGTCGGAAGAGGACGTGGTCGAGGCCGTGCTCGCGATGATGTAAGCCCCCGGCGGCGAGAACGGCGGCCGGACTGTGAAGTGCCAGGGAGGCCCGAGTGGCGACAGAAGTGACCATGCCCCAGATGGGGGCCGACATGACCGAAGGCACGCTCGTGAAGTGGCTGAAGGCGGTCGGCGACCAGGTCGAGCGCGGCGAGGTAATCGCCGAGATCGAGACGGACAAGGCGACCGTCGAACTCGAGGCATTCGAATCGGGCGTGCTGAAGAAGCTCGTCGTCGGGGAGGGCGAGACCGTGCCGGTCGGGCAGGTGATCGCGCTCCTGGGCGCCCCGGACGAGCAGGTCGATGCGGAGCCGGAGCGGCAGCCGCCGGCAGAGACGCCCGCACGGCGAGGGCACGGCGACGCCTCGGCATCCGCACGGCAGAACGCCGCGACCACGACGGCGCAGCGCGAACAGGCGCCCCCGGCCGCTCCCGAGGCGGACCAAATGCATGTGAACATCACCCCCGGGCAGGCGGGCGGCTCGCCGGACGGCATGGCGGGGGATGAGGCCCGGGTGCGGGTTTCGCCGGTGGCACGGCGGATCGCGATGGACGCGGGAGTCGACCTCTCGCGCCTCAAGGGCACCGGCCCGGACGGGCGAATCCTGCGCAAGGACGTGGAAGCCGCGATCAGCGGGAAGCTGCCGGTGGCGGAAACGCGGGTCGAGCCCCGCACGGCGCCGGAGCCCGCGGCCCGCGCGGCCACGCCCTCGCCGGGGGCGCAGCCGCTTTCGCGCATACGGCAGGCGATCGCGCGGCGGATGTCGCAATCGAAGCAGGCGGCGCCGCACTACTACCTGACGCTCGACATCGACATGACGGCGGCGATGGCGTTCCGGAGCCAGCTGAACGCATCGGCAAGCGAGGAGCAGCGGGTGAGCGTGAACGACCTCATCGTGAAGGCGTGCGCGCTCGCGCTCGAACGGCATCCGAAGTTCAACGCGGAGTTTTCGGAGGGCGGGCTGACGATGCACGCCGAGATCAACATCGACATCGGCATCGCGCTTGACGAAGGGCTGATCGCGCCGGCCATTCTCGGGTGCAAGGGGAAGACGCTGGGCCAGATCGCGCGGGAGTCCAAGGACCTCGTCGCGCGGGCGAAGAGCGGCGCGCTGCGAGCCGAGGAGTACAGCGCGGGCACGTTTACAATCACGAACCTCGGGGCGTACGGCGTTGAGACGCTGGTCGGGATCATCAATCCGCCGCAGGCCGCCATCCTCGGGGTCGGGAGTGTGATGCCGCGGCCCGCGGTGCGCGATGGCCAGGTGGTGCCACGCGAGCTGATGAAGGTGGCCTTGAGCGCGGACCATCGCGTGACGGACGGGGCCGAGGGGGCGCGCTTCATCAAGGAGATCCAGGGGCTGCTGGAGAACCCGGTGAGCCTCGCGCTGTAGCGCGTCCACGCGGGGTACCCGGATCCGCCACTCATGCCGATACCTCTGGTAACACCGGCAGGGAGTGTCCGATGGCCCGGGGTGCCGAAGCACGCGCAGACGACGAGACGCCCGACGAGCAGCCCGGATCGAACGTCGTGCCCCTACGCGAGGGCGACACGCCGGGCATGCTGCAGCGCAAGGCCGAGGGCGGCTTTTCATTCCACTTCACCTTCGACCTGCCGAAGCTGCCGAGCGTGATGGCGGTCCAAACGTGGACGCACCAACAGATGATCAACGGCGCGCTCGTCGCGGCGGTAGTGCTGATGGCGGCCTTCATGGTCTACCGGGAGAAGTTCTCGCCGGCCGCGGCGGCCGGCGGGCACGAACAAGCCGCCACGGGGCTCGTCCGGCCGAACGTGAAGACGGGCTTCAACCCGACGGTCGAGCAGCCGGCAGTCGCCGCCGGTGCGTTCATCGACCCGCTGGCATCGGTGATTGGCAACGTCAGTGTGGCCGCGCGCGTGTACGTGGCGCCGTTCGCGAGCATTCGCGGCGACGAGGGGCAGCCCATCGTCATCGGCGAAGGTTCGAACGTGCAGGACGGCGTCGTGCTGCACGCGCTCGAGACCTTCGACGGCAGCGAGCCGGTGGAGAAGAACCTGGTCACCGTCGATGGCAAGAAGTTCGCGGTGTACGTCGGGAAGAACGTGTCGATGGCGCACCAGTCCCAGGTGCATGGGCCGGCGGCGGTTGGCGACAACACGTTCGTCGGGATGCAGGCGCTCGTGTTCAAGGCGGTGGTGGGCAAGAACGTGGTGATCGAGCCGGGGGCGAAGATCATCGGCGTGACCATCCCCGAGGGCCGGTACGTGACAGCCGGCAGTGTGGTCACGAGCCAGGCTGTGGCCGACGCGCTCCCGAAAATTACGCCCGAGTACGCCTTCGCGACGCTGAATAACGGCGTGCTCGAAGTGAACCACTCCTTCGCCGATGCCTACCTGGGCGCGGCGACGGGCGAGAAGCCGGCGGCTTCGTCCCACGGGTCAGGCGGCTCAACGGGGCCGGCCCCGAGCGAGAGCAGCTCGGCGTCGCACGGGGCGAGCACGAGCAGCAGCGGCCACTA
>JAYRRO010000265.1:0-40512 GCA_041910095.1 Dehalococcoidia bacterium
CGTCGCCGCGGCCGTCGGCGTTCGGGCGGCTGATGAAACGGGGGCGGTCGTGGTTGCCAAAGGCCCAGCAGGGCTGCGCGCCGGGCGGGAGGTCGCGTTCGCTGCTGGCGATGAGGCGGTGGATGGTGCGCGCATCCCAGGGTGTGAAGCCGCCGCGCAGGTCGGATTCGTGGATGAACTGGAAGTTGAAGGCGAGGTGGAGGCCGTCGAGGTCGCTGCCGCCGTAGTAGCGGGCGATCTCCTCGGGGGTGCCGAAGACCTCGCCGACGGCCATGCGCTCGGTGTAGGCATCGAAGACGGTGCGGATGCCGCGAACGGCGTCGAACACATCGGGGTAGTTGCGGTTATTCGTCCAGAGGAACTGGCGGTAGCTGGAGTGGCCCGGCGTCCACTCGGGGTTGGGGGGGTTGTCGGCGAGTTGCGGGTGCTTGAGCACCATGCCCATCACATCGATGCGAAAGCCATCGATGCCGCGGTCAAGCCAGAACCGCAGGACATCGTGCATGGCGGCTTCGACTCCGGGGTTCCGCCAGTTGAGGTCGGGCTGTTCGCGGAGGAAGGAGTGGAGGTAGTACTGGCCGGTATGTTCGTCGAAGGTCCAGGCGGGGCCGCCGAAGGCGGAGACCCAGTTGTTGGGAAACGCGCCGCCGGGCGGCGGGTCGCGCCAGACGTACCAGTCGCGGTGCGCGGACGCGCGGCTGGAGCGTGAATCGATGAACCATGGGTGCTGGTTGGAGGTGTGGTTCGGCACGTAGTCGAGCAGGACGCGGATGCCACGGCGGTGCGCTTCGGCGATGAGGCGGTCCATGGCGGCCATGTCGCCGAAGAGGGGGTCGACGCCGAGGTAATCGGAGACGTCGTAGCCGAAGTCCTTCATGGGGGAGGGGAAGGTGGGGGAGAGCCAGATGGCATCGATACCGAGGGAGCGCTGCGTGCCGTCGTTCAGGTAATCGAGCCGGCGGATGATGCCGTCGAGGTCACCGGCGCCGTCGCCGTTGGAGTCCTGGAAGGAGCGCGGGTAGAGCTGGTAGAAGACAGCGGTGCGCCACCATTCGCGGCCGGTCGGATCGTGCACGGGCCCAGTGTACGGGGACGAGGCGTGCGGAGCGCGACGGTGCGGGGGAACGCGGGGCAAAAGGAAGGGCCCGGGCTGTCTGCCCGGGCCCCCAGTTCCGTAGAGAGGCCGAAGCCTTCTAGGAGGAGGTCACCTCCAGCGAAAAGGTCCGGCCGTAACTACGACTGTGACAGTCCATTCGCACCACCTCCTTTCTTGCCAAGAACGGTAGCAAGGCGGCGGGGAGGGCGTCAATGGGTTTCCGCACGGGCGGGAAAGGGCGGGACAAAATCAAATCGCACTCGATTTCAGCCGGCTTTCCAGTAGAGTTTGGCGGGCCGGGCGAATGTGCGCCCGGTGGGCGAATTCGATGAATCCTGATAGGGGTGGGCACGATGGTGCATGCGCTGGACGGCGTCCGTGTGGTTGAGTTTTGCGACGAGCTCGGGTCGTATGCGGGGCGGTTGCTGGCGGACCTTGGGGCGGAGGTCATCAAGGTCGAGCCGGCGATGGGCGGGTTTGAACGAAACTCGCCTCCGTACATCGGCGAAGCGGCGAACCCGGACGCGGCGCTGCCCTTCTGGGTTCATAACACGTCGAAGCGATCGGTCGTGCTGGACCTCGAGTCCGCGGAGGGCCAGGCCCGCGCGCGCGCGCTGGCGCTGACAGCGGACATCGTGCTTGAAGACAACCCGGTCGGGTACCTGGCGGCACGCGGGCTGGGCTACGAGGCGCTCTCGCAGGAGAACCCGCGCCTGGTGTATGTCTCGGTGACGGGTTTCGGGCAGACCGGGCCGCACGCGCACTACGCGTATTCGGACATCATCGGGCAGGCGATGGGCGGCGTGATGACGCTGGCGGGGGACCCCGAGGATGCGCCGAACCTGCTTTACGGGAGGCAATCGGACCTTTCGGCGAGCATCCACGCGGCGGTGGGGGCGCTTTCGGCGCTGCGCGTGGCGGAGGCGACGGGCGAAGGCCAGTGGGTGGACACCTCGGCCCAGGAAGCGCTCTCGGTGTCGCAGGAAACGGCGATGCAGCAGTGGGACTTCCAGAAGCACAATCGCGTGCGCGTGGGCGGGCTCGGGCGGGCGGTGGTGAACATCCCGGGGTACGGGCTGTACGAATCGACGGATGGGCATGTGTTCGCGATGGCGGCGGGGCTCGCGGGAGCGGGGTTCGACGAGCTCGTGAATTGGATGCGCGAAGAGGGCATGGCCGAGGACATGGACGAAGAGCCCTACCGGGAGCTCGCGGCCGGGATGAGCATGCGGAAGGTGATGCTGATGCTCGCCGACCCATCGGCGGCGGCGGAGATGGCGCCCGCGCTCGCGCACATGCAGGGCATCGTCGCGCGCTTCTTCAAGAGCATGACGGCGGAGCGGGCGTACGTGACCGGGCAGGGGCGGCGGCTGCTGATCGGCATTGTCTCGACCCCCGCCGACCTGGGGCGAAATCAGCAGCTGCGGGAGCGGAAGTGGTTCGTGAAGCTGCCTTCGCCGAACGGGGGCGAGATTGAATTCCCGGGGGCGCCCTACCGGCTCTCGGCGACGCCGGTCGAGATCAAAGCGCCGCCCGGGCTGGGGGAGGCGAAGGCGGATGCCTTCGTTCCCCGCGCGGTGCGGCCGGCGGCGGGCAGGGCGGCCCTGCCGAAGCGGCCGCTCGATGGCATCCGGGTGACGGACTGCTCGTGGTTCGGCGCCGGCCCGATCGCGGGGATGTACCTGTCGTGCCTGGGGGCGGAAGTCATCCGGTTGGAGTCCGAGGCGAAGATGGACGGCCTGCGCATCGGCGCGCCGGCGGCGCTGAACCCCGATGGGACCTCGAAGACGGGGTACAACGTTTCCGGGTACTTCAACAACTTCAACACGGCGAAGCTTTCGATGCAGCTGAACCTGAACACGGAGAAGGGCCAGGAGATCGCGTACCAGCTAATCGAGAAGTCCGACGTGTTCCTGACGAACTTCACGCCGCGGGTCATCGACAAGTGGCGGCTGGGGTACGAGGACGTGCTGCGCGTGAACCCGAAGATCGTCGCGGCGTACGCGCCGATGCAGGGGATGGAAGGGCCTCACCGCGACTACCTGGGCTTCGGCGGCGTGCTCACACCGGTGACGGGCTTCAGCGCGATGTCGGGTTTCCCGCACCGGCCGCCAATCGGGGTGGGGACGAACTACCCGGACTACGTGATCAACCCCGGTCATGTGACAGTCGCCATCCTGGCGGCGCTGCGGCACGGGGGGCTCCACGACGAGGGCCAGTGGGTAGACCTGCCGCAGATCGAGTCGGTGGTGAACGCGCTGGGGACGGCCGTCGCGGAGCACCTGGCGAACGGCACGAACCCGACGCGCACGGGCAACCGCAATCCGATCGCCTCGCCGCACGGGGCGTTCCGCTGCCAGGACGATCCGGAGTCGGTGGATTCGCAGGACCGGTGGCTGGCCATCGCCTGCCGGAATGATGCGGAGTGGGCGGCCCTGTGCGACGTCTTCGGGCAGGGCGCGGCGGCGAAGGATGCGCGTTTCGCGACGTTGGCCGCGCGCAAGGCGAACGAGGACGCACTGGAGGCGCTGGTGGGCGAATGGACGCGGCCCTGGAAGGCGGAGGCTGCGATGGACGCGCTGCAGGCGCGCGGCGTGCCGGCGGGCGTGGTGCAGACCGCGCAGGATGTGCTGGAACGGGACCCGCACCTGAAGGCGCGCGAGTACTACCAATACCTCGACCACCCGGAGACGGGGCGCAGCGCGTACGACATCCTCGCGGCGCGATTTTCGAAGACGCCAATCTTCCATGCCGCTCCGGCGCCGCTGTTTGGAGAGCACACGTTTGACGTCTGCGAGCGCGTGCTGGGGATGAACATGGACGAGATCACGGAGTTGCTGGCGGAGGGGGTCCTGGCCTGACCGGGGTGGGGCGCCGCGAACGTCGCCGCGGCGTCCCGTCAGACGCTACCCGGCGGGGGCGGTGTCGCCGTGGATGTACTGGCGGGCGGCGAGGGCCATGGACTCCGCCACTTCGCGCACGAGCTCGGGCGGCGAGATCACCAGCGCCTCGTGTCCCCAGCCGCGCACCCATGGGACGAATTCGAGCAGGCTGGGAAGACGCAGCTCGAGCCGGATGCGCCCGTCGTCGAGAGGGATGAGGCGTTGGGTGGAGTGCCAGTTCGTCTCGCGGACGCGGTCGGCGACGGCGCGGCCGAATTCGATGGCGATCTCGTAGTCGTCGTCGCCGCCGAGCATGACGCCCCAGCTGCGGCGGAGCTGTTGCTGCACGTCTTCGAGGCCCGTGGGTTCGAAGGAACGCTCGGTGAGGATGGCGGCGAGGATGCGGTCGGCCTTGAACATGCGGACTTGCTGGTGTTCGTGGCTGAAGCCGATGACGTAGGTGGCGGCGCCGTTGGGGCTCGGCTCAAGGAGATACGGGTCGAGGAGGGTGCTGAGAATCGCGCCGGCGCGCTGGGAGCGGTACTGAAGTTGCACGCTGCGGGCGTCGGCCCAGCCTTCGGTAAGGTTGCGGATGACCTCGACGTGAGAGCGGCTGGGCGGGCGCTGGCGCTGCTGGGCAATCGCGCCGAGGACCTGCGAGGCGATGCTCGGGGGCAGTGCGCCCGCGAGCTTCTGCAGGGCTGAGAGGGCGTCGGGGTCGGGCTCCCACTGGTGGCGGAAGAACTGGCGCGTGGCGAGGTACATGGCGCGGGCTTCCTGCAGGCTGAAGCGAACCGACCCGATGGGCGTGGCACCGGGCATGAGCCGCCAGCGACGTCCATCGCCTTCGACGAGGGGGACGTTGAGTTCGCTCTCGAGGACGGCGAGGTCGCGCTGGATGGTGCGGGAGCTGTAGCCGGTGCGCTCGGCCAGCTCGGTGGTCTTGAGCCCGCGGGGGTTCTGCCGCAGGAGGTTTTCGATTTCGACGAGGCGCGCGGATCGCCGAACCTGCTCCGTCATCCAAATCCCCTTCCGCCTGGAGCCCGGGCAGGCTCCGCTCTCTGGCTGGGCACCTTACGATGCCATCGCGACAGCTCTTGTCGCGATGGACGGCCGATGGACAAACTTCGGCCGTTCGTCCGGGAACGCGCGGGGGCCCGGGGACCCAAGGAGACGGCTGGCGTAGGCTAGGGGCATGGGCGAGAAGCACGAACTGGGGCAGGTCGCGCACATCGCGCCGGAAGCGATCGGGCAGCCGGGACAGCGGCGTTTCCGCCTGCGCGCATTATCGGCGGGGGGCGAGTTCGTCTCGCTCTGGCTGGAGAAGGAACAGTTGGCGGCGGTGGGTGATGCGATCGAGAGCGTGCTCGAGGACGCGGAGTACCACTACGAGCGCCCGCCGATGGACGACGCGGAGGTGGCGCCCGTGTTTCCGCTCGACGCGGACGTGGAGATGCGGCTCTCGCAGCTTTCGATGGGTGTGAACCAGGACGACCGGCTGATCGTATTGATGGGCTCGGAAGGCAGCGATGACGACGAGGGCGATTCGTTCACGCTGGCGTTCGACTACCGGCGGGGATACGAGCTGCGGCGAGCGATCCGGGATGTGGTGGCCGCGGGACGGCCGCCCTGCCCGCTCTGTAGTGCGCCGATGGACCCGGGCGGCCACATCTGCCCGCGCACGAACGGACACCACCCCCGCTGAGGGCGGTTGCGAACCGAGGGTCTTGCGCCAGATTCGCTGTTACCGTTCGACGACGATCGGGGTGGGTGTCGGTGTGGTCGGGGGGGTTGGCGTGCCGCGCGGCGTGGGTGTCGCGGTGGGGACCGTCGCGCTGCTGACGGCGGTGCGCGATGGCGGCGCGGACGGGGACGCCGGCGGGCGGGGGCTGGCGGAGGCCGAAGGCGATGGGGACACGGCGGGCAAGGGTTCGTCATCGCCGGGGCCGGTGGCGATGGGCGGCTCGTATGCGGGTATCGGGGGCAGTTCGGCCGCGCGGGCAGCCGTCTGGACGATACTGGCGGGCCCGGCGGCTTCGATGAAGATGGGGCCGCGGTTGAGGGCGATTTCGACGCCCTGCCTGTCGTAGAACCGCGTGCGGCCGAGGCGGTCCTTCTTGCGCCAGGTGCCCTCGATGGCGCGGCCATCGAGGAAGACCGTCGCGGGGCCTTCGCCGATCTGCTGGAGGAGGACGTGGCCGGAAAAATCGACGACGTCCCAGGGCACGCGCATGACGATGACGTTCTTGAACGCGAGCTGCTTGCCGGTGACGGCGTCCTTATGCTGGCCGCCGGACTGGAAGCGCAGCCAGGAGCGGGAGGCTTCATCCCAGTGCCACTGGATGACGGATGAGGCGTAGCGGCGCTCCTGGAAGTTCACCTCGAAGGCGCCGACGGCAGGGGCCGACGCGGTGCCTTCGCCGTCGGTCTTGAAACGCCAGGGGGCGAGCGTGGATGGCCCGGCATAGCCGAGGCTGGCGGCCGCGGTACGCAGCTTCTTCGTGACCCCGACGAGGTTGTAGGGCGCGTAGCGTTCGGACGAACGGTAGTAGGCGACATCGGAAACAGGGAGGAAGGCGTCGAGGTCGCGGACGTTCCAGTCGTAGATCTGGCCGATGGCGTTGGCTTCGTTGCCGGTGACAGCGCCGCCGGCGTGGCCGTAGAGGGCGCCAAGCTCGCTCGCCCAGATGACGAACGGGGTGCGCGCGGAGCGAACAGGGGAGACCTGGTCGGCGTCCTGGCGCCAGAAGACGGCCATGAAGCGGGTGATTCCACCTTCGACGAAGGCTTCGTAGACCAGGTCCGCGCGGTCGAGGCCGCTCTGGGGGTAGGCGGAGGGGCTGTTGTCGACCATGACTGCGAGGGGCAGCGTGTCCTTGCGCGCCAACCACTCGGACTCCGTCATGGGGGCTCCATCGAGGAGGCCGGCAAAGCGAACGTCATCGGCGGTGGGGGAAGCCGTGGCCGTTGCGGTCAGGGTGGGGAGCGCGGTGGAGCCGGCGGTCGCGGAGCCGGGCGAGGGGTTCGCGGCGGCGGGATCGCCGGAGGACTGGAGGAGCGCGAAGAGGGTGGCCGCTGCGCCACCGGCGGCGATCACGACGGCAACCAGGATGACCGCGGTGCGCCTCCCCGCGGGACCCTCCAGCCACGTCCGCAACGGTGCCATCGCTGGCGATGCTACGGAGCGGGGAAAGCGCGGGCAACGCGCTGTAAAGGGCTGCGTGAAGGTGGCTTCGCGGTTGCCAGTCGAGGGGGAAGCGCGGGAGAGTGTGGCGATGAAGCGAATCGGGATCCTCACGAGCGGCGGCGACGCGCCGGGCATGAACGCGGCGGTGCGGGCGGCGGTCCGTACGGCGGCCGCGCGCGGCGTTGAGATGGCCGGGTACCGCGACGGCTATGCGGGGCTGGTGGCGGGCGACTGGTTCACGCTCGATGACCGTGCGGTGGGGAACCAGATCCAGCACGGCGGGACCTTCCTGGGGACGTCTCGCTGCCCGGCGTTCATGGAAGCCGAGGTGCGGGCGAACTCGGCCGCGCGGATGCTCGCCGACGGAATCGAGGCGCTGGTGGTGGTAGGCGGCGATGGCAGCTTTCGCGGCGCGCTGGCGCTGCAGGAGGAGCACGGGGTGCTGGTCGCGGGTATCCCGGGCACGATCGACAACGATGTCTGGGGCACGGACCACACGGTGGGTTTCGACACGGCGGTGAACACGGCCGTGCGCGCCATCGACCAGGTGCGGGACACGAGCGAATCGACGGGGATGATGTTTTATGTGGAGGTGATGGGGCGCACGAGCGGGGCGATCGCCCTCCATGTTGCGCTGGCGGCCGGCGCGTCGGGTGTGTTCATCCCCGAGGCGCGCGACGAAGTGGAAGGGATCATCGCCCGGGTGCGGGCTTCGGAAGCGCGCGGCAAGCGAAGCCACATCATCGTCGTGGCGGAGGGCGAGGAGGAGGGCGGGGCGTATGCGATCGCGAAGCAGGTGGCGGCGCGGTTCGAGCACCCCTACCGGGTGGTGGTGCTCGGACATATTCAGCGCGGCGGCAGCCCGACGGCTCTCGACCGGATCGTGGCGGCGCAATCGGGGGCGATGGCGGTCGAGGAGCTGGTGGCGGGACGCACGGGGATGATGATCGGCATGCGCGCAGGATTGCCGGTGGCGGTGCCGCTCACGGAGGTGGTGGCGAAGGGACACCCGGAGCCGCGGCACGACCTGATCGGACTCGCGCACCGGATCTCGGGCTGAGGTCAGACCTTCCGGAGTTCGTTCGAGAGGAGCCCGACGGCGAGGGTGAGGACGACGGCGGCAGCCATCCAGGCCCCGACGACGTGCGGCGCGCCCCAGTCATCGATCATGCGGCCCATGACGAGCGCGGCGAACGGCGTCGTGCCCCACATCATGGTCTGGAGCGACATCACCTGGCCACGGTAGGCCTCATCGGCCTTGAGCTGCATGAGGGAGGAGTTGAGGGCGGAATAGATGCTGTGGAACACACCGGCCAGGGCGAGGATGGCAACCGAGAGGAGCAGGCTCCGCGAGAGCGCGAAAGCGCCGATGGACGCGGAATACACCAGGCAGGTCCAGACCATGAACTGGCCTGTCTTGCCACGGCCGGCGAAGACGGCGACGAAGGCTCCGCCGATGAGGGATCCGACACCGACCGCGGCGGCGAGGTAGCCATAGGCGCTCTGGTCGGAGTGAAGGACATCGCGGGCGAAGACGGGCAGGAAGGTGACGTAGGGGTAGACGACGATGCTGGGGAGGAACGCCATGAGCACGATCACGAGCATCAGGCGGTCACGGACGATGTACTTGATGCCCCCGGCGATGCTCTGGAACATGCCCGGGCGGTCCTCGGCATGGTCGGCGCGGCTGGGCACGAGAAGCCAGGTGAGGACGACGGAGACACCCAGGCACACGGCCTGCAACTGAAATGCGCCCTGTGTGCCCACGGTGCCGATGAGCGCTCCACCGATGGCCGGGCCAATGACGCGCATGGCGTTCCCGCCGAGTGCGTTCAGGGCGACGGCGTTGGTGAGGTCCTCGCCGGGGACGCTGTGGTAGACGAGGGACATGCGGATGGGTCCGGCCAGTGCTTCCACGAGCCCGGCGGCCATGGCGGCGAGGTAGACCATCCAGAGGGTGATCGCATCGGTCATGATGAGGGCGGCGAGCGAGGCGGCGATGGCGGCGCTCGTGGTGGTGTATATCACGAGCTGGCGGCGCCGCTCGACGCGGTCGGCGAGGTAGCCGCCGACGGGAGAGAGCAGAACGAGGGAGGCACCCCGAACAAGGGCGACGATGCCCAGGCTCGTCGCTGACCCGCCGAGGTCATGCAGCACGAGCCAGCCCATGCCGATGGTCTGCACCCAGGAACCGATCTGGAGCGCCATGGTGCTGCCGAGGAGCACGCGGAAATCGCGATGGGCGAGGGCCGCGAGCGGGCGGCCGGGCGCGACGAGGCCGCTGCGCCTCGAGGCGGACTCTTCGCCGGTGAAGGTGCGTGTCGCCAGAAGGGGCTCCCGGAGTCGGTTGACCTTTCGAACCTACAGGAGGATGCGCGAACGGGGAATCGAGTCATGCCCGAAATGGCACGTCGCGCTGAACCTCATGGCCGGGCGTGGCAAAGGCCGGAACCCGCATCGGTGAAGGTGCCCTTGCCGACGGGCGCGAAGCTCCAGGAGTAGCCGCCGGGGCGAAGGTCGAAGGCGAGGATGCCGTTGGTCCTCCCATCGCGGGCTTCGCTGTTGGGGACGTTGACGAAGAACGGGTAGAGCGCGCCGCCGCCGGTGCCCGCGACGAAGCTGCGGATACCGAAGGCGTCGTCGCGGGCGCCGGTGGCGTTGAGGGGAGCGAAGCGCTCGTAGTGGTGGTCGTGCCCGGCTGCGAAGACATCGACGCCGTTGCGATACAGCAGCGCCCAGGTGGGCAGCATCCCGGCCGGGTCCTGCCCATGGATGCCCGACGTGAAGACGGGGTGGTGCGTGAAGACGAGCGTGCATTCGACCGTGCTCGCGGCGAGGTCGGATTCGAGCCAGCGGTACTGCGGCGAACCGGGGCCGCAGCCGCCGGCCTCGGCGCAGTTGCTGTTGAGGCCGATGATGTGCCAGCCACCGAGTTCGAAGCTGTACCAACCCTTGCCGCGTTCGCCGGCGAGGGGGCCGAAGTAGTCCCAGTAGGGCGCGGCGCCCGGGGTGAGGTAGTCGTGGTTGCCGGGCACGGGCTTAATGCGGGGTTTGAGCGCGCCCCAGGCAGGTTCGAAGCAGTCGCGGAACTGCTGAGCCGTGCCTTTGTCGTAGGCGGCGTCGCCGGCGAGGGCGATAGTGCCGTCGTGAGCGGCCAGCCAGGCGGCGACAAGCTCGTCGTTCTGCTCTTCGCAGTCCGCAACATCGGCGACGACGAAAAGGGGAACGCCCGGGGGCTCCGTCGCGGCCGGTGACGGTTGCACGGCAGCGGTGGGCAGGGGCGAGATGGCGCTGGGGGGTTCCGATGCCGAACCGCCGCCGCAGGCCGCAATCAGCGAGCCCAGCAGCCCGAGGGCCACGACGGGAACGCGAGCGAACCGGGAGCGGGCGGCCATGCGCCATCGTGGGCGAGGCGGCGAGCAACGGGCAAGGCACGCAGGGCTCGGCTAGGATGGAACGAGCCCACTCCGGGAGCATCGCCCATGCCGGACCCATCCTCGGAATCCCTTCGCCTCTTCGGCGAGCGGTACAACATCGACCCTGCGGCGATGTCGTCGCTGCTTTCGACGGCGCTGAGTCATGGCGGCGACTTCGCCGAGCTCTTCTTCGAACACCGGGCGAACAGCGCGATCACCTGGGAGGACCAGCGGGTGAAGGCGGCCTCGCGGCATGTCGCGCAGGGGGTCGGCATCCGCGTGGTGAAGGGCGACGCGATCGGGTACGCGTACACGGAGTCGCTGGAGCTGGACGCCATGCGGCGGGCGGCGGAAACGGCCGGGCGCATCGGCACCCGGGACGAGCGGCCGGCCCCGATCGATGCGACACCGCAGCTCGCGGGCGTGGCGTACTACTCGTCGGAGGAGCCGATGAGTGATGCTCCGGCGGCGGCGAAGGTGGCGCTGCTGGAGCGCGCGGACAGGGCGGCGCGGGCGCACGACCCCAGCATCGTGCGGGTGGACGCCTCCGTGGGAGACGAGCTGAAGTACATCCTCGTCGCGCGGAGCGACGGCCGTGTGGTGGGCGATATCCAGCCGCTGATCCGGATGAACGTGAGCGCGCTGAGCGAGCGGGACGGAAGCCGGCAGGTTGCGCGCACGGGCGGCGGCGGCCGGCTGGGCCTTGAATACTTCGAACGGGTGACGCCCGAGGAGATGGCGCGCGACGCCGCGCGGATGGCGCTGCTCCAGCAGGACGCGATCGAAGCGCCCGCGGGGACGCTGCCGGTGGTGCTGGCCGCGGGCGATAGCGGGATCCTCCTGCATGAGGCGGTAGGCCACGGCCTTGAGGCGGACTTCAACCGCAAGGGCACGAGCAACTACAGCGGACGCGTGGGGCACCCGGTGGCGAGCCCGCTCGTGACCGTGATCGACGACGGCACGATCTCGGACTCGCGCGGGTCCATCAATGTCGATGACGAAGGGAACGCGACGCGGCGGAACACGCTCATCGAGAACGGCGTGTTGCGCGGCTATCTCCAGGATGAGATCAGCGCGCGGCACTTCGGCATCGCGTCGTCGGGTTCGGGGCGGCGTGAGACGTTCAAGCATTACATCATGCCGCGCATGACGAACACGCTGATGCTCCCCGGTGCTTCGACACACGACGAGATCGTGCGGAGCGTGGAGCGGGGGATCTACTGCGTGGCGTACGCGGGCGGGCAGGTGAACATCTCAAACGGCGACTTCACGTTCTCGGTGACAGAGGCCTACCTGATCGAGGGCGGGCGCATCACGGCGCCGCTTCGCAACGTGACGCTCATCGGCAACGGCCCGGACGTGCTTTCCAAGGTGACCATGGTGGGGAACGATTACCAGCTCTCGGATGGGCGCTGGACGTGCGGCAAGAACGGGCAGTCGGTGCCGGTGGGCGTGGGCATGCCGACGGTGCTGGTCAGCGGCATGACGGTGGGAGGCACCAACCTTGGCTAAGGGTATGGCAGCCATCGAGGTCGCGCGGCAGGCCGTCGAGCTCGCGAAGCGGGCCGGGGCGGAGCAGTGCGACGCTTACATGCGCGTCTACGACGAGTCCGAAGTCACCATCCGGCTGGGGGAGACGGAGAAGCTGGTGGAGGCGGGATCGCGGTCGCTGGGGCTGCGCGTGATCACGGGCGGGCGGACGGCCGTGTGCTCGACGGCGGACCTTTCGGAGGAATCGCTGGAGCGGCTGGCGCGGGAGACCCTCGAGCTCGCACGGATATCGGCGCCCGACGAATACGCGGGGTTGCCTTCGCCGGACGACTTCGCGCGGGCATCGACCGACGGCCTGCAGCTCTATGACGAACGGCTGGGGAGCCTGACAACCGAGGAGAAGATCCGGATGGCGAAGGCGTGCGAGGCCGCCGCCTTCGCCGTGGATTCGCGGATCACCAACTCTGAGGGGGCTACGGTGACGACGCGCTCCGGGGAGGTGGCGCTGGCGAACTCGCTGGGCTTCGCCGCCTCGTACCCCGCGACGGCGGTGGCGCTCATGGTCGAAGTGATGGCGGACGACGCCGACGGCAAGAAGCGCAACGACTACTGGTTCAGTTCGGAGCGGAGCCTGCACCGCTTGCTTGAGCCGGAGGAAGTCGGGCGCATCGCGGCGAAACGGGCACTGGCTCAGCTGGGCGCGGTGAAAGTGCCGACGAAGCAGGTGCCGGTGGTGTTCGAGCCGATGATGGCGGTGCGCTTGCTGGGGGACTTCGCAGCATGCGCGAACGGCGGCGCGCTCTACCGGGGTGCGACGTTCCTCGCGGGCAGGCTGGGCACGCCGGTGGGGTCGCCGCTGGTGACGATCACCGACGACCCGCTGGAGCCGGGAAGGGGGGGCAGCCGTCCGTTCGACGGCGAGGGCGTCGCGAGCCGCCGGACGGCGCTGGTCGAGGCGGGGGTGTTCCGCAGCTTCCTGTTCGATAGCTACACGGCGCGGCGGGCGAAGGCGCGAACCACGGGATCGGCGGCGCGCGGCGTGGAGTCGCTGCCGGCGCCGGCGCCTTCGAACCTGATATTTCAGCCTGGTGGGACGCCGGCGAGCGAGGTGGTCGCGACCGTGGAGGATGGATTCTTCGTGACGGCGGTGATGGGGCAGGGATTCAACCCCTCGACCGGCGACTTCTCGCGGGGCGCGGCGGGCTTCTGGATCCAAAACGGCCGGTTGGCGCACCCGGTGACGGAGGTGAACATCTCCGGGCGGCTGGGGGAGATGCTGGCGGCCGTGGACGCCGTCGGGGATGACCTCTCGTGGTTCGGCGGCATGGCCGCGCCGACCGTGCGGGTGAGCCGGATGACGGTGTCGGGGCTGTGATGCGGCCTGCGGCGCCGGGAAGCCTCGGGTAGACTCGGCGCATGTACGAACGTTCGCAACTTGCCGCGCGCCGCGAGGCCATCGCTCGTGGCGCGGGTTTCCACGGGGTGCTGCTGGTCGCGGCCGGGCAGCCGATTCCCATCGCGGGGACGGACCAATCGCACGAATTCCACGCGCATCCCGATCACCGCTACCTCGCGGGGCTTGAGGTACCGGGAGCCGTCCTCACGCTGGACCCGTTCGAAGGGTGGCAGCTGTTCGCACCGGTGCCCGACATCGAAGACCGGGTGTGGGTGGGCGATGGCGTGCCACTGGAGGAACTCGCGGCGCGGGCCGGGATGGATCGCGCCCGGCCGCTGACCGAGTTGGACGCATGGCTGGAGCGGCGGCGGGGCGAGCCGATGGCCATCGCCGGCAACCACGACATCCTGCATCGGCCGGAGCGGTACGGCCTCGCGCCGTGGGAGGCGCTTGAGCCAGACGTGCACCGCGAGGCGAGCGAGCACATCTCGCAACAGCTCGCGGAGATGCGGCGGGCGAAGGACGCGGAGGAGCTGGAACGGATGCGAGCCGCGGGCGCAGCGAGCCTCCGGGGCCATCTCGCGGCGATGCGGCTCGCGCGGCCGGGGATGACGGAACGGCAGGTCGAGGTCGAAATCGAGGCGGAGTTCTTCCGCGGCGGGGCGCCGAGGACAGCGTACGGGTCCATCGTGGGGTCCGGGTCGAACGGCGCGATTCTGCACATCGCGCCCTCGAATCGTGAGCTGCGCGAGGGAGACATCGTGATGGTGGACGCGGGCGCGGAGATGGAGGGCTACGCGAGCGATGTAAGCCGGACGTGGCCCGTGAGCGGCCGGTTCGAGGGCGCCCAGCGAGACCTGTATCAGCTCGTGCTGAGCGTGCAGGAGGCGGCGATCGCGGATGCGCGCCCGGGCAAGGAGTACCGCGAATTGCACCTGGACGCGTGCGAACGGATGGCGCGCGGGCTGGTGGACCTTGGCATCCTGCGGGGGGACCCGGCTTCGCTGGTTGAGCGGGATGCGCACGCGCTGTTCTTCCCGCACGGGCTCGGCCACATGCTCGGGCTGGCGACACACGATGCCGGTGGCTGCCTCGCGGGGCGAAACCCGAGCGACCGGTTCGGGCTCAAGTGGCTGCGCGCCGACCTGCCGCTACAGCCGGATTATGTCGTGACGATTGAGCCGGGGTTCTATGTCATCGACGCCCTGCTGCGCGACCCGCTGCGGCGCGAGACGTACCACGATGCCGTGAACTGGGAGCGGGTGGACGGTCTCGCCGGGTTCGGGGGAATCCGGATTGAGGACGATGTGCGCATCACCGGCGGGGAAGCGGAGGTGCTGACGGCCGCCATCCCGAAACAGATTGACGCCATCGAGGCGCTACGGCGGGAGGCGCTGGAACGATGACGCTGCCGTTCGAGACGATCAGCATCGAGCAGGTGGCGCGGTACCCGCGGCCGGGGATGTCGGTACCCGGGGTGGTGCGATTCACGCCCGATAGCCGTGCCGTGACGTACGTCTACAGCGCCGAGGGCAACCTGATTCGCAGCCTCTGGCGGTTCGAGATTGCGACCGGCGAACGGCGCATCATCGCGGGGCCGCCGGCGGCATCGACGAGCGAGGCGCAGCTTTCGCGCGAGGAAGAGCTGCGGCGCGAGCGGGCGCGGCTGCGCGACCTTGGCGTGACGAGCTACGAGTTCGCCGCCAAGGCAGCGCGGGAGACGCTGCTGATCCCCGGCGGGGGCAAGCTGCTGGCCGCCATCGATGGCGGCGAGCCGGCGGAGATCCCCGGTTGCGAGGGAGCGCTGGACCCTCGCCTGAGCCCGGACGGGACGCGCGTCGCCTTCGTGCGGGGCAACGAGGTGTGGGTGGCGAGCGTGCCCGGCGGCGAGCCGCGGCAGCTCACCGAGGGCGCCGGTGACGCGCTCACGAACGGCGTGGCGGAGTTCATCGCAGCCGAGGAGCTGGACCGGGACCGCGGGTTCTGGTGGAGCCCGGACGGCACGTGGATCGCGTTCATCCAGGCCGACAGCCGCCACATCCCCGAATACCCAATCGTGCACCAGGGGACCGACGAGCCGGAGGTGGAGCCGCACCGGTACCCGTTCGCGGGCAAGTCGAATGCCATCCTGCGGCTGGGAATCGTGCCGGCAGAGGGCGGCCCGGCGCAATGGCTCGAAGCGGGCGAGGACGACCAGTACATCGCTCGGGTGGCCTGGCGGCCGGACGGCGTGCTCGCGGCGCAGTTACTTTCGCGCGACCAGAAGGCGTCGCGACTTGTCGCCTTTGAGGCCGCCGGGCCGCGGGTGCTGATCGAGGAGCGTGGCGAGCCCTGGTACAACCTCTCGCACGACACCCGCTTCCTGGAGTCCGGCGAGATCCTCTGGTCGAGCGAGCGCTCCGGTTTCCGCCACCTGGAGTTGCGCGCCGCGACCGGCGAGCTGACCCGGCAGCTCACGAGCGGCGATTGGATGGTGACGCGGGTCATCGATGTCGACGAGCGGGGGCGGTGGGTGTACTTCAACGCGACTCGCGAGGGGCCCACGCAACGGCACATCTATCGGGTGAGCCTGGACGGCGGCGAGGTGGAACAACTGACGACGCGCGCGGGCGTGCACGGCGGGGCGCTCTCCCCCGACGGGAGCATGCTGCTGCGCTTCGACAGCTCGCGGTCGTTCGCACCGCGGGTGACGCTCGTGGAGGCGGACTCAGGTGCGCCGCTCGCAACGCTGTTCGCGAACGAAGGCGCGACGGCGGAGGAGCTGGGGCTGACGCCGCCGGAGCTGGTGACGTTGCCGGCAGCCGATGGCGCAACGGAGCTGCACGGGGCGGTGTACTGGCCGCCAGACGCGAGCGCGGGCGAGCGATTGCCGCTGGTGGTTTCGGTGTATGGCGGGCCGCATGCGCAGCGGGTGATCGACGACTGGGTGATGACGGTGGACCTGCGGGCGCAATACCTGGCGCGCCGCGGGTTCGCGGTGTTCGTGCTCGATAACCGTGGGAGCGCGAACCGGGGCCTGGCGTTCGAGGCGGCGATCCACCTGAACATGGGCGACATCGAGGTTCGCGACCAGGCGGCGGGGGTTCGCTGGCTGGCGGGTCAGGGGCGCATCGACCCGGCGCGGGTCGCCATCTACGGGTGGAGCTACGGCGGGTACATGACGCTGATGGCGCTGGCGCGGGCGCCCGAGGTGTTCGGCGCGGGCGTCGCGGGGGCGCCGGTGACGCATTGGGACGGGTATGACACGGGGTACACGGAGCGGTACATGAGCACGCCGCAAGGGAACCCGGAGGGATACCGCGTGAGCTCGGTGATGGCGCATGTGGAGGGGATCCGTGCGCCGCTGCTCATCGTGCACGGGATGATCGACGAGAACGTGCACTTCCGGCACACGGCGCGGCTGATGGTCGCGCTCGCGGCGGCGCAGAAGCCATACGAACTGCTGGCGTACCCGGAAGAGCGCCACATGCCGCGCGAGGCAAAGGGGCTCGAGTACCAGGAGCGGCGGGTGCTGGAGTTCCTGGAGCGGGCGCTGGCGGAATAGGGCTTTCGCGCGCGGCGGGAGCGGCTATGCTTTCGGCCACGAACCGGAGGTGGAAGCCATGGAGTACGCGCGCCCTGAACTGCTGGTCGAGCCCGAGTGGGTGGCCGAGCACGCGAACGACCCGAACGTGCGCATCATCGATTGCGCAGTGCTCGAAGCGTACCGGCGGGCGCACATTCCGGGCGCGGTTCACCTGCCGGTGCACTACTACATCAAGGAGAAGGACCCGGAGGGCAGCGACCACGGGACGCTGGTGATGCCCCCGGAGGAGTTCGAGGCACTGATGGGCAGCCTCGGAGTCTCGAACGACACGCTGGTGATCACGTATGACGATAACAACGCGCTGGTCGCCTCGCGGTTGTGGTGGGTCCTGAATTACTACGGGCACACGAACGTGAAGGTGCTCAACGGAGGCTGGCATCGCTGGCTGACCGAGGGCCGGCCGGTGACGTTCCACGCCACGCGGGCGCCGAAGGCGACGTTCACGGCCACGGCGAACCCGGAGATCGTGGCGACGGTGGAGCAGCTCAAGGAAGACCACGCGAACCCGGCGGCGTGCCAGGTGCTTGATGCCCGCACGGACGGCGAGTGGGATGGGTCGAACAACCGTGGAAACCGTCGCTCGGGGCGCGTGCCGAACGCGAAGCACCTGGAGTGGGTGCGGTTCGTTACGACGGACGACCGGCGCGTGTTCCTGCCCGCGGATGAGATCCAGGGGTTGCTGGACGAGGCCGGGATCGCGCGGGACAAGCCGACAATCACGTACTGCCAGGGTGGCATCCGCGCGGCGCACGCGGCATTCACGCTGACGCTCCTCGGGTACGACAACGTGCGGGTGTACGACGGCTCGATGCGCGAGTGGGCGAACCGGGAGGACACGCCGCTCGTGAAGTAACTCGGGCCGTCAGGTACGCGCGAGCTGGGCGAGGACGAGGGCGTCGGTGGGGAAGGCGAGCGAGGGCGGTGCGCCGGGGGCGAAGTAGGCGAGTTCGGTAAGTTCGCCATCGGCGGGATGGAGCGCGCCGCCGGTGATGGTGCCTTCGAACCAGATGCCGACCGTGTGCTGACCCGGGTTGTGGAAGTTGGAGTGCACGGCGACGACCGCCCCGAGGTCGACGGCGAGGCCGGTCTCCTCCTCGAACTCGCGGCGGGCGGCATCGCGGACGTGCTCGTCCCATTCGACGTAGCCGCACGGGATGCACCAGAGGCCGGCGTAGGTACCGGTGGCCCTTCGACCGAGCAGCACGGCGCCGTCCGCGTCACGCAGCACGACGGCGACGCCGCAGGCGGGGTTCAGGTAGCGAACGTAGCCGCATGCCCGGCAGTACGGTCGCGGCCGGCCACCGGGCGGGTCGAACGCGAGTGCAGTGCCGCACTCGGGACAGAAGGTACGGCGCTCGGCGAGGGATGGCATCGGAGGCGGCGGCTTAGAGGTCGAGTTCGACTTCGATGACGCCGTCAACGACGCGCAGCGGGTATGACGCCACCGGGCGGAAGGCGGGGAGCGCGGTGGCCTTGCCGGAGGTGACGTCGAAGGTCGCACCGTGGCGGGGGCATTCGATTTCGCAGCCGTAGAGCTTGCCCTCGGCGAGGGGGCCGTCGTCGTGGGTGCAGCGGTCCTCGATGGCGTGGAGGCCGCCGCCGCAGCTGGCGACCAGGATGCTGTAGTCCCCGACCTGGAAGTCGCGGGTTTCGCCGTCGGGGATGTCGGCGGGGCCAAGGGGCACGAAGCGAACACTCATCTCGCGGCGAGCGTACCACCGTGGCGGGTTTCGTTGACAGCCCGGCGGGCGTGCCTACCATGGGGCGCGTCCGGGCGCGCCGGGAAGGCGGCCGGGCAGAGGGAGCGACTGGACGTGGCAGATCTGCAGGCAACGGCGGAGCAGTTCGCGAGGGACCTCATCGCGCAGAACGTGGGCGGGCTGATGATGGTGTTTACGCCCAACGGGATGATGCAGGCGATGGCGCTGCAGCAGCAGTTGGCGATGCAGGGCGGCCAGCCCCAGGCCACGGGTTCGAAGGTGGAACTGCTGGGCAAGGACGGGGACGACAGCCTCGCCGAGGTGACGCTGCTCGGGGCCGGCGCGGCGGTGACCCTGAGCACGCGCTGGAAGGAAGACGCGACGGGCTGGAAGATCGACCAGATCGCGGTGAAGGCCTAACGCTGGCGCGGGTGAGCGCGCGCACCGGGAATCGACGGCAAACGCGCGCTCTTCCTGATTCCAGCCGGGCGGCAGCGTAGGCTGGTGGCGATGGCAAGGTCATACACCGGCGCAAAACCCCTTCCCCTGCCCCACCGCGCGCAGCGATTCGCGATTGTCGGGTGGAACTTCCTCGTGGTGTACCTGCGGTACAAGCGGGTGCAGAAGAACAAGAAGCTGACGCCCGAGGAGCGCGAGCGGGCCTATTCGCGCGAGCACCAGCGAAACGCCGAGCGGATCTACCGGACGGCGGCGCGGCTCGAGGGGCTGCTAATCAAGACCTGCCAGTTCATCAGCAGCCGCGCGGATGTGGCGCCGCCCGAGTACGTGGCCGTGCTGAGCCGGCTGCAGGACCAGGTGCCGACGCGCCCGTTCGCGCAGATCGAGGACCAGGTTGAGCGCGAGTTGGGGCGCCGGCCGGACGAGCTGTTCGCCACGTTTTCGCGGAAGCCGGTGGCCTCGGCCTCGCTGGCGCAGGTGCACCGGGCGACGACACACGACGGCCGCGACGTGGCCGTGAAGGTGCAGTACCCGGGCATCGAGCGGACGGTCGAGACGGACCTGCAGAACCTGGCGCTGCTGGTGCGGTTGCTGGCGCGGATCGAGAAGAACTACGACTTCCGCTGGCTGATGGACGAGGTGTGCAAGTACACGCCGCGCGAGCTGGACTTCGTGATGGAGGGCCAGAGCGCGGAACGGGTGGCGAAGGACCTGCGGCACCGCACGGACATCCACATCCCGGCGGTCCTGTGGGAGTACACGGCGCGGCGGGTGCTCGTCACGGAGTTCGTGAAAGGGATCAAGATCTCGGACATCCCGCGGCTGCTGGAGGCGGGAATCGACCCGAACCAGGTCGCGCTCATCATGACCGAGGCGTATTGCGAGCAGATCCTGGTCCATGGGTTTTTCCATGCGGACCCGCACCCGGGGAACCTGCTGGTGCTGCCGGGGCCACAGGTGGTGTTCATCGACTTCGGGCTTTCGAAGGACCTGCCGGAGGGGTTCCGTGTGAACTATGCGCGGCTGACGATGGCGATCATGCAGCAGGATGACCAGGGGATGGCCGACGCGTTCCGGGCGCTCGGCTTCCGGACGAAATCGGACGATCCGCAGTCGCTGATCGCCCTCGGGCGGTCGTTCTTCGAGGCGGCGGGACCGGAAGCCAAGCCGTATGTGGATGCGGACGTGATGCCGGAGGTGAACGAGCGGCTTTCGCGCATCCTGACGGAGAACCCGGTGACGGCGATCCCGCCGGACATCCTGATGATCTTCCGGGTGATCGGGCTGATGAGCGGACTGCAGAAGCGGCTGGATAGCACCGTGAGCATGTTCGACACGATCGGGCCGTATGCGCGGGAGCAGGCGGAGAAGCATGGCAGGGTGCCCGCCGGGGAAGCCGCCGCCGGGTGACGGCGGCTTCCCCGGGTCCCCCTCCGGGCCATCAGACGAGATACTTCTTGAACCATGCGAGGGAATCGTTCCAGGCTTCGAGGGCGGCGGCGGCGTTGTAGTTCGTGCCCGTGTCGTTGAAGAAGGCGTGGTTGGCGTTCGGATAGATCTTGACCTGGTAGGTCTTGCCGGCGGCCTTCAGCTTCTCCTCCGCGGTGGCGGCCTGGGCGGTGACGCGGGCGTCGTTGGCGCCGTAGACGGCGAGGATGGCGGCGTTGGTGGTGCCGAGTTCGTCCATGCGGCGGACGGTGCCGTAGTAGGGGATCGCCGCCTTCACGTCCTTAGCGGAGATAGCCATCTCCCACGTGTAGCCGCCGCCGAAGCAGTAGCCGATGACGCCAAGGAGGCCGGCTTTGTAGTTCGGCTGGGCCTTGATGTGATCGAGGCTGGCCTGGAGGTCGGCGATGAGGTCGTCGGGGTTGGCGCGGCCGAGGAAGCCGGTGTTGAGGGCGACATCGGATTTCGTGCCCCCATCGCGGGAGACCAGGTCGACGGCGAGGGCCACGTACCCCTGCTTCGCGAAGCGGCGAGCGACGTCCTTCGTATGGTCGTTGAGGCCGCGGTTCTCGTGGATGATGAGCAGGCCCGGGTAGGAGCCGGCCGCCGTGGGGCTGGCGAGGTAGCCCTTCATCTCCGAGGCGGGACCCTTGTAGGTGACGTCGGCGCCCTTGACGGCGGGGTCGTTCGCGGCGACAGCGCCCGGCGGGCTGCCTGCGGCGGGCGATGCGGCCGCAGACGGTGATGCCGCAGCCGAGGGCGAGGCCGGTGTTGTGGGTTTCGACTCTGTGGGGGCAGGGGACGCGCCGGGAGTGTTGGTGCCGGTGGCAGTGGGAGCGCCCTTCTCCGCGTCGTCGCCTCCGCAGCCCATGGCCACGAGGAGGCTGGCGGAGAAGGGGATGCTGCCGGTGATGAGGACGACGCGGCGGAGCAGGTCGCGGCGCGCCATGTGGCGCTCCTTGTACTCATCGACGAACTCTTCGATGAGGTACTGCTGGTGCGCGTTGAGTTGTCGCAAGGATCGCCCCCGGGGATGGGTGTTTGCCCTTGGTACGACGTTCGCACGCAGCTGGATGTTTCACGGGGTGCTCACGACGCGGGTGAGCGGACGCACGAAACCGGCGCTCAGGGCGCCGGCTTCGCGGGTGGAGGGCGGGCGGTGAGGGCTAGCCGGCTTCGCCGGGGACCAGTGGGCCGAATACGGAAGAGGCGGCCTCGGCGACGTGCTCGCGGCCGAGGTAGGCGAGCGCGCCCGCCTGGGCCACTACAACGAGCAACAGAGCGGAGAGCACGGCGCGCTGCATCCACTGGCGGCGGCGCACGAAACGGGTGTGGGCGGCGATCTCGGCCTGGCGCTCGCGGGAGAGGAAGACGGTGTCGTATTCGCGGCGAAGCTTCGGGGTCGAGAGGACGGCGTAGGCTTCGTTCACCCGCTTGAGGGCGTCCTTGTGACCGTCGTCGAGGATCGAGAGCTGGGCCAGCTCGCCGGAAAGGCGGGCATAGGCCGTCTCGATGCCCAGGAGGTCGGCGGACGAGGGGAGATTGAGGATGCCGTAGTAATCGATGACCGCTGTATCCGACATGGCGAACCCTTCCTGCCGATCAGTTCGGCGCGAGGGCAAGCCGGGGACAGGCGCTGTTACCGTGCTGCACCCAGTCCCGTAACGAAGTGGCGCACCTGGCGAAGGGGGGCATCGCGGTCGATGGGAGCGCCACCGAAGACGTGGGCGAGGATGAACATGTTGAGGATGCCGGTGATGGCGGTGGCGCAATCGAAGACGTGGTCGCGCTGGAATTCGCCGCGGTCCATGCCGGCGCGGAGGATCTCGTCGAGGGGCTGGCGGACCTGTTCGCCGAGGGCGAGGCTGAAGGTGGCCATCGAGGCGCCGCCGAGGCCGAAGACTTCGCGCAGGACGAGGGCGATGATCTCTTCCTTGGCGAGGAAGTGGTCGAGGTAGCGTTCGCTGTATGCGAGGACCTGGCCGGCGGGGGAGAGTTCAGCTTTGACGTGGGAACGGATGGCGTCGGCCATCTCCTCGAGGATCTGGCGGACGATGCTGCCGTAGAGGCCCTCCTTGGAGCCGAAGTAGTAGTAGATCATCGGCTTGGTGGTGAGGGCGTCCTCGGCGATCTCGCGGAGGGAGGTGGCGGCGAAGCCCTTCTGGGAGAAGTGGCGGAGTGCGCTCTGGAAGATCCGCTCCCGGACTTCCGCTTCGCGAACGCCGGTGCCGGAGGAGAGAGCGCTCAACGATGACCTCGCATACGCGTCCCAATGGGGGGCCGGACGGCAATGGCGAGTATAGAACTCCTCTACCCTTTCATAACAGCGTTGCCGCGGCGAGGGGGCTGCGGTAGGGTGGTTCGAGCACCCTTTAAGCCGGTCCCGTGAGGCTGGCAAGGGAGGAGGGCCGGACCATGACCGGCATGACCACGCACCTGGTCGCTTGCGCCTGCCCGGGACGGGGGAGGCGTTTTTCATGACTGGCGAACTGCTCCTGGGCCCGGACGAAGTCGCGCGCACGATGCGGCGGCTGGCGCACGAGATCGTCGAGAACAACCACGGTACGGACGGACTGGTTATCGTCGGGCTGCTGACGCGCGGGCACCCGCTGGCGTTGCGGCTCGGGCGGCTGGTCAACGAATTCGAGGGCGTCGAAGTGCCGGTGGGGAGCCTGGACATCGGGCTCTACCGGGACGATGTGGCGCGCCGCGGCCAGCCGACGCCGCTTCGGCCAAGCTCCATCCCGGCGAACATCGACGGCGCGACGGTGGTACTGGTCGATGACGTGCTGTTTACAGGCCGCAGCATCCGCGCGGCCCTGGATGCGCTCCTGGACTTCGGACGGCCGGCGCGCGTGCGGCTGGCGACGCTCATCGACCGCGGGCACCGGGAGCTGCCTATCCGGCCGGACTTCGTGGGCAAGAACATCCCCACGGCGCTGGTGCAGGAAGTGCAGGTGCTGCTGAAGGAGACCGACGGCGAGGACGCCGTGTACGTGCTGAACGCGGAGGCGAGCCATGCTTGATGTGCAGGAACGCCCGGCGGCGGGTGCGGTCGAGGCGGCGGCGTGGCAGCGAAAGGACCTGCTGGATACCGATGTGCTTTCGCGCGCGGAGGTCGAACTGGTGATGGAGACGGCCGACGCGATGCTGGAGGTGCGGTCGCGGCCGGTGGGGAAGGTGGCGACGCTACGCGGCGCGACGGTGGTGACGCTTTTCTATGAACAGAGTACGCGGACGCGTGCGAGCTTCGAAGTCGCTGCGAAAGCGATGGGCGCGGACGTGGTGAACCTCACGGCCTCGGGGAGCTCTGTGGAGAAGGGCGAGTCGCTCATCGACACGGTGCGAACGCTGGAGGCGATTGGCGCGGACCTGCTGGTGATGCGCCACGGGAAGTCGGGAGCGCCCTACCTGGCGGCGCGGCACACGAGGGCGGGGGTCATCAACGGGGGCGATGGCACGCACGCGCACCCCACGCAGGCGCTGCTCGACCTGTACACGATGCGGCGTCACCTTGGTGGGCTCGAGGGGAAGCGGGTGGTCATCGTCGGCGATGTGCTGCACAGCCGGGTGGCGCGGTCGAATGTGTGGACGCTGCTCACGGCGGGCGCGGATGTGACGCTCTGCGGGCCGGCGACGCTGCTTCCGCGAACGCTGGCGAGCGCGGGGGGTGAGCTGGGGCGTGTGACGCTGACGGCGAACCTGGATGAGGCGATCACGGGGGCGGACGTGGTGATGGCGCTGCGCATCCAGAAGGAGCGGCAGGCGACGGGGCTGATCCCTTCGCTGCGGGAGTACATCAACGGCTACCAGGTGAATGCGGCGCGGGCGGCGAAGGCGAAGGCGAGGGCGCTCATCATGCACCCGGGCCCGATGAACGAAGGGATAGAAATCGCGCCGGATATCGCGCATGGGGTGGACTCGGTAATCGAGGAGCAGGTGGCGAACGGCGTGGCGGTGCGGATGGCGGTGCTCTATCTGATGGCGACGGCGAGGACGAAATGACGGACCTGCTGGTCGTGGGGGGACGGCTGATCGACCCGGCGAACGGGATCGATGCGCAGCTCGACGTGCTGATGCGTGACGGCCGCGTGTCGGCCGTGGGGAAGAGCCTTTCGGCGAGCGACAGCGTGCGGTACGACGCGAGCGGCTGCATCGTGACGCCCGGTTTCGTGGACCTGCATGCCCACCTGCGCGAGCCCGGCTTCGAACAGAAGGGGACGATCGCGACGGAGACGCTGGCGGCGCTGCGCGGTGGATTCACGACGATATGCGCGATGCCGAACACGGTCCCTGCGCCCGATTCGGGGCCGGTGGTCGCGGCACTGCTGGAGCGGATCGCGCGCGACGCACGGGTGCGCGTGTTCGCCATCGGCGCGGTCACCCGTGGCCGCGAGGGGAAGTCATTGGCGAACCTTTCGGAGGCCGCGGAAGCGGGGTGTGTGGCCTTCAGCGACGACGGCAGCCCCGTCGCCGACGGGCAGCTGATGCGCAACGCGCTGGCGCTGCTGGGCGCGCTCGGGCTGCCGCTTTCGGAACACAGCGACGACCCGGTGCTGAACGCAGGCGGGGTGATGAACGAAGGCCGCGTAAGCGAACGGCTGGGGTTGCCCGGGCAGCCGGCCGCGGCGGAGGTGACGGCCATCGCGCGGAACCTGGCGCTGGCCGAAGCAACCGGCGGCCGGCTGCACGTGGCGCACATCACGACCGCTCGCGGGCTCGAACTGGTGGCCGATGCGAAGGCGCGCGGGCTCAACGTGACCTGCGAGGTGACGCCGAGCCACCTCTTCCTGACGGAGGACGCCGTTTTCGGTGCCGGGCCGGAGCCGGCCTACGACACGAACGCGAAGATCAACCCGCCGTTGCGTACCGAAGCCGACCGGCTGGCGCTCGTCCGGGGCATCAACGAGGGCATCATCGACGCGATTGCCACCGACCACGCGCCGCACGCGCGCGAGGACAAGCTGTGCGAGTTCGACCACGCGGCGCCGGGCATCGCCTGCTTCGAGACGGCGGCGGGGACACTCCTGACGCAGGTCGCGCGCGGCGAACTCGACCTCGGCCGGGTCGTGGCAGCCCTGACGGCGGGGCCGGCGCGCGCGTGGAAGCTGGACGCGCGCGTGGCCGGGCTCGGGACGCTTTCGCCGGGTGCGCCGGGCGACATCGTTATCCTCGACCCCGCGCGGCGCTGGACGGTGGATACGGCGGCGTTCGCGACGAAGGGGAAGAACACGCCGCTGCAGGGAAGCGAGATGCTCGGGGGCGTGCAGGCGGTGATTACGGGGGGTGTGGTGCGTCACGAAGTGGAGGGGTCCAATGGCTGAAGAAGCGCTGCTCGTGCTCGCGGACGGTTCGGTGTTCGCGGGGCATTCGGTCGGCGCGCCCGGCCGCGCGGATGGCGAGGTCGTGTTCAACACGTCGATGACCGGGTACCAGGAGATGCTCACGGACCCTTCGTACGCGGGGCAGCTGTTGACGCTGACCTACCCGATGATCGGGAACTACGGGGTCGATGCGAAGGTGGAGGAGTCGGCGCGGATTCAGCCGACGGGGCTCATCGTGCGCGAAGCTGCGGCGTTCGCGAGCCACCTTCGTTCGGTGGGGAAGCTGGAGCCGTACCTGAAGGCGCGGGGCGTGGTGGCGATCGACCAGGTGGATACGCGGGCGATCACACGGCGCATCCGGCGGCATGGCGTGATGCTCGGGACAATCACCACGGACGAATCGGCGGAGCAGGCGCTCGCGCGGGTGCGGGCGATGCCGGGCTACGACGATACGAACTGGGTCGACACGGTGACGACGGATGCGCCCTACGATTGGAACGCTCCGGGCGAGCCTCGCTACCGGGTGGCGCTGCTGGACGGCGGCGTGAAGCGCAACATCATGCGGTCGCTGGCGACGCGGGGGTGCGCCGTGCGCGTCTTCCCATCGCACGTAGGGGCGGATGAACTGCTGGCGCAGCGGCCGGACGGGATCGTGCTGTCGCCGGGGCCGGGGGACCCGCGGCTGCTGGAAGCGGTCGTCGATGAGGCGCGCAAGCTGATTGGGAAAGCGCCGATCCTTGGGATTTGCCTGGGGCACCAGGTGGCGGCGCAGGCGCTCGGCGCGGGGACCTTCAAGCTCCCGTTCGGCCACCGGGGCGGGAACCACCCGGTGAAGGACATGCTCACCGGACACGTGACGATCACGGCGCAGAACCACGGATACGCCGTGGACGCCGATCATCTCGACGCGTCGGCGTATGTGAGCCACATTAACCTGAACGACCGCACGGTCGAAGGCATCGCCATGAGGAGCGAGCCGCTGATGACGATCCAGTACCATTCCGAAGCCTGCCCCGGGCCGCTGGACAACACTGAGATTTTCGACCGGTTCATAGCAATGATGGCAGCAGTGCCAGGAGGGGTTTCATGACACGGCCAATCGAGCTTCGAAGGGCAACGGAACAGGACGCGGACGACGTGGCGGCGATCGCGCGGTCGCTGGAGGGGACGAACACGGCCCTGGCGAAGGACTTTGACGCAGAGCGTGCGCGCCAGTGGATCAAGCGGCTGGGCGATAGCGGGGCGATGATCCTGGCGGTGGACGGAAGCATTCCCGTCGCGTTCGGGACGCTGGACTTCGACACGTCGGAGCCGGAGACGGGCGTGCTGGGGGTGTGGGTGGCGCCGGAGCACCGGCGGCGGGGGCTCGCGACGGATATCGCGGAGGAGTTGGTGGAGTTCGCGCGGGAGCACGGCTACCGGCGCATCCGCGGGCGGCTGCCGGATGGGAACGAGCCGGCGCTGAGCTTCCTGTCCTCGATTGGGGCGATGGTGCCGCTTCGCAACCCGAACATGAGCTTCGAGCTGCCGTTCTAGAGGATGCTGATGGCGCGGCACCGGCAGGATGAGTACGTGATTGACGCGATCCGAAGGAATCCGGGGCGGCGGAATAACGCACCCATCACGGGCGGCCCGCGGCGGCGATCGCGGTTCGTGCCGGAGCTGCTGATCACGTTCGCGGTGATCGGGTGGGTGATGGCGATCATCATCGGCGGGGCGTCGTTCGCCGATGACAGCATCACCTCGGGAGAAGCGGGGCAGATGCTGGCACGGGTGTTCGCGAGCGCGCTGGGGATCGCGGCGCTATTCATCTTCCTGCTGGCGGTGGCCGTGCTGGGAGAGGACCGCGGCCGGCAGGAGCACTATGTGCTGCCGGTGACGCTGGGCGTGCTCATCGGCGTGCCCGAGGCGCTGTTGTTCCTCGCGCCGGCGGGGCGATTCCTGCCGATCCCATTCGTCCTGCTCCTGCTGCTCGTCCGCCCGGTACGGCGGCTGTTGCTGGGCCTCCTCCCGGCAGGGGGACGGTAGCCGCGATGGGCACCCGGCGAGTCACCACCCCCCGCGCGCGGCGAGGGGGAGCCTTTCCACGAATTCGAATTCAGCGTCCGGCGGGAAGCCGGGGAGGACGACCGTGAAGCCAGCCAGCGTACTCATCATCGGAAGCGGGCCGATCGTCATCGGCCAGGCGGCCGAGTTCGACTACGCCGGCACGCAGGCGTGCAAGGCCGTGCGCGAGGAAGGCGTGCGCAGCATCCTCGTGAATTCGAACCCCGCGACGATCATGACGGACCTGGAAGTGGCGGACGCGGTGTACGTGGAGCCGCTGACGGTGCCGGTGCTGGAGCGAATCATCGCCAGGGAACGCCCGGAGGCGCTGCTGCCGACGCTCGGGGGACAGACTGGGCTGAACCTGGCGGTCGCACTTTCGAACGCCGGGGTGCTGGAGAAGTACAACGTGCGGCTGCTGGGCACACCGCTGGAGGGCATCCGGCGGGCCGAGGACCGCGAACTCTTCCGGGACATGCTCGCGAAGCTCGGGGAGCCGGTGCTGGAGAGCGAGATCTGCCACACGATCGACGAATGCGTGGCAGCCGCGGAGAAGATCGGGCTGCCGGTGGTGATTCGGCCCGCGTACACGCTCGGCGGCACGGGCGGCGGCATGGCGTTCACCTGGGAGCAGCTGCGGGCGACGGCGGAGAGCGGCCTCGAGGCGAGCCCGATCACCCAGGTGCTGGTCGAAAAGAACCTGCTCGGCTGGAAGGAAGTCGAGTACGAGGTGATGCGCGACGGCGCGGGGAACTGCATCACCATCTGCAACATGGAGAACCTGGACCCGATGGGCGTCCACACGGGCGACTCCATCGTGGTGGCGCCTTCGCAGACGCTCAGCGACAAGGACTACCAGATGCTGCGGTCGTCGGCGCTGCGGATCATCAGCGAGCTAGGGATCGAGGGCGGATGCAACGTGCAGTTCTCGCTGGCGCCGCGCAAGGACGTGCGGGACTGGCAGGGTGACCCGGATGAGCCGCTGCCGTACTACGTGATCGAGGTGAACCCGCGCGTTTCGCGGTCCTCGGCGCTGGCATCGAAGGCGACGGGGTACCCGATCGCGCGGGTGGCGGCGAAAATCGCGTGCGGCAAGACGCTGGACGAAATCCCGAACGCGGTGACGCAGAAGACGACGGCCGCATTCGAGCCTGCGCTGGACTACTGCGTGGTGAAGATTCCCCGGTGGCCGTTCGACAAGTTTGCGCTCGGCGACCGGCGGCTGGGAACGCAGATGAAGGCGACGGGCGAGGTGATGGCCATCGACCGCTGCTTCGAAGCGGCGCTGAACAAGGCCGTGCGCTCGCTGGAGGTGGGGGGGCGATCGCTGCTCTGGGAGCGGCCTGAGTGGCGGAATGCCGAGCACGAGATCCCATTGGTGGCGACGGACGAGCGGCTCTGGGGGCTGATCGCGGAGCTGCGGCGGGGCACGCCGGTGATGAACGTCGCGCATCGCTCGAACGGGGTGGACCCGTGGTTCCTCGAGCGGCTGCTGAACATCGTGAGGATGGAACGGAGGCTGTTGAACGAGCCGCTGCATCCTGAGCTGCTACGCGAGGCGAAGCGGCTCGGCTTCAGCGACGAGATGGTGGGGCAGTTGGCGGACCGGCTGCCGGAGCAGATCCGCGCGTTCCGGCACGAGAACGGCATCCGGCCGGTGTACAAGATGGTGGACACCTGCGCGGCGGAATTCGATGCCGCGACTCCGTACTTCTACAGCACCTATGAGCAGGAGAACGAGGCGATCGCCGAACCCGGGCGGGGTGCGGTGGTGGTGGGAAGCGGCCCGATCCGCATCGGGCAGGGGATCGAGTTCGATTACGCGAGCGTGCACGCCGCCTGGGCACTGCAGGACGCGGGCCTGCGCTCCATCATGGTGAATTCGAACCCTGAGACGGTCTCGACCGACTTCGATACGAGCGACCGGCTCTACTTCGAACCGCTGGACGAAGAGGCCGTGCGGGACATCATCGAAAACGAGCAGGGGACCGAACCGGAAGCGCCGGCGAGCATCGTGCAGTTTGGCGGGCAGACGGCGATCAATCTCGCGGAGCCGCTGCGGCGGGCGGCGCTGCCGATCATCGGGTCGAGCGCGGAAGCCATCGACACGGCAGAGGACCGGCGGCTGTTCGAGCGGTTCCTGCAGGACCTCGGCATCCCGCAACCACCGGGGGCGGCGATCTTCACGCTCGATGAGGCCCTGAAGACGGCCCAGACGATCGGCTACCCGGTGCTCGTGCGGCCTTCGTACGTGCTTGGCGGGCGGGCGATGGAGGTGGTGCAGAACGCCACGGAGATGGTCGGGTTCCTCGCGCTGGCGACGGAGGCCGCGCAGGGGAAGCCGGTGCTCATCGACAAGTTCCTCGAGGGGCGCGAAGTCGAGGTGGACGCAATCTGCGACGGCGAGCAGGTGCTCATCCCGGGGATCATGGAGCACATCGAGCGGGCGGGTGTGCATTCCGGCGATTCGATGGCGGTGTACCCGCCGATGCACCTCGACGCGGACGAGAAGGAAGTCCTGCGCGACTACACAGAGCGGATCGTGCTGGGACTGGGCGCCATCGGGCTGACGAACATCCAGTACGTGGTGCTGCCACGGGAGGCGGGCGATGCGCCACGCGTCTTCGTGCTGGAGGTGAACCCGCGGGCGAGCCGCACGGTGCCGTTCCTTTCGAAGGTGACGGGAGTCCCGATGGTGCAGCTGGCGGTGGGCGCGATGCTCGGGCGGACGCTGAAAGAGGCTGGCTTCCCATCGGGGCTCTGGCCGGAACGCGACCTTGTGGCGATCAAAGCGCCCGTGTTCTCGATGTCGAAACTGGTGGGCGTGGACACCTACCTCGGGCCGGAGATGAAGAGCACGGGCGAGGTGATGGGCATCGACCGGACGTTCGAGGGGGCGCTGACAAAGGCGCTGATGTCGAGCGACCTGGCGCTGAAGCCGAACGCCTCCATCTTGCTGAGCATCAGTGACCGGACGAAGGCGGATGCGCTGCCCCTGATTCGCAAGCTCGCCGACGCCGGGTACACGATGTACGGGACGGAGGGCACGGCGGCGATGATCGCGGCGCTGGGCATCCCCGCGAAGGCGGTAACGAAGGTGCTCTCGGGCGAGCATCCGAACGTGGTCGACGTCATCCAGGACGGGACGGTCCAGTGCGTCATCAATACGCCGGAAGGGCGGCTCACGGGCTCGCTGCGGGACGGGTTCCACATCCGGCGGGCGGCGGCGGAGAAGCGCATCCCGTGCTTCACTTCGATTGACACGGCGCGGGCGGCGATCGAGGCGCTGACGCACGGGGCGGAATTCGAAGTCGCGACGCTGCGGGAGTACCTGGCGACATGATCATCGAGACGGCGACGGTGCTTTCGACGGAACGCGCATACGAAGGCGCGTACATCACCTGGTTCCAGGGTCCGGGGCTTTCGACGAATGTGGAGCCGGGACAGTTCGTGATGGTGCATTGCAGCGACGAGGGCGTCGATCCGGTGTTCGCACGCGCGTTCAGCTATCACCGGGTGGAGAAGGACCGGTTCGCCCTGCTGTACCAGGTGGTGGGCAAGGGGAGCGGGTGGCTGGCGGGGCGCCAGCGCGGCGACCTGGTGCGGATGTACGGGCCACTCGGGAATGGGCTGCGGCTGCCGGAGCGGCCGGGGAACCTGCTGCTCATCGGCGGGGGTGTTGGCATCGCGCCGATGGTGGACATGGCCGAGCGTGCGGTCGCGGCGGGGCACCAGGTGGTGGCGATGATGGGCGCGAGGAGTGCGGAGCATCTGCTGCCGGCATCGGCGTGGCCGCACGAAGTCGAGTACGTCACCGTGACGGAGGACGGGAGCGCGGGGCCGAAAGGGTTCGTGACGCAGCACCTGGGGAAGTACCAGGAGTGGGCGAGCAAAATCTACGCGTGCGGGCCGAACCCGATGTTCATCGCGCTGGCCGATGCGTTGCGCTGGAACGGGCGGCGGCAGCAGCCGGAGATCCTGATGGAGGAGAACATGCCGTGCGGCTGGGGCATGTGCTACGGCTGCGCCATCTTCACGAAGCACGGCGTGCGGCTCTGCTGCAAGGACGGGCCGCGGTTCAACCTGTTCGACGTGTTCTAGGGGCCGTGGGCCCCCTACGCCGAGCCCGCGAGCGAGCGGAGGCGGGCGACGATCTCGGGGAGGACCGCGAGCACGCGGTCGATTTGAGCATCCGTATTGGCGATACCGAGCGTGAGGCGCAGGGACGCATGGGCGAGGTCGGAATCGATGCCCATGGCGGTGAGCACGTGCGAGGGTTCAAGGGCGCCGGTGGTGCAGGCACTGCCCGATGAGGCGGCGACATCGGCCATGTCGAGCGCGAGCAGGACGCTCTCGCCCTCGACGTTGCGGAAGCAGCAGCTGAAGTTGTTCGGCAGCCTCCCGGCGGGGTCCACGGGGCCGGTGATCACGGTATCGGGGATGCGCTCGGGGAGTTCGTAGAGGAGGCGGTTGCGGAGGGCGGCGGAGTGGGCGTTGCGTGCTTCGCGTTCGTCCCACGCGAGCTTCATGGCGGTGGCGAGGCCAACGATGCCGGCGACGTTTTCGGTGCCCGCGCGGCGCTCTTTTTCCTGGGAGCCCCCGAGGAACATCGGCTGCCAGGGCGTGCGGTTCTTGATGTAGAGGACGCCCACGCCTTTCGGGCCATAGAACTTGTGGGCCGCGAGGCTGAGGAGGTCCACGCCGAGCAAGGATGGGGTGATCTCGAGGGCTCCCGCGGCCTGGACGGCATCGGTGTGAACGACGGTCCGTGGGTTGCGCGCCTTGACGATGCGAACGGCCTCGGCGACGGGCTGGATGGTCCCGACTTCGTTGTTTGCGGCCATGATGCTGACGACGGTCGTCTCGGGGGTGACGGCGGCCTCGAGGTCGTCGAGATCGACCACGCCGTCGGCATCGACGGGGAGGTAGGTGGCGGTGAAGCCTTCGCGTTCCAGCTGCTCAACGGTGTGGAGCACGGCGTGGTGCTCGACGCGGGTGGTGATGAGGTGGCTGCCGCGGCCAAGCGCGCGCTGAGCGAGTGCCGCGCCGCGGATGGCGGCGTTGTCGGACTCGGTGCCGCCGCTGGTGAATGTGACCTCTTTCGGGGTCGCACCGAGAAGGTCGGCGACGAGCTTGCGGGCGGCGTCGAGCGCGCGGCGGGCTTCCTGGCCTTCGAGATAGATGCTGGAGGGGTTGCCCCAGTAGGTGGTGAAGAAAGGCCACATCGCCTCGAGGACGCGCGGGTCGGGCGGGGTCGTCGCGGCGTGGTCGAGATAGATACGGGCCATGCATTGAGCGTAGTGATGAACGCGAACGGTGGGAAGGGAGGCGTGGCTGGCCGGGGCGTTCGGAAATCGCCTTTCCACATGCGCCGGGCCAATGCGGTACCCTCTGGTCGATGCGGAGACGGGCATTCTTGGGTGTGTTGCTGGCGGCGCCGCTGCTCGTGGAGGTGCCGCGGAGGTTGTTCGCGCCGGGCGAAAAGCCGCACGCCACCGGCGCGCAGCAGGCGGTGCCCGGTGGGCCAGTGGTGGGGCCGCGCCGGCTGCCACAGATCGCGGCGGATGGGCCGGCGCTGCGGTACGGGCTCTCGAAATACGAGGCGTACCAGGCGGGCGCCGTGCGGGCGTGGGTGGACAACGCCGTCTCGGGGAGCGTGAGCATGCTCGGCCGGACGTACCCGATGGAGCCGACCCCGGGGGGCATCGAGGGCTTCGCCGGTATCGGCACCGAGGACCCGGTGGGCCCTACGCCAGTGACGATTTCGTACGTCGACCTGCTGGGGCAACCGGGTTCGGTGCGGTACGACCTGCGCGTATTGCGGACGCAGTGGACCGTGTACTACTTCACGCCGGGCGAACTCGACGCAGATGATCCTCCGCCGGACCCAAACCCGCCGCCGCCACCGCCCGACGAGGGCCCCCTGCTGCCCGGGCTGTACGCGCTGCGGACGCCACGGAAGTGGTCCGGCGCGTGGCAGGCGCCGCTCGAGGGGGCGCTCGACGTCACCGGGTACTTCGGCGAACAGCGGTCGTTCAATGGCGGCACGCCGGCGGGCCATCACGGCGGAACAGACCTGGGAGCGAAGACGGGAACGCCCGTGCGGCCGGCGAACGCCGGGACGGTGGTGCTCGCCGGGCGCTACCTCGTGCGCGGAAACCTCGTGGTGGTGGACCACGGCGGCGGTGTCCTTTCGCTGTACGGGCACATGCACGAGCTCGCGGTCGTCACGGGGCAGCCGGTTACGAAGAACCAGGTGCTCGGGTACGTGGGGTCGACCGGTCTTTCGAGCGGGCCGCACCTGCACTGGGAGCTTTCGGTCAGCGGTGTGCTGGTGGACGGCCTTCGCTGGCTGGATGGGACGCAGGGGTTTTAGACCGAAGCGACGGCTTTGCATCGTTCGCCTTTCGCACCATACTTTCGCGGCCCGGCCGGGCTGGAGGGATGGCATGGCGACGTTCGAGATCGCGTTTCTCGGGACGGGGAGCCCGTTGCCAAACCCGGACCGGTGCGGCGCCGGGCAGGTAGTGGTCGCGGGCGATACGCACGTGATGGTGGACTGCGGGTGGGGCGCGGCGCGGCGGTTGGTGCCGGCGGGCGTGGTGCCGTCGTCGATCGACACGGCGATCTTCACGCACATGCACACGGACCACATGACCGACTTCCCGGACTTTCTCTTCCAGCGCTGGACATGGGGCGCGAAGACGCCGCTGCGCGTGTATGGGCCGGAGGGCACGGCGGAGATGGTGGAGGGGTTCCTGCTGGCGCTGCGGCGGGACATCAGCTTCCGGCAGGCGCATCACGGCGACAAGCTCCACCCGGACGGCATCCGCTGCGAGGTCACGGAAGTGCCGGTGCCATCGCGGCCGGAACGCTTTCTCACGGTGGGCGGGATGACGGTGGAGGCATTCGAGGTCGATCACTTCCCGGTGGTGCCCGCGTTCGGCTACCGGTTCGGATTCGATGGCCGGACGGCGGTGCTCTCGGGGGACACGTCGTTCTGCGAGTCCCTGCTGCACGCCTCGGAAGGGGCGGACATGCTGGTGTGCGAGGCGATGAACGTGCCGATGCTACAGCAGCGGGTGGTGGCGCTGCGGGCGATGGGGCGTGACGTGCAGGCGGGGCTCTTCGCGGACGTGCCGAGCTACCACATCCCGACGGACGAGGTGGCGAAGCTGGCGAAGCAGGCGGGCGTGGGCGAGCTGGTGCTTTCGCACCTCATCCCGCCGATCCCGAACGAGGGGCCGCAGGTGGAGGAGTTCGTTCGAGGGATGAACGAGCTCTACGGCGGGAACATTCGCGTGGCGAAGGACACGCAACGCGTGCCGGTTACGTCGCGAAAGCCGGGGTAGCGCAAAGGCGGCCCCTCGGGGCCGCCTCAGTGTTACGTGCCGCCCACGGTCAGTTGACCTTGCGGTCCTTGCCTTCCCAGTAGGGCTTGCGGAGTTCGGTCTTGAGGATCTTGCCGGGGCCGGACTTGGGCAGCGGGGTGTCGCGAAAGAGCACCTGCTTCGGGCACTTGTAACCGGCGATGAGGCCGCGACAGTGTTCGATGATCTCCTGTTCGGTGGCGGTGGCGCCATCGCGGAGAACGACGACGGCGAGGACGGCCTCGCCCCAGCGCTCATCGGGGATGCCGATGACGGCGGCCTCGAGGACCGCGGGGTGGTCGTAGAGGGCGTTTTCGACCTCGGTGGAGTACACGTTCTCGCCGCCGGAGATGATCATGTCCTTGGCGCGGTCGACGATGTAGATGAAGTTGTCGGCATCGATGGTGGCCACGTCGCCGGTGTGCATGTAGCCGCCGCGGAGCGCTTCGGAGGTCTCCTGGGGGCGCTTCCAGTAGCCCTGCATGACGTTTGGGCCGCGGGCGATGATTTCGCCGACCTGACCCGGCTTCACATCCTCGCCGGTTTCCTGGTCGACGACGCGGACATCGACGCCTGGGACCTGGCGGCCGCAGCTGGCCATGCGCGCCTTATCCTTGTCGCTGCCGTCCCAATCGAGCCAGCGCGCATGCATGATGGTGAGCAGGGGGGCGGTCTCGGTCATGCCGTATCCCTGGGTGAACTTCGGGCCGAACGCTTTCGCGGCGGCCATCAGGCGATCGACCGGCATGGGCGAAGCGCCGTAGAGCACGCAGTCCAGGCTGCTGGTGTCGAACTGGTCGTGGCCGGGGAAGTTGACCAGGAAATTGACCATGGTCGGGACGAGAATGGTCTTGGTGACCTTCCAGCGCTGGATGGCTTCGAGGACGCCCTGGGGGGTGAAGGCGGGCACGAAGGCGTGCGTGCCGCCCGCGGCGGTGAGCGCATAACAGGCCCAGGCATCGGCGAGGTGGAACATTGGGGCGACGTGGAGCCATGTGTCGCCTTCGTTGAAGCCGATGGCCTGGACGGCGTGCTGGGCGTTCGAGACGACGTTGCGCTGCGTGAGCATGACGCCCTTCGGCAGGCCCGTGGTACCGCCGGTGTAGCAGAGATTGAGCATCTCGTTCTCGTCCCATTCGCGAACCGAGCGGGCAAGCGGTTCGTTGGCGGCAATCAGGGACTCGTACTCGATGGCGCCGTCCGCGGCACCTTCGAGGAGGATGACGTGCTTGAGGCCGGGCGCGTTCGCCTTGAACTGCTCGAACAGCGGCAGGTATTCGAGCCCGAGGATGAGGGCCTTGATTTCGCCGTCGTTGACGATGAACTCCAGTTCATGCGCGGCGAGGCGGATGTTAAGGGGTGCGAGCGGCATGCCGGCGATATCGGCGACGAAGTAGGTCTCGAAGTAGCGGTGGGAGTTGTTGGCGAGGATGGCGATGTTATCGCCGGGCTGGAGGCCGAGGGAAAGGAGCCCGGAGGCGAGGCGATGGATGCGATCGGAGGCCTCGCGGTAGGTGAAGGAGCGGTCGCCATCGAGGAGGCCAGTCTTCTCGGGATACAGCTTCACGGCGTGGGCGAGGATGTCGCGGAGCAGCACGGGCGGACCTCCGGGTCGATATGGAATCGAGGCGAATCCTACTACGTGGGGCGAGCCGAGGACGATTCGGTGCCGGGCGGGACTCGGTCGTGAGCCGCGAGAGGCATGTCGCGCCGGGTCGACCTGACGGACGCACCCGGCGCGACCGGGAGCGGCGCGTGTTGAATGGCGCGCCGCATCCCGCGAACCCGGCTCGCCCCCGCGCCGGATTGGGAGTGCTGCTCCCGGCCGTGGCCGCCGTGACCCGGGTGGGCGAGCGCCGGGCCGTGGGTTCGGGGCCTCAGTGGCTGGCCCAAGGGTGCGCCGCGCGGGGCGCGGCCAGAAGGGCCGGAAGGCCCGGCCAGAATGGATCGTTCGGCTCGTGGAGGCGCGAGCTGGCGCGCTCAGGCGTGGAGCGGCGGGTGCCCGCGCTGGCGCTGCTGGTAGGCGCGGACCTTGGCGCGGTTGCCGCAGGTCGCCATGTTGCACCAGGTGCCCGTGCGATTCCGGCTGGAATCGTAGAACGCGGCACGGCAGTCGGCGGCGGCGCAGAGCCGGAGGCGTTGCCAGGTGCCGGTGTTCATGGCATCGAAGGTGATGGCGAGAATCCAGCCGATAGCGACCTCGGCGCCAGCGCCCAACGGTGTGAGCAACGTCGCGCTATCGGCATCGAAGCGGACGGCCATGGGGACGCCAGCGGCGATGCGGTTGAGGGTTTCGATGGCCGCGGGCGCGGAGCGGCCGGTGAGATTGCCTTCGGCGATCTCCCGGAGGGCCGTCCGGAGTTGGAGGACGCGGCCAAACTCGGCGTCTCCGAGCGCCGGGACTTCGGCGGGGAGGGGCTGCCCGGGACGCGCGAAAAGGCGGCGTTCGCCGAACCAGGCGGTGACATCGGCCGGCGTGCGAAGTGCGTCGGTGCCGGAGACGATGTCGATGGAGTTGAGGAACTGCTGGACGAGGCCAAGGGCGCCGGGGGCCGGGGCGCGGGACGCGGAATCGGTGCTCACGAGGACCTCCCGGCCGGGATTCTGAGCCGATTTGTCGGCGTATGCAACACCCGCCCAGATGGAACGCGGGTTAAATCGAAACGGCTTACATCAAGAAGTGGCCGCCGTCCCGCTGGCCGCGCGCAAGCGCGCGAGCTCCTGCGGGACGGCGCGAATGACGGCATCGATATCGGCCTCGGTGGTGGCCTCGCCGAGGCTGAAGCGCACGCTCCCGACGGCACGCCGGATAGGGACCCCCATCGCCATGAGCACATGCGATGGTTCCCAGGTGGAGTTCGAACAGGCGCTGCCCGAGCTGGCGGCGATGCCGCGGGCATCCAGCGCGAGCACGAGGCTTTCGCTTTCGATGCCATCGAAGGCGATGTTGAGATTGTTGGGCACGCAGGCTTCCTGGCAGCCGTTGACGGCGGCGCCCGGCGTGGCGGCCAGGATGCCATCGCGGAGGCGGTCGCGGAGGGCACGGACACGGGCAGCGCGCTCGGGGATGCCCGTGCTGGCAGCGCCAAGGGCCACGGCCGTGCCGACGATGCCGGGGACGTTCTCGGTGCCGGCCCGTTTCTGCATCTCCTGGCCACCGCCGAGGAGGAGCTGGTGGAAGGGCGTCGCCCGGCGAAGGTAGAGCACGCCGCTGCCCTTGGGACCGCCGAACTTGTGGGAAGAGAGGCTGAGGGCATCGACGCCAAGGGTGTTCGCATCGAGGGACATCCAGCGCGGGGCCTGCACGGCGTCGGTGTGAAGGAGCACGCGATGCTGTTGGCGGCGGGCGTAGTCGCGAAGGACGGCAGCGAATTCGGCGATGGGCTGCACCGTTCCCACCTCGTTGTTCGCGAGCATGACGCTGGCGAGGACCGTATCGGGACGAAGGGCGGCGGCGAAGGCATCGACGCGGACGTGACCGCTGTGGTCGCAGCCGACGTAGGTGACATCGAAGCCGGATTCTTCGAGGACCTGGGCGGCGTGGAGGCCGGCGTGGTGTTCGATGGCCGTGGTGATGACGTGCGCGCCGGCGCCGGCGCGGCGCATGGCGTAGGCGATGCCCTGAAGGGCGGTATTGATGCTCTCGGTGCCGCCGCTAGTGAAGATGACCTCCGATGGGCGGACGCCCAGGCAGGCGGCGACGGCGTTCCGGGCCGCATCGACGGCACCCTGGGCTTCGCGGCCGACGGCGTAGAGGCCGCTCGGGTTCCCGAAAGCGGACTCGAGGAAGGGCAGCATCGCCTCGCGCACCTCGGGACGCATGGGCGAAGTCGCGGCGTTGTCGAGGTAGATCACGGGCCCATCTTAGCAGCGGCAGAACGGGCCGGATGGCGTCAGCGGGCGCGGCGCAGGCGGGCCGCGAGCGCCATGGCCGAGGGTGACGGGGCGACGAGCAGGGCGGCGCGGATGGCGGCGGCATGTTCGAGGTCGTGGGCCGCCCAGGTCGCGAGGTAGGAGCGAAGGGAGAACGTGAGGTCCTGACCCCACGCGCCGCCACCGGGGAGCAGCAGCGATGTGTCGAAGGCGGCCGGTGGAAGGGACACGAGGGCTTGCAGGGCGGCCTCGCGCTGGTGGGCGATGAGGGTTCGCAGCGCGGTGGGCGTGCGCGTGCGGGCTTCGGCGATGGCGGCGGCACGCGACTCGGCGAAGCGGGCGAGGCTTTCTGCCAATGGCAGCACGCCAGGGGAGGAAGAGAGCGCGGCGAAGAGGTCCGCAGCCGCCGCGTCCGCGGCCGCGACGTGCGCGACGTGTGTATGGATATCCCAGGCGTTCCCGGAGGCCTGGCGGACCCACTCGCCATCCGGGACGACGTCGAGCAGACCGGTCAGCTCCTCGCGGGCGCGGGCGGCGCGCCCGGCGAACACGGCGAACTCGGGCGACGGGCTCACGGGAGCGGGCCGAGGCGGGAAGCGACGGCATCGGCGGCGGCGGGGAAAACCTCGGCATAGCCCCGGAGGAGGCCGAAACAGCCCCCGATCATCATGTCGCCGAAGGGCGCGGCGAAGTAGGGGTGGAGCGACGTGCCGCGAATCATCGAACGCCGGGGACCGGTGGCGGCGACCATCGCGGGGAGCGCGGCGCGCACGATGGAGCGGTCGTGGTGGTAGGCGCCGTGGCCCTTCGATCCGAACACATCCGCGTGGGTGAGCGTCCCGGCGGCGAGGGCGTGCGTGAACCGCTCGACGTGGGCGGCGCTGACTTCGCCGGTGTGGTGTTCGAACAGGCTGGCGACCTGGCGCCCGCGGAGGTGGAACCCAAGCAGGTGCATGTTGCCCAGGTTTACAACGATCTGTTCGTCCGCGGCGCTGACGGCCTCATCGTGGAGCGCGCCAAGGGCCGCGGCGGGGCCGGTGTCCATGAACGCGACATCGCCTTCGCCGAGCGCGGAGCCGCAGAGCGCGCGAGCGCGGGTGAGGTAGGGCTCCAGGTCCTCGGCGCGGCGGGCGAACGCAAGGAGGTCGTTGCGGGCGGCGACGGTGCGCTGCAGGTGCTCAAAGCGAAAGAGGCGGTCGGAGACGCCGGGCGGGGCATCGCCATGGTCGAGGCAGCCGAG
>JAYRRO010000266.1:0-4774 GCA_041910095.1 Dehalococcoidia bacterium
AGCGGCCGCTCGCGGGTGCCGCTCCCGGGGCTGGCGCTCGCGAGCCTGACGGCGGCGGTGGTGACCCACCTGGGCGCCATAGGCACACTCGCGGATGTGACGAACTTCGGGCTTTACATCGTGTTCTGTGTGGTGAACGCCGCGGTCATCTGGCGGCGGCGGCGCGGGGAGACGAGCGGCGGGTTCAGGGTGCCGGGCACGGTGAGGCTACCCGGCGTGGGAGTTGTGCCCGTGTTCCCGGCGCTGGGCATCGTGGTGAACGTGCTCTTCCTGGGCGCGCTCGAACCGCGCGCGATCGTCTCGGGCGCGGGGCTTCTGCTGCTCGGTGCGGCCGTGGCCGTGGCGTTCCGCGGACGGCTTTCTCGGGCGGGCGCGAAGGGCTAACGCCCGGTCAGCTGCCCTGGAGGCGCTGCCATTCCAGCAGCCGGGCCATGGCGTTCCCCGCGCGAACGATGCTCGGGAAGGTGGCGATGCCGCGTTCGGCGCAAAGTTCCTGGAAGTAGGCGCCGTGTTCGAAGCCGTCGCCGGTGGTGGCCGGGCGGATGGCGACGACGATGGGCTTGCCGAACTCCTCCTGGAGCCTGCCGAGGGTGTCGGCCTGGCGCGGGAGGCGCACGCGGGGGTCGCCGCCGCGGGAGCCGCCGCCACCGCCACCGAAGCTGGTGTGGTGCAGGATGACGTCCGTGTTCGAGGCGGCCATGATCGGCCGGAACGTGCCTTCGAAGCTGTTTTCGTCCCAGAGCGAGGTGGTGTCGATGGGGTTGCGGATGCTCGTGCCGGCCTCGTGCGTGACCTTCGCGAGCTGCTCCTGCGTCTCCGGGAGGATGGGCGGGAGGGCAAGACCGGCGGCATCGAGGTCGTCGGCGGCGAGCACGCTGGCGCCACCGCCGCCGCCCACGACGACGACGTTCGGGCCGTTCAGCTTCTTGATGTAGCGGAAGGCGACGGCGACATCGACCAGCTCCTCGAGACTCTCGACGCGAAGCACGCCGGCCTGCTTGCAGAGGCCATCGAACACCTTGATCGCGCCGGCGAGGGAGGCTGTGTGCGAATTCGCCGCGCGCGAACCGGACTCGGTGCGGCCCGACTTGAGGATGGCGACCGGCTTGGTCTTGCCGGCGCGGCGGATGGCACGGGCGAGGCGGGGGCCATCCTGGATGCCTTCGAGGTAGGCGACGATGATTTCGGTCTCGGCGTCGTCGGTGAGGTAGTCGAGGAAGTCGGCGGCCTTGAGGTCGGCGCCGTTGCCGAAGCTGATGACCTTGGAGCAGCGGATGCCGCGCGGTGCGGAGTAGCGTACGAATTCGCCGGCGTTCATGCCGCTCTGGGAGACCATGCCCACGGGCCCGGCCTCGGGTGATTGGCCCTGCATCATCGCCAGGCGCGAATTGGGGGCGTAGAGGCCCATGCAGTTGGGGCCGATGAGGCGAATACCAACCTCGCGCGCGCGGGCGACGACGGCCTGCTCCATCTTCGCGCGCTCGGCGTCGCCGGTTTCGGTGAAGCCGGCGGTGAAGAGATGGAGGACGCGCACGCCCTTCACGATGCAGTCCTCGAGCAGCCCGGGGACGGCGCGGGCGGGCACGGAGGAGATGACGTAGTCGACGTTGTCCGGGATATCGGTGAGGCGCGGATAGCACTTGATGCCGCGAATCGCGGGCGCCGTGGGGTGGATGAGGTAGATGGGGCCACGGAAGCCGATTTCGAGCAGAGACTGGACGAAGCCGCCGCCGCCGAAGCCCGGCCCTTCCTTCGACGAGACGCCTGCGATGGCGATCGAGCGGGGATGGAAGACGAAGTCGAGGGCCGGGACGGCAGGCGCGGGTGCGGACACGGTGATTCTCCGTGGGAGTGGGTAATGAGGCCCGGGGGGCCGGTTCATGCTAGCAGAGGGTCGCGCTGTGGGCCCGGGCGGCGGTATGAACGCGGCGGTTTGGCGGGCATGGCCGGGCGCGCGCGGTTGGAGGTAGCCGATGCGCGCGCCTAGAGTGGGGACATGCGGATTCTTGGTATCGACCCGGGCCTGAACGTGACGGGATGGGGCGTGATCGAGGTCGAGGGCGACCGCTGCACGCACCTCCACCACGGGGTGTTGCGCACCAAGCCCGCGGAGCCGCTCGCCGTGCGCCTCGTGGCCCTGCGCGATGGAGTGCGCGCGATCGCAACGGAGTGGGCGGCCGAATCGGCGGCCATCGAGTCATCGTTCGTGGGGAACAACGCGCGCAGTGCGCTGCTTCTCGGGCACGCGCGCGCCGCGGCGATGCTGGGGCTCGCGGATGGCGGCTGCGGCGTCCACGAATACGCGCCCGCGCTGGTCAAGCAGACCGTGGCGGGATACGGGCGGGGCGAGAAGTCCCAGGTGGCGGAGATGGTGCGGATCCAGCTGGCGCTCACGCGCGTGCCGACCCCGGCGGACGCGGCTGATGCGCTGGCGGTGGCTATCACGCACTGGGCGCACGCGCGCATCGGGGCGCGGCCGGCGTAGGGGGCGCCTTACTCCATCGCGCGGGCGAGTTCGTCCTCGTCGAGGTTCGGGCCGACGACGGCGCAATGGAGGCGATCGCGCACGAGCAGGCGGCGGGCGACGGCCCCGACCTGGTCGGCGGTGATGGCCTCGATCTGGTCCACCACCGTTTCGATGCTTTCGATGGCGCCCTTGGTGAGCAGGAGCTCGCCATTGCGCTGGCCCTGGGAGTGGGCCGTCTCCAGGGAGAGGCGGAAACGGCCGATATTGTGGTCCTTGGCCTTGCGCAGCTCTTCCTCTGGGACGGGATTTTCGGCCATCTTCCAGGCTTCCTCAAGGCAGACCTGCACCGTCTCGGCGAGCTTTTCGCGGTTCACGCCGGCGGAGATGGTCATGACGCCCGCGTCGGCCAGGTAGCCGTAGCCGGAGCCGACGGAATAGGCGAGGCCGCGGCGCTCGCGCACTTCGCGGAAGAGCCGGGAGGACATGCCGGCTCCGAGGACGTCGTTCATGATGCGCAGCGAGAAGCGGTCCGGGTCGTCGCGGCCGAAGATGGGCAGCCCGAGGAAGAGGCTGCACTGGTCGATTTCGCGGCTATCGATGGCGACGCGCGGCCCGGTGATGGACGGGTCGTAGGGGACGACGGAGGGGATTTCGCCCTCGGGCATGTCGCGGAAGAGGGGCTCGGCGATGGCCATGACCTGGTCGTGCGAGGTGTTGCCCGCGACCGAGAGGACGATGTTCGAGGGGTGGTACCAGTCGCTGATGTGGGAGACGAAATCGGGGCGCTGCATCTCCTGCACGAGTTCGACGGAGCCGCCGACATCCCAGCCCGAGGGCTGCGCGCCATAGACGGAGGTGCCGATGAGGCGGCCCGCCCAGGCGCCCGGGTTGTCATGATTTCGCTTCAGTTCCTGCTGAACGACGGTGCGTTCGCGGTCGATTTCCGACTGTTCGAGGCGGGAGTGGAGGAGCATGTCGGCGGTGACGTCGAGGGCCGTGGCGAGACGGTCGTATGGGACAATGTTCCAGTAGCAGGTGAATTCCTTGTTGGTGTAGGCGTTGATGGTGCCGCCGGCGCCTTCGATCTCCTCGGCGATCATGATGGCGTCGGGGCGCTTATCGGTGCCCTTGAAGACCATATGCTCAAGGAAATGGGTGATGCCGTTGAGGCGCACGGGTTCGGAGCGGGAGCCGACGCCGACGAAGAGGTTTACGGAAACGGCCTGGGTGGAGGGCATCGCCGTGGTGACGATGCGTAGGCCATTGGGCAGCGTGCTGATCTGAATGGATTCGGCCACGTGTGTTTACTCCCCCCGGCTGCCGGCTGAGGCGCCATTCTACGGATGCGAGCCTTTGCCGGAACCCCTTTCCTACCATACGGGAAACGCCGCGCCACGCACTCGCTGGCCGTACACTCGAGGGCATGGCCGAACTCGGGGCGCGCATCGCGCCGAATTGGACGAGCGCCGCGGGGGCGCTGGAGGGCGTGCTCGCGTACCTCGGCGCGGCTCTGCCACGGCACGCCATCATGGGCCTCACGGGGCACGCGTGGCACTTCTGCCTGGGCGCGCGCGACGGTGTCGTGGCGCTGCCATCGGGCCCGGCCGACCTCGACCGCGAGGCCATGGCCGCCCGCTACGAGCGCACCGGCTGGCGCTTCGAGCGGTTCGCCGCGGACGCGCGGGATGCGGGCGCGCGCGACCGGGCTGCCTCCTGGGCCGCGGCTCATCTTGAAGCCGGGCGGCCGCTCATCGGCTGGGACTTCCACCTGCACGAGCACGCCGTGGTCTACGGGCACGACGCGGCGCGCGGCGGATTCCTCATCGACGACCTGCTCACGGGCGAAGCGGGGCCATTCGTGGCGCTCGCGGATTGGCCCTCCGCGCTCGGGCGGATCGAGTTGCTGGCGCCGGTCGAAGCGGTGGAGTTGGACGCCGGGGAGGCCGTCGCGGGGGCGCTCACGACGGCGCTGGACTGCTTCGCCGGGCTCGATGGCGCGGACGACGGCCAGCCGCGGGGCACGGCGGGCATCGAAGCGTGGGCGGAGGCAATGGACGGCGACGCCGAGGTGGACCGCGCGGGGAACGCCTACCAGCTCGCGGTCCTGCAGGCGGCGCGTCTCGATGGGGCGGAGTTCCTGGCAGACCTTGCGGCCGCAATCCCGGGCCTGGCGGAGCCGCTTGGCGAGGCAGAACACGCGATCCGCGAGGAGACGAAGGCACTCTCGCCGCTGCTCACGCTCTTTCCAGTCCCGACGGGCGGGCACGGGAATGTCGCGAACCCCGGGTTGCGACGCGGTGCGGCGAT
>JAYRRO010000267.1:0-6692 GCA_041910095.1 Dehalococcoidia bacterium
GAGGTGGCCTGGGCGGTGGTCGCGGGGGCGGTGGCGCCGTCGTCATCGCCGCAGGCGGCGAGCAGAAGGAGCGACGAAAGGCCGGCGGCGGCGGCGATGGTGCGGATTCTCAACGCGTTTCTCCTGACGGGGCGAAGCGGGCCCGCCGGCGATGGTCGGCGCGGGGGCGGGTAGGGTCCTTCTCGAAAGTGTTGCGGCGGCTGCGTTCACCGGTGGTTAACCGGGCGCGTCCCGGGGCGGCGATGCGGCATTCGCGGTCGCGGCGGCACGGCGGCGCGCGTCGGAATCACGCGCGGCGGCGAGGGCGGCGTCGAAGCGGTCGCGGGGGATGGTGGCGATGAGCAGGGCGATCGCGCCGGTGAGCACGAGGATGTCGTCGAACTGTCCGACCACGGGGATGAAGTCGGGGATGAGGTCGAAGGGGAGGGCGAGATAGCCCACGAGCACGGCGATGACGGCCTTCGCGACGGGGGGGACGCTCGGGTCGCGTAGCAGTTCGCGGGCGAAGGCGAGCTTCGCGCGGGTGGGGAGGGCGAGGAAGCCCCGGCCACGCCGGCTGGCGCGGAGCAGGCGCAGGGAGAGGGCGGTAAGGGCGATACCGGCGCCCAGTGCGAGGAGCATCCAGCCATACCAGGGCATGGATCCAGCGTACGCGAGCGGCGGTCGAGGGGGATGCCCGCCCGGGCCGTGGTCGCTGCGCTGGGGTATCATCGAAGGATCGCGCGTCTTCGAAGGCGACGCAGGACAGGAGCATCGCATGACCGTCATTTCGTATTTCCCCATTTCGCTGCCGGCCGAGGCGCGGGCCGGGTTCGAGAAGAGCTGGAAGACCCGGGTGGGCGCAGTCGACACGTTCCCGGGGTTCATCAGCACGGAACTGGTGGCGCTGGACGACCGGAGCGAGTACGTGGTGCTCACGCGCTTCACGGACGAGGCGTCGTTCAACGCCTGGATCACGTCGGACAATTTCACGGCGGGTCACCGGGGCGAAAGCTACGCGAGCTACAAGGACAACCCGTTCCTGAAGTCGCACAAGCTCTTCGAGGTGCTGGATTAGCGTGATGGCGCGAACGGCGGGGAGGGGACGCGCCTTCCCCGCGCGGGCGTGGCTGGTGGCGCTGGCCGCGCTCATCGTGCTCGCGGGCGCAGCCTGCGAGAAGCCGGACGCCTCGGACACGACCTCGCCGTCGGCGCTGGCGCTCATCGGGACGGCGACGGGGACAGTGGCGTACGGGGCGGACGGCTCGCCCCCGGCGGATGTGGCTCCGCCGGCGGGGTGGGAGTTCGAACTCGGCAACGCGCGCTATTCGAAGCTGGAGAACGGCGAGCGTTCAATCCAGGTGGTGACGCAGGTGAAGTCGCGGCCGGGGCCGGAGCTGGCGTTCTGGCTGAGCGGCCCTGAGGGCACGGTGCTGCGCTGGAACGGCGGCTCGGCGCGGGCCTACAACGGCGTCTTCTGCTTCCAGTTGCGACTGGAAAACGAGCGTGAGGCGCTTTCGCTCGCGGATGCGCCGTATCGCTTCACGATGGCGTTCGTGGACCCCGCAACGGCGGAGGTGGTGGCGGCGCGGACGGTGGCCGTCGCGGGGGTGCCGCACGCAAGCACGAAGGCGGCGCCCGGGCCGGGTTCGGATATCGGGCGGGAGTTGCTGGGGTGCCCGCGAAGCGTGATCTAGGGGCTCAACCGGTCTTGTCGGCGGCGAAGTAGCCGGGAGCGTCGTCGATGGTGGCGTCGGCGGCGGCGAGCAGCGTGGCGGCGGCTGTATACGCCTCGCCGAGCTTCTTGAAGGTGGCCGGGGCGTCGCCCCCGAGGTAGCCGGTATCGAGGGCGGCGGCGCAGGCAACGCCCCATGGGGAGGCGGGACCGCCCTGGCGGCCGAGGATGCCGGTGGTGCAGATGACCCGGATTTCGCCCTGGAGGCCCTGGACGGCGGACTGGCCCGCGCCGGGGGCGCCCTTGATGTAGAGCGCGAGGCTCGCCTGGGCTTCGAGCACTTTGACCGCGAACTGCTGCATGGCCGTGACCGAGCCATCGTTGCTGCAGGCGAGGGCCCCGAGCGAAGGGCTCGCGGCGCGGCCGGCGCCCGCGGCGGCCGCGGCCTTCTTGCACACTTCGGTCCATCCGGCCTGCGTGTGGCCCGTCGCCAGGAAGGCTCGAATGGCGGTCCAGCGGGCGACGTCGTACGGGTCGGTGGATTCAGCGGGGAAAAAGGTGGCGAGGTCGGTCTCGGGGGGTGCTGCCGCGGCGGGTGTGCCAATGGCGGTGATGTAGGCGGGTTGGGTCGCGACCGGCGCGACCATGGGGCCCACGATGGGGAGGCCGCCCAGGGATGCTTCGAGGTCCGCGCCGTAGCAGCGCGCGGTCGAAAGCAGGATGAATCCGATCAGGAGGGTCAGGTATTTCCCCACAGTCGATCATCGGGACGGGGGCGGGAGCGGCGCAGGGATGGGTAGATGGTTGCAACGGCGGGCTGGCCGCGTAAGAGCCCGGGGTGAGCGGACGCGGCCTACGGTGGGGAATGGAAGGGAGGGGGCGATGATTTCACGACGCTTCATCGAAATCTCCGCGGTCGGGGCACTGCTCCTGGGCATGGCGATCGCCGAGACCGCCCTGGGCGTGGCCGGATGACTTCGGCGGCGCATTACCGAACGGAGGCGGAGCCGGTGCCGGAGCCGCGATTCTATGCAGTGGACCGCGAGGGCCAGTACGTGGGCGAAGTCGCGCATGTGGTGGCCGAGCGGGGGGAGCGGCGGGCGAGCGGGCTCGTGCTCCAGAAGAACGGGAACGAGATGGTGCTGCCGCTCTCGGCGGTGCAATCGGCCGAGGGCGCGCGGATCGTGCTGCGGGGGGAAGCGGGCCAATACCGCGAGCTGCCGCCGTTCTATCGCGCGGGGTACCGCGTCATCGACGAGGAACTCAAGGCCGCGATGGAAATCGACGAGGACTTCCAGATCGGCGCGGAGGAGTAGGCCGCGGCTGCGGCCGCGGCGGTTCCCTGTGTTCAGCTCCCAGTTCCCAGGGGATCGGCCCCTCGCGACAGAGGCTAGTCCTGTGGTGGGCGCCAGTCGGTGGGGCGGGGGCCGCTGGCGGCGGCGCGCTTGCGGTTGTTCTGCAGGACCATCGAGATGAGGAAGGCCATCACCGCGAAGAGGGCGAAGAGCACCGCGGCGCCGAAGATCCCCACGGTCACCGCATCCACCGAGTTCTCGTCGCTCGAGCCCTGGGCGGGGGCACGGGTGGGTGCGGCAGTGGGCTGGCCGCCGGAGGAGCGCGTGGTGGGTGCGGCCGTGGGCTGATTCTGCGCGCGTTGGGTGGGGGCGGCGGTGGGGGCGCTCCCGGCGGCGCCGGCGGAGGCGAGGAACTCCTGTTCGAAGCCGGTCATGTCGAAGCCGTAGGTGGCCTTGAGGGCGTCCTCGAAGCGGTTGCCCTTGCGCATCTGGGCGAAGAGCTCGGCGTACTTCGCGGGGCCGCTCTTTTCGATGAGGAACTTCACCATCATGTAGGACTGGCCATAGAACACCTGCACGGTGTTGGCCTTGTCCTGGGCGAGGTTGATCTGGGAGAAGGGGATGAGGCGGTTCGCGCGCGCGGCCGCGGCCGCGGCAGCGCCCTGGTCGCCGGCCGTCGTCTGGCCGTACATGGCGGTGCCTTCATCGAGCCAGGAGGGTGGCTTGTAGAGCGCGCCTTCGAGGTCGGGCGAGCCGGCCGCCTGCGTGAGGATGTGCGTCAGCTCGTGGCGGAAGGTGTCGGTGACATCGGGGGAACCGCAGGTGACGTGGATCAGGTGGATGACGTCGACGGCCACCTTCGTGCCGCAGTTGGTGACGCTCTGGTCGTGGGTGGTGGCGCCGCCGGCGCGGGCGGTCTCGAGGTCCTTTTCGGCGTTGAAGAGGATGGCGTTCACTGGTTTCTGGCGCAGGGCCGTACCGAGCACGCCGGTTGCCATCTTCTGGAGGGTCTCGTCTCCGGCCTTGAGGTAGGACTGGGCGACGGCTTCGCGGTTGCCCTGGTACCAGACGACGAATGACTCGTTGGAAACGGACTTCCAGTCGCCCGGCGGGAGGTAGGTGAAGGCGGTCTCGGCGCTTTCCGTTGTCTGGCCGTCGGCGGTCTGCACGCGCCAGTAGTAGCGAATGCCGGAGCCGACGGGGATGTAGCTCGCCTGGGTGTTCGTCGGCACGACCACGGTCACCGTCATGTTCTTGCCGGGGGCGACGGTGTCAGCGGGGCGGCCAGAGCCGCGAGAAGCACGCCCGGTGACCTGGAAACTGAGGGTGGCGTCGGTGATATCGACGGGCGAGCTGAGGGTGACTTTGAAGGTGAGCTGCTTCGGGTACTGGGAGTTATCGACGGACTGGCCTTCGAAGGTGGGGGCGGCGTGGGCCGCGGTGCCGGGGCCGAGAAGCGCGAGCAGGACGGCGGCGAAGGCTCCGAGGAGCGAGGCGCGGCGAATCACGAGTCCTCGCCGACCCGGGACTTCAAATAGGCTTCGATGAAGGCGTCGATTTCCCCATCCAGCACGGCGGTGGTGTCGCTCGTTTCGTAGTCGGTCCGCAAGTCCTTGACCATCTTATAGGGGTGCAGAACGTAGTTGCGGATCTGGCTGCCGAAGGAGACATCGACGTGCTTGCCCTTTAACCGCGCCTTTTCCTCCTCCTGGCGGTTTATTTCGATCTCAAGGAGGCGGGACTCGAGGACGCGCATCGCGACTTCGCGGTTCTGGGTCTGCGAGCGTTCGTTCTGGCAGGTGACGATGATGCCGGTGGGGATGTGAAGGAGGCGGACGGCGGTGGAGTTCTTTTGGACGTTCTGGCCGCCGGCGCCGCTGGAGCGGAAGTAGTCGATCCGAAGGTCGGCGGGGTTGATGTCGATCTCGCTGGAGTTCTCGACGGCGGGGATGACTTCGACTTTGGCAAAGCTCGTCTGGCGAGTGGCGGCGGAGTTGAAGGGCGACTGCCGGACAAGCCGGTGGACGCCGCGTTCGCTCTGGAGATAGCCGAATGCGTAGGGCCCGGTGATCTCGATGGTCGCGCTCTTGATGCCAGCTTCCTCGCCCTCCATGAGGTCGACGATCTCGGCTTTGAACTTTCGGCGTTCCGCCCAGCGGAGGTACATGCGGAGGAGCATCTCGGCGAAGTCCTGGGCATCGGTGCCGCCGGCGCCGGCGTGCACGGCGAGGATGGCGGGCCGGGGGTCGTATTCGCCGGAGAGCTGGAGCTGGAACTCCTGGGTTTCGAGGTCCTTTTCGATGACGGCCAGGTCGTCGAGGGCGGCGGCACCGGTCGCGTCGTCGCCCTCTTCGATAGCGAGTTCGAGGAGATCGGCGGTATCGCGGGCGCGGGACTCGAGGCCGCGCCAGGTCTCGACCTTGCCACGGACGGAGGCAAGCTGCTGCATGGTCCTGCGGGCGGCCTCGGCATCGTCCCAGAAGGAAGGCTCGCTCGATTGAGCCTCGAGCCGGGTTACGGTCGCCTCATCGTTGGCGAGGTCAAAGGCGCACCAGGGTGTCCGAGATGCGCCGGGAGAGGGCACGAGCGCGCGCGAGTTCTTCCTGCATGCGTTCGAGGGTAGCGGCGGGTGCGGTAAGGCGTAAGCAGGTGAGGTGGGCCGGGCGAACGAACCCGCGCTTTACGCGAACATGCGAGGATGCGGCACCCGCGGGGCTTCCGGCGCCATGGGTAGGTATCGGCCGCCGGCCGCGGCTACCAGCGTGCCACGGGGACCGGCGGCCCCGGGAACCGAAACAGGCCATGAACGAAAGCGAGACATGATGGCGGGCAGGGGACGGGGATTCGCGAGGGAACGGCACGGGCGGCTGAAGGCCGGCGTGACGGCGCTCGCGGTGGCCGGGTTTGCCGCCGGGTGGGCGGGCTTCGCGGCGAGCCACGACCCCGAGCCCGCGACTGCAACCGCGACCGCGACGCCCACAACGCCGGTCACGGCGGCCGCGACCAGCACGCCTCCTGCCACGGCCACACGCACGGTCACCGCGACGGTGACTGCGACGGCAGGCGCGAGCGACACGCCGCGAACGGGCGGACCGCTGCCGACGGTCATCCCGGCGGCGCCATCGGCGGCGGCCGCCGGCGGCACCCCGAAGCCGGCCGTTGCGACACCGACGCGGGTGCGGCGCTCGCGGGGGTCGTGAGGTGAGCTGGAAGCTGGCGCTCGGCGTGGGGTTCGCGCTTATCGCGATGACGGCGGTCGGGCGGGTGTTGGAGGACCCGGACACGGGCACGGCAACGTGGGATGCCTCGCGGACGGCCGGGTTTGCGGGATACCTGCTGGCGTGGCTGAGCGTGATGGGCGGGATGCTGCTGCACCTGCGCGTGCGCGTGCGGGGGCTGCCACTGACCTGGTTCCTGGAGGCGCACCGAATGCTCTCTGCGCTGGCGCTGGCGTTCGTGGCGACGCACGTCGCGGGGCTGCTGCTGGACCCGGTGGTGCACTTCGGGCCCTTGCATGTGGTGGTGCCGTTCACGAGCGAGTACCGGCCCTGGCAGACGGGCCTGGGGACCGCGGCCGCCTGGTTGATGACCCTGGTGTTGACGACGACGGCGCTGGCGGGGCGGATGAGCTACAGCCGCTGGCGCGCGTGGCACCTGCTGGCGTTCCCGGCGTGGGCGCTGGCGCTCGTGCACGGGCTGGCGGCGGGGACCGATAGCGGCGCGCCGGCGGCGGTCGCGGTGTA
>JAYRRO010000268.1:0-5344 GCA_041910095.1 Dehalococcoidia bacterium
CCGTTCGCCCGTGGCCAGGACGGACTACCCATCGGTCGATGCCTACCTCGCGGACCAGCCCGAGGCCGTTCGCGCCATCCTCGCCGCGGTGCGCGCCATCGTCCGCGAGGCGGTCCCGGAAGCGGCCGAAGTGATCAGCTACCAGGTCCCCGCGTACCGCGTGCACGGCGGCTTCGTGTGCTACCTCAGCGGCTTCAAGGCGCACTACTCGCTCTCCTTCCCGCCTCCGACGGCGCTCTTCGAAACCTTCGCCCGGGAGCTCGCGGCGAACGTCAAAGGGAAGGCCGCCGTGCGTTTCCCGCTCGGCGAGCCCGTGCCCGCGGACCTCATTCGCGACCTCTGCCGCTTTCGCGCGGCCGAGCTCGAAGTCCGCGCCGCCGCGAAGCCCCGCCGCCGCTGATCGCCCACGCACCAGCTGAGCATGCTCCCCCGCCGGGGCCGATCCCCTGGGAACCGGGAACTGGGGCCTGGGAACTCCGAACTGGTTGAGCACCCGTGCGCGCTTCGTCGGCGGTCGCCCCCGGCTCCTCATATCCACGGCTTCGCCAACCGATTCCTTCGGCATACGGAAACGGAGCCATCGCATGCGCGCATCGTCCGGCCTGCACCTCGATCCCCTCGCGGCGCCCGCCGATGAAACCACCTGGAGCCGCCTCCAGCGTGCCGCCATGCGCAGCGCCCAGATGCGCGCCTTCCAGCGCGCGCTCCTGCGCGAACCCGGCGATGCCGCCGCACCACTCGACGCCGCCGAGCTCCGCGCCGCCGTGCTGGATGACCTGGCCAGCTACTTCCGGCTTACGCCCGAGGAGTGCGTCGAGCGCTGCGTGAACTGGGAGATCTACAGCCTGCAGGAGTGGTACGCGAAGCAGCGCGATTCCGCCCAAGCCATCACCGACTTCTACGACACAGTGCAGTCGTGGTCGTTCGACCTGCTCTGGTTCGCCTGCCTCCAGGCGACCGGGCACGCCTACCCGGTGAGCACCGTGCTTTCGCGTTCGTTGCCCGTGCAGCCGGGCGCGCGGCACCTGGACTTCGGTTCGGGCGCCGGCGTGACGTCGCAGCTCTTCGCCGCGCTGGGGTACGAAACGGCTCTTGCCGACATCTCGACTCCGCTGCTCGAATTCGCCCGCTACCGTCTGGAGCGGCGCGGGACGCCGGCGACGTACCTCAACCTCAACCACGAGCCGCTCCCGGCCGCGCGCTACGACGTCATAACCGCGATCGACACGCTCGTGCACGTGCCGGATGTCGCGGCCACGGCGCGCGAGCTGCATCGCGCCCTGCGGCCCGGCGGCGTGCTCTTCGCCAACTTCGATACCCGCCCGAAGACGTACGAGAACGCCTGGCACCTCTACGACGACGACAGGCCCCTGCGCTGGGCGCTGCACCGCGCCGGCTTCGAACCGGAGCGCGGCTTCGACGGCATGATCACCCGCTACCGGCGCGTGGAGCCCGGCACCCTCACGGACCACGTGCACGCCGTTCGCGATGCCGTCATCCTCCGCAGCCCCCTCCGCCGCTGGTACCGCCAGGCGCGCTCGCGCCTCCGCGCGGCGTGACGGTTGACGGCGCGCGCCTATCGCCGCCATTGCCCCCGCCCCGGGTGACGTAACGTCGCCGTAACGGCTACACTGGCTGATCTACGGCACACGCTGGAGGGCAATCGGGCTTACCGGCCCACCCCTCTCCGCCTTCAGCCCCGTCCCCGGGCCCACGGCCCGCCACGGGGTGGCCTCGACCTTCCGGCGAGGCAGGCGCCGGCGCTCCCTCACCGGGAACCCCGCCGGTCCACAACAGCTGCCCGTGGAGAAGGACCCTGGCCCATGGCGCGCATGACTGGCGCACAGATCACGCTGGAATCGCTCCAGCGCGAGGGCGTCGACACGATCTTCGGATACCCCGGAGGCGTCGTCCTGCCGCTCTACGACACGCTTCCCCAGTTCCCCGGCATCCGCCACATCCTCGTTCGCCACGAGCAGGGCGCCGCCCACATGGCCGATGGCTATGCGCGCGCCAGCGGCCGGATGGGCGTCTGCCTCGGCACCAGCGGTCCGGGCGCCACGAACCTCGTGACCGGCATCTGCACCTCGTGGATGGACTCGACGCCCGTCTTCGCTCTCACGGGCAACGTCGGCCGCGCGCTCCTCGGCAAAGATGGTTTCCAGGAAGCCGATATCACCGGCATCACCCACTCCATCACCAAGCACAACTACATGTGCATGAACGCGAACGAGATCGCCCTCGCCATTCGCGAAGCCACGCATATCGCCACCACCGGCCGCCCGGGCCCCGTGCTCGTCGATATCCCGAAGGACGTGTTCCAGGAGGAGACCGAGTTCGAATGGCCCGAGCAAGTCAGCCTTCGCGGCTACAAGCCCACGACCGAAGGCCACGCCGGCATGATCCGCCGCGCGGCCGAGATCATCGACCAGGCAAAGCGGCCGATCATCATCGCCGGCCACGGCGTCATCTGGGGTGATGCCCACAAGGAGCTCGTCGAGCTCGCCGAAAAGGCCTGCATTCCCGTCATCACCACGTTTCTCGGCATCGGTGCGTTCCCCGAGGAGCACGTCCTCAGCTATGGCTGGCTCGGCATGCACGGCATGTTCTATGCCAACATGGCCGCCGATTACGCCGACGTCGTCATCGGCGTGGGCATGCGCTTCGATGACCGCGCGATGGGCCGCTTCAAGGACTTCAACCCCACCGCCAGGATCATCCACATCGATATCGACCCCGCCGAGATCGGCAAGAACTTCAAGCCCGCCGTGCCCATCGTCGGCGATGTGAAGCGCGTCCTCCCGAAGCTGATGGAGGAGACGAAGCAGCAGACCCGCAACGAATGGCTCCGCTGGATCGACCAGCAGCGCGAGGAGCACCCGACGCTCCACATTCGCGAATCACGCCGCATGCTCCCCCAGGCCGTCATCCGCTCGCTCTACGAAGAGACGCAGGGCAACGCGACCATCGTCACCGGCGTGGGCCAGCACCAGATGTGGGCCGGGCAGCACTACTTCTATAAGCGGCCTCGCCAGCTCATCAGCTCGGGCGGGCTCGGCACCATGGGTTTCGAACTGCCCGGCGCCATCGGCGCGCAGGTCGCCCTGCCGGGGCAGGAAGTCTGGGCCATCTGCGGCGATGGCGGCTTCCAGATGACCATGCAGGAGCTCGCCGTCCTCGTCGATGAGCAGCTCCCGGTGAAGATCGCCATCCTCAACAACGGCTACCTCGGCATGGTCCGCCAGTGGCAGCAGCTCTTCTACGACAAGAACTTCGTCTCCGTCGCGATGACGCAGCCGGACTTCTGCAAGATCGCCGATGCCTACGGCATTCGCGCCATCCGCGTCGAACACAAGAACGAAGTCGAGCTCGCCCTGCGCGAGGCCCGCAACCACAAGGGCCCCATGCTGCTCGATTTCCAGGTCGACCAGGAAGAGAACGTCTGGCCGATGGTGCCCGCCGGCGCCGCCCTCAGCGAGACGATCGAAGCCCCCGCCGAGGAACTCGCCCGATGAGCACCGCACCGCACAGCGGCTCCCGTCCGCATCACACTGTCCACACCGTCGTCGCCATCGTCGAAAACCGGCCGGGCGTGCTCATGCGCGTCTCCAGCCTCTTCCGGCGCCGTGGCTTCAACATCGAATCCCTCACCGTCGGCCGCTCCGAGGAAGAGGGCCTGAGCCGCATGACGATCGTCGTCGATGGCGAAAGCGCGCCCGTCGAGCAGGTCGAAAAGCAGCTCTACAAGCTCATCGACGTCGTCAAGGTGAGCGACCTCTCGCACGAGGAGATGGTCGCGCGCGAGCTGGCGATGATTAAGGTTCGCTGCAACAACGTGAACCGCCACGAGCTGCTGGATATCGCCAACGTCTTCCGCGCCGATGTCATCGACATCGCGACCAGCTCGCTCATCCTCCAGGTCGTGGGCGACGAGGACAAGATCGACGGCCTGATCAAGATGTGCGAGCCCTACGGCATTCGCGAACTGAGCCGCACCGGTCGCGTGGCCATGGTGCGCGGCACCAAGACGACCACCGTCCACGAACGGGAGCCGGAGAAGATCGCCCGCATCCACGAAAAGGCCGGCCGCCGCGTCGACAACATCGACTTGCCGTTCAGTTCGGACTGAACGGAGTTCCCAGTTCCCAGGCCCCGGTTCCCAGTGGGAGCCGGGGGGTTCAACACAAAGGGGGCGCCCACCGGGCGCCCCCTCTCCTCGTCCCTCTGGGAACGGACAACCGGGAACTGGGAACTCGCTTTGCGCGCCTCAGCGCGCGAAGCGCCGCAGCCCCGCCACCGTCGCGCCCGCCGCGATCGCGAAGAGCGCCGCGATCGCGACCGTGCGGCTCGTGCCGTCCGCGTCCGTAGCCGTGCCCGCGCCCGCCGTGGGAGGCCGCGGTGTGGGCGTCGCCAGCGCCGGGTTCGGCGCCGCGATGACCGCACAGGCGATGCGGTCGCCGGAGTTCCCCGTCGGGTCGGTCACCTGGTCATCGGCCGAGGCGTGGATGACCAGCGCCGTGCCATCGGCGTCGAAGATGCTCGCCGGCCCGCTCGTGAGCGAAATCGCCTTCGTCGTCGTCGTGTAGTACCCCTGCTCGACCGTCTTCGTGTCGATCTGGGACAGGTCGCCGGCGTGCGGACCGGCCGGGTTGTTCAGGCCGTGCTGCTTGTTGCCCGGGTTGAAGTGCCCGCCAGCGGTGGCGAACTTGCCCGCCGGTTCACAGAGGCCCACGGCGTGGATGTGGATGCCGTGCGCCCCCTTCGGGATGAGGGTGGAGTCGGCGATGATCTTCACGGTGCCATCCGCACCCTGGTGGAGCTGCACGTTCCCCACCCGGTTGCCGTTCGCATCGATGAAGGTGGCCGTCACGCTCGTCACGGCGTTGCCCGAGGGCACCGCCGGGCCGGGCGCTTCGGCGAAGGCGATGGTCGCCACGAGGGCGAGGCCGGCCGCAACGGGGGCGGCGAATGGGAGCAAGCGCATGGGGATGCCTTCTTTCTGGAGCCGTCGGCCGGCTTCCGCGCGGCGTAAAGATATGCCCGCCATCCTTAACATAGCAAGAAGCTGTTGCCGGTTAGCTCCTGGCTCCTGGCGAGCACGCGAAAGGGGCGCCCACCGGGCGCCCCTTCCTGATTCCATTCCGCCGGGCTCCCCGCATGGGGTTGCCCGCCAACAGCGAACAGCCAATAGCTGACAGCTATGGGCTACTTCGCCAGCTTCCGCATGCCCGCGACGAACGCGCCCGCGGCGAGCGCAAACGCGGCCGCGATCGCGACCGTGCGGCTTTCGCCACCGAGCGGGCCCGCGCTCGAGCCCGTGCCCACCGTCGGCGGCCGCGGCGAA
>JAYRRO010000269.1:0-26140 GCA_041910095.1 Dehalococcoidia bacterium
ATCCCCGGAGCCGGGGGTGCGCTCGGAGGCGCGGGCGCGGCCATTCCCGGTGCCGGAGGCGCATTGGGTGGGGCCGGTGCCATTCCGGGCGGTGGCGGCCTCGCGGGCGGTGGGGACATCGCCGGCGGCGGAGGAATCGCGGGCGGTGGGGGCATCGCCGGAGGTGGTGGAATCGCGGGTGGAGGTGGGGGCATCGCCGGCGGCGGAGGAATCGCGGGTGGCGGAGGCGGCCTCGCGGGCGGTGGGGGCATCGCGGGTGGCGGAGGCGGCCTCGCGGGCGGTGGGGGCATCGCGGGCGGAGGCGGCATCGCCGGTGGCGGGGGGTTCCCGGGAGTCCCCGGGAGCGGCCTTGCCGGTGGACCTCCCGGCGGCCCTACCGGTGGCCCCGGCGGCATCATGCCTCCCGGCACCGGGCCGGGTGGCTTCCCGGGCAGCCCCGGCGCCGGGCTCCCGGGCTCCGCGGGACAGACCATCCTTCGCCCGCCGCCTGTCCGCGGCCCGCGCTTCACGCCGGGGCGGGTGATTCGCATCACCGTGCGGCTGGTTGGCGGCCTCGCCGGGGTCGGCATCATCACCGTCATCGTCGCGGCCGCGCTTGTGCTTACGGGCGATCCCCGGCCCTGTGCGCCACGCGTCAGCGTCGTCTCGGCCGCGGCCGCCGATGCCGCGAACGCGAAGTGGGTCGCCTTCCGCGGCGCTGCCCCGGGCACCACGGTCACCTTCACGGAGCCGGAGGCCACCTCGCGCGGCACCCAGTACGCCGCCGAGCGCGACGTGCCGCTGCGGAACCTCCAGGTTTACTTCTGCGCCGATGGGCGGGCCGAGGCCAAGGGCGTGACCTCGTACGCCGGCCGCGACGTCAACATCCTCCTGCGCGGGCATCTCGATGTCGCAGGCGGCCGCAACCGCATCGTGCTCGACTCGGCCCGCGCGGGGAACCTCCCCGCCGCCGTCGGCACCCGGCTCGCGACGGCCATCCTCGACCGCAACGGCGCGCGCAACCTGCCGCTCGGCATCACCATCACGGGCAGCGTCTCGACGGACGGACTGCATACACTGACTCGATGACCGCCGCCTGCCTGCCATCTCGTGGCCGCCACTCCCGTTCGAAGGAAGGGCATCGTGCTCTTCGAAGCGTCTGACGTCGCCGAAGCCGGGGGCGTCGATGCGGAGACGTGCGTGATTGGCGCGGGCCCGGCCGGCCTGACCGTGGCATCCGAACTCGCGTATGCCGGTGAGGATGTCGTCCTCCTCGAGAGCGGACCGGGGGCGGGCGATCTTAATCACGGCGAGAACGGCGGATACCCGTACTTCCGCCTCGATGTTGCCCGGGTCCGGGGCGTGGGTGGCAGCCGGGCCTCCTGGCTGCCGCCGGGAAACGTCCCCTGGCCCCTCAACGGCGGCTTGCGCAGCCGGCGCCTCGACGCGTCGGATTTCGTGCAGCAAGACCGCTCGGGCAGGCGCCTGTGGCCGTTCTCCCTCGATGATCTCGTCCCCCACTATGCACGGGCGGAAGCGCTCCTCGGACTCACTTCGAACGAAGGCGTCCTCGCGGCGCCACCGGCCCTTGGACCGGGTCTCGAAACGGCGCACTTCCAGTTCTCCGACCCGGCGCGATTCGATGTCCTTGCCGGTGCCCTGGTCGCATCCGAAAACGCTCACGTTGTACGCGGCGCCACGGCCATTCGCCTCGAAACGGATCCCTCGGGACGACGCTGCACGGGCGTCACGGCCGCCGATCATCGGGGACGGGCGTTCACCGTCCGCGCGCGGCGGGTCGTCGTGGCTGGCGGGGGCATCGAGAACGCGCGGCTCCTGCTGCTCTCTTCGAACGGGAACCCGGACGGCATGGGGAATGAGCACGGACACGTGGGCCGCTGGTTCGGCGAACACCTCCACGTGGAGGCCGCGCACCTGCTCCTCGCCGATGGGGTCGAGCCCGAGGACCTCGCCTTCACGCGTCGCACCGGAACCGCGACCGCGGGCGCGATTGGCGGGCTGCGTGTCCCCGACGCCGAGCGCACCCGGCTGGGGCTGCTCAACGCCACGATCGGCATGCTCCCCCGGCATGTCGCCCGCACGACGCTCACCGCCCGCGCGGGCGCCGAGTTGGTCTGGGCGTTCCGGAATCGCTCGCTCCCGTTGCGCTGGCGGTGGCGCGCAGCCCGCGTGATGACCAGGCCGGACGAGGCCAGGCGAGCCCTTCGCACACTCTTGCCGGGCACGCCGCCCGAGCGCGCCATGCTCCTCATCGTGACCTCGGAGCAGGCGCCGAATCCACGAAGCCGCGTGACGCTTGGCGCCTCGCATGACCGCCTCGCTCAGCCCCGGGCGCGGCTCGAATGGCGCATGACCACACGCGACCTGGCCAGCCTGCGCGGAACAGTGGCCACGGCCGCGGACACGCTCGAGTCCGCCGGGTTGGGACGCGTCGTCCCCGTCGTGGACCAGCCATGGGGCTTCCCCCGCATCCATGGCTGCTGGCACGCCATGGGTACCACGCGCATGAGCGTCGATCCGCGTGGCGGCGTCACCGACCCGTTCGGGCGGGTCCACTCAATGGAGAACGTCTACGTCGCGGGCAGCTCCGTGTTCCCGACGGGGGGCGCTTCGACCGTGACGCTGAGCATCGTTGCGCTGGCCGTCAGGCTTGCGGACCACCTGCTTGGGCGGCCGTCCGGCGGCTGACCTCGCGCGCCGCCGCACGCCCGAGGACAAGCAGCCCGGCCATGACAAGCGGCGCCGTCGCGCGGCGGATTCGCCAGGGACTCTGACGCATGCGAAGCGCGTGGCGCCGCGCCCGCGCGAACACATCCCGCTGGAAGGCGATGGCGTCGGGCTCGGACTCCGCCGCGGTCGCCACCAGGCTCACCGCAAAACGAGCGAGGTTGAACTGGCCGCGCGGCGATGAATGCGTGTTCCCCGGGACATCGAGGCAGGTGTTGTAGACCCAGAGCCCGAGGTCGCCAACCATCGGCGCGACCGATTCCCAGTCGCGCGTTCCCGCCTGGAGGTCCGCGCTCTCGCCCACGTCGATGAAGATGGGCGCGCCGCCGGCGTCGATGAGGATGTTGCGCGCGTGGAAGTCACCGAACGGCCGGTCGAGTGTGCGATGGAAGTCGCGCAGGCCGGCGACGACCGCCGCGGCGATGGCCTCACGCTCCCGGCGATCGCGGAGCCCGTTGTAACGAACGAGCGGCACACCGCGGACACGCTCCATCACGAACCCGGCGCCCCCAGGGAGGAGCGCCACCGGCCGCGGCAACCGCGCCCCTGTGGCCGGCGCCGCCGCCACCCGGCAGAGCACGTCCCACTCGAGTTCGATCGATTCGCCGGCCAGTGGACACTTCAGAACGAGGTCGCGGGGATGGCCCTCAACGTGCAGCAGATAGCACGTCGAGGTGCCGCCTCGAATGCGGCCGAAGGCGGTCACGGACGCGAACGAAAGGGGTTCAAGCGCCGCTGCGAGGCCACCGCCCGGGAGCGCCTGGAGTTCTCGTAGCAGCCTGGGCCGTGTCGCCCGCAGTTCCATTCAGCGATGCTACGCGAGACGGTCGATGCTGTCGGCCGGCGTGGTGATCCGGTACCGCTCGGGCGAGCGCAGAAGGCGGTCAAGGAAGTCGCCGCGGTTCAGATCCCCGAGCGTCCACCATCCTGCGTCCCCGCCACGGTGCTCCATCTGCGACCGGTGTGCGGCCACGGCTGCCGCCTTCGCCACCATCGGGCCCCCAGGTTCGAGCACGAAGGGGAAACGCCGCACGAGTTCTCGGCCCAGCCGGTGCCGGGTCGATGCCGCGATGACTCCGGCGCGGTCACGCGCCTCCTCTCGTCCCTGCCACGGCCACGGCGCTTGCACACGCACGAATGGCCACACGCGCCACGCCCAATAGGGGTATTCCACGACCAGCGGCGCCGCGCCGACAAAGGCCGCCGCGGCACGCGCGACACGATGGGCGGCCGCGATGTCCGGGTGGCGGTCAGAAGCGTCGGGGAGCACGAGCAACCCCGGCGACGCGGCGTCGAACAACGTGTGCATCAACCGCTCCGCGCGGGGCGTGTCGAAGGCCGCGGCGGTGTCGGGTGACCGGATGAAGTGAACATCCTCCGGCTGAACGCCGAGGGCCGCTGCCGCGGCGATCGCCTCGACCTCCCGCAGGGGGCCCATCTCGGCCGCCGCCAGCTGCCGCCCGTGCGACCACTCCCCGGACGTGAGGAACGCGATGCGGACGCGCACATGCTCGGCGGCGAAGCGCGCGATGAGCCCACCGCAGGAGAGGGCCTCTTCGTCCGGGTGCGCCGCCACCACCCACATCGGGCCGCTGGTGCGGTCCAGTTCCAGCGGACGTCCGCGTGCGAGCAGGCGAGCGGCAGCCCGTTCCCGGCGCGACTCGCGCGCCGTGGCCTGCTCTTTGGCATTCACCGCTCCGGTGTGCCACTGATGACGGGCCGGTGCAAGCGAATCGCATTCGGATGCTACGATTCCCCCACGTGACGGCACTGAAACGCGCCCTCGTTGTCGGTCCCTACCCCGGCGCCCGCTGGAAAAGCATCTCGAACTACACCGATGGCCTCGTTTCCATGAGCGGCCTCGACGGAGTGGAGCTGCGCGCGGAGCGGGCGTGGTGGTGGCTGCCGCCGGGCGTCGACCGCGTCATGGATGTGCGTCGTGGCCGGGCTCCGTTATCCCCGATGGCCGCCGAGGGCGCCCAGGTGGTTCACCTGACCGACCAGGGACTCGCGCACCACGTCACCGCCCTTGACGGGCTTCCGACGGTCGTCACGTGCCACGACATGATGCCGTTCCTGGTGCCCGGGTACTACCGGGGCGTCCACTGGGGCATGCTCCGGAAGCTGGCGCTGAGGCAGAGCCTGCGCGGAATGGCGAAGGCGACACGCGTCGTGGCCGTGTCAGAACAAACCGCGCGCGACATAACCGCCGTCACCGGCATCCCGCGCGAGCGTATCGCCGTTGCCGGCGTGCCCATCCCCGCATGGATCCGGCCCATGCCCGACGCCGAGCAGGTCCTCGCGCGCCGGGGCATTGTCCTCCCGCCCGGTCCGCGCATCCTCAGTGTCGGGAACGCGGCTTCGTACAAGAATCTCGCGCTGCTGTTACGCGCGGCTGCCCGCCCCGAACTCGCGGGGGCGGCGATCGTGCGCGTCGGCGAACCGTTGAGCCGTGGCCATCGTGCGCTCGCGGACCGGTCTGGTGTGTCCGGGCGGGTGCTGGAACTGGGCCGGATCGATGAAGAGGCATTGGTCGCCGTCTACAACGCCTGCACGGTGCTGGTGCAGCCGAGCCGCTACGAAGGCTTCGGGATGCCCGTCGTGGAAGCGATGGCGTGCGGCCTCCCGGTCGTCGCCAGCGACGGTGGCGCGCTTCCCGGCACCGCGGGAGATGCCGCCGTGGTCGTCCCGCTTCAGCCGCGCGAAGGCGCCGCCACGCGCTGGGCTCGCGAAATCGCCCGGGTGCTCGCGGATGCGGACGAACGGAGCAGGCTGCGCGAACGGGGCCTCGCCCGTGCGGCTCTCTTCCGTCCGGAGCCGATTGCGCGGCAGTTATTGGCCGTGTATCGCGACGCCATCGCCCAGGCCAGCGGATAAGAAAACGGTGGCGCGGACACTCGCCGCGCCACCGTTTGGTTCGAGGATGGCCGCCTACGCTCGCGGCAGCCCGAGGCCTCGCGTGGCGATGACATTCCGCTGCACTTCGCTCGTGCCGCCGGCGATGGTCCCGGCGACGCTGCTCATGTACGTCATCGCGGCGCGGCCGCTGAGCGGTGCACGGCCCGGCTCCGTGAGGTTGCCCTGCAGCCCCAACGCCGACATCGCCGCACGGGCGATGCGCTGGCCGAGCTCCGAGTTGTACAGCTTGGCGATCGAGGCTTCGTGGTTGGGCACCCGGCCGGCGGCCTGGATCGAGATCACGTTGTAGCTCAGGAGCTTGGCCGCCGCCGCCTCGACCCAGAGCTCCGCGAACGTGTTCCGCACGCTGGCGTTGCCCAGCTTGTTCGCCTTGATGTGGTCGATGTAGCGCTCCAGCACCTGACGCTGGCCGACGGAGTTGCCGATCGAGCTTCGTTCGAAGTCCAGCGTGGTCGCGCCGATGTACCAGCCGCGGTTGATTTCGCCCACGACATTGCGCACTGGCACGCGTACGTCCTCGAAGAAGACTTCATTGAACCCGTGACGCCCCGCGAGGTTGATCAGCGGGCGAATGCTGATGCCCGGCGTCTTCATATCGAGCAACAGGTAGGAGATGCCCCGGTGTTTCGGCGCATCCGGGTCGGTGCGCGCAAGCATGAACATCCAGTTCGAGGTGTGCGCGCCCGAGGTCCAGATCTTCTGGCCGTTGATGACGAAGTCGTCGCCGTCGCGGATGGCGCGGGTCTGGAGGCTGGCGAGGTCGGACCCGGAGCCCGGCTCGCTATATCCCTGGCACCAGGAGGTTTCGCCCGCGAGGATGCGCGAAAGGTGCTCCTTCTTCTGTTCGTCGTTCCCGTACTGGATGAGCGTGGGGCCGAGGAAGCCCACCGCGGCGCCGCCCATCGCCACGGCGCGAGCCTCGGCGAACTCCTCGTTCATGATGAACTGCTCGACCACGCCGAGCCCGGCGCCGCCGTACTCCTTCGGCCACGCCGGTGCGATCCAGCCGCGCTGCGCGAGCTTTCCGCGCCATTCGCGCTGGTCGGTGTCATCCTCGAAGTTGCCGTCTTCGGGCATGCGTGGCGGATTGGCGGTGGCGAGGAAGTCCCGCACCTCCGCGCGCCATTTCGCCTGCTCCGGATTGTCCTTGAACTGCACGCTTTCCCTCGGTGAATCGGATTTCCCGCACTCTACGCGCCGGGGGCGAACTTCTCCATCGCGCCCTCATGCGCGAAGGAATGTGGCCTCCCCTTCGCGCAGCAACTGCCGCCGCTCACGCCAGTCGGGCAGCCAGCGCGCCACCTCGCGCCAGAACGCGGGCGAGTGGTCGAGCCGCCGCAGGTGCGCGAGTTCGTGCACCGCGACGTAGTCCAGGGCCGCCGGGGGCACGAGCACGAGCCGCCAGTTGAAGCGCAACGTCCCGTCCGCTCCGCAGCTTCCCCAGCGGCGCCGCTGGTCCCGCACAAGCACCGCGCGGGGTGCCACGCCCATCCGGTCGGCCCACGCGCCCACGGCGACGGGGATGAGCTCATTCGCGCGTGCCAGGTACCAGGCGCGAAGCGCGGCCGGGATTGCGGGCTCGGCCGGCCCCGCTCCGGCGGCCAGCCGCAGCATGCCATCGAACGCGCGAGGCTCCACGCCCGGCTCGAGGAGGAGCGACAGCTGCTCTCCCCGGAACGGGGCCATGCTCCCCGCCGTGAGCGCGGGTGCTGGCGTCGTGAGGCTCGAGAGCCGCGCCAGGATCCAGCCGGCACGTTTCGCCACTACGGCCGCCACTTCGTCCCGCGAAGCGAACGCCGGCGCGTTCACGCGGACGCCTTCGCTGGTCCGGATCGTGATCTCGATGATCCTCCGGCGGCGCAGGCTGCGAATCACCGAATACGCAATTGATGCGCCGTCGACTTCGATCCGGGCCTGCTCCGGCTCGCTGGGTCGTGCCATGGCGCGAGTGTAGGCGACCGCCGTCGTGCGATCGCACCGGGACGGGAGGTCGCGCACTCCGGCGGGCGTTCGTACGCTGGGAACACGGCTCGCGACGCCCAGGCGAGATCTCGCACCGGGGTATGGCATGACAGACCGCAGGCGCGTCCTGATGATCGGACTCGACGCCCTCGACCATCGTTCGCTGGGGAGGTGGCTTGCTGACGGCCAGCTGCCGAACCTCGCGGCGTTCGCCGCGCAGTCGCACCGGCTGCCGGTACGCTCGATCGGCCGGACGCTGCACGGTTCCATCTGGCCCACGTTCGCGATGGGCCAGGGCCCGGGGCACCACGGCATCTACTGGTGGACGCAGTGGCTCGCCGAGGAGGGCCGCTACGTGCGGAACAGCCACGGCGCCTTCCACTATGACCCCTTCTGGCTCCACCTTGTCGAGGCCGGCCGAAAAGTCGCGGTGTTCGATGTGCCCTACACGCCCGCGCTGCGCCGTCCCGGCGTGTGGACCGCGAACGGCTGGGGCCTGCACGACGAGATGGAGCCGGTTTCCTACCCGGAGCGGCTCCTCCCCGCGATTCGCAGGCGATATGGCCGTCACCCACTCCAGGCCGACACGATGCACTCGATGAAGCCAGCCGCCAAGCGCGCGATGGGCGATGCGATGGTCGAGGGCGCGCGACTGCGCTCGCGGCTCCTGGAGGATTTCGCCGGCCGAACGGACTGGGACTTGTGCATCGCCACGTACTCCGAGACGCATAAGGCGGGCCACTACCTCGCCGCCGAGGGCGAGGACCTCGGGGACGGCCTCACCGCGGATGAGGCGTTGCGGCGGATCATCGAGCCGCTGGACGAGGCGTTCCCGCGCATCGTCCAGGCCGCCGGGCCGGGCTGCGATGTGTACCTGTTCGGGTTGCACGGCATGGACGCCCAGGTCGATTACGCGAACCTCGGCCGCGCGCTGGCTGCGTTTGCCGGCGGCCGCCCGGTGGCCACCGATCCGCCCGCGCGCGATCTCGTCCGTCGCATCCGCGACCTCATGCCCGCGGACCTGCAGGACCGCGTCTGGCTCGCGCTCCCGCCCGCCGTTCGAAACCGCCGTTTCGGCCAGACCACGACGCAGGGAATCTCGCAGCAGGACCGCATCTTCACGGTCGCCCACGACAGCTCCTTTGCCGTGCGCATCAACCTCCGTGGGCGGGACGCGGACGGGGTTGTGGACGAAGCCGAGGCGCGCGACCTCCTCGCCCGGCTGGAGGAGGCGTCTCTCGCCTCGCGGACGGACGGCGGCATGCAGGCCTTCGTCGAGATGCTGCGACCGCAGGAGTCGCACCCGGGCCCCCGTGCGCACCGTCTCCCCGATGCCCTGGTGATGCCCAACCCCGCCGTCGAGAGGGTCGCGAGCATCGAACTGCCCGACGGGACGGTGGTGCCGAACTTCGTCGCCGAGGCGCGCAACGGCGTCCACACCGGCGAGGGATTCGCCTTCGTGCGCCCCGCCGATGGTTCCTCGCCCGCGCGGGACGGCGTCGATGCGCTGGACTTCGCCCCGACGGTCCTTTCACGCTTCGGTTTGGCCATCCGGCCGGAACTGGAAGGGGAGCCTTTCCTCCGATGAGCGCCCTCCGAATCGGTATCGCGGGCGCCGGGCGCGTCTTCGAGCGGCTCTACCTGCCGGCCCTCATGGGGAGGCGCGACCTCTCCGTCGTGGGAGTGGCCGAGCCCCGGCTCGAACGGTTCGCGCATGTCCCGCCGGCGGCGGTGCGCGCGGGCTCTGTGGAGGAGTTGCTCAACCGCGTCGAGTTGGATGGCCTGGTCGTGCTCACGCCGCCGTCGCGGCACCTCGCGGATGCCTCGCTCGCCCTCGCTCGCGGCGTCCCCGCGCTCGTGGAAAAGCCCATGGCCGCGTCCTCCGCCGAAGTGGAGGAGTTGCGCGCCGGGGGCGCGGCCGGCCTGCTGACCCCCGCATTCACCCGCCGGTACTGGCCCGCCTATCGAGCCGCGGCAGCCGGCGGCCGCGCGTGGGATGTCTCGATCCGGCTGCGGTCGGACCCGGCAGGTTGGGATCCCGTGGAGGGCACGGCACCGCCGCTGGAGGACCTCGCCCCGCACGTGCTCGACCTGGCGCGATTCCTCGTGCGGGCGCCGATCGACACTGTGCTGGCCGAACCGCACGCGAAGGGCGTGGCGATCGACCTGACCATGGCGAACGGCGCGGCCGTGCGCGCCGTTCTCGACTGGCCGGGCGCGTATCGGGAGGCGATCCGCGTCGACGGCCGTACGCGCCACGCCGGGCCGCCGTCGCTGCTTGCCTCGGCCGCCCGCCGCGCGCTGCGGCGCCCTGACCCTGCCGTCACCGCGGTCGCGGTCATGCTCGGTGAGTGGGCCGCCCGCCTTCGCGGCGAGGAACCCGCGTCCCTCCCGTCGTTCGAGGACGGCGCCGCCGTGGTGGCGGCCGTGGAGGCGGTTCGCGCCCGGCTCGGCGGCTAATCCAGGATCGCTCGGCCCGACAACGCCGAAGGCCGTGGCTCATCGCCACCCCGTTCGTACATGAGGTGGCCCGCGAGCGCCCCTCCCTTGTCGAGGGCTGTGAGCAGTGCGGCCTGGACCCGGAAGGGGAGCACGGTGCCCGAACGCTCGAGCAACGATGCCCCCGAGAGCGCCACCCACGCGACGAGGGGGGCGCCCCAGGCGTTGAAGGGCCAACGCCCGACCGTGTGCGAGGCGGCTGCCACCGCGCGCAGATGCGCCCCATGCCATCGCACGCCGGGTTGTTCGCGCATGATCCGTTGAGCGCCCCAGCCGTGGCAGATTTGCTTCGCCACGAAGATGCGCAGGTCCGAATTATGGCTGTGCTGGACCCGCATCGCCGGGCAGTACTCAACGCGCGCGCCTTCGCGCTCGGCGACGAGCCCGAACTCGGTATCCGAGGTGCGCCGCCATGCGCCGTTGAAGCACACGCGCTCGAACACCGAACGCCGCACGGCCAGGTTGCGCGTGTCGCACTCGGTACTGACGCCCGGGCGGAGCCGGCGATAGTGGGCCTCGTAACGCCACTGGATGAGGGCATCACCGCGGCCATTCGCCGAACTGCCGGAGAACCCCTGGACAATGTCGGCGCCGCGCGCGACGTGCTCCAGGCCCTCCGCAATCCAGCCAGGCACGGGCTCGCAGTCGGCATCCGTGAAGAAGATGACCTCGCCGCTGGCCAGGCGGACGGCCTCGTTTCGCGCGCTGTAGACGGTCCCCGCGTCGCTGCGCAGCACGCGGACGCCTTCGGGCAGGCGGGCCAGCACTGCCTCGAACCCGGGCTGGGAGCAGTGATCGACGACGATCACCTCGATCGTCCCGGCGAACCCGGCGCGCGCCGCGAGGACGCCCTCGACGGTCCGCACGACGGCCGGGTCATCGCGCACGGGGATGACCACGGAAACGCACCCGGACGCCGGGTCTCCCTGGTTCGGGCCGGGATTGCTCGCCTGGCCGGGGGATGGCTCGTGTGGCGCGAGGGGAGCGCGTTGCGTGTCCGCCATGCCCGCATCCTACGGCCGGAGGGCCGTTCCGCGCGCGGCGCGCTGCCCGTACGATGCCGCGCATGTTCTATGTCATCGCCGAACCATGTATCGGGGTGAAGGATGGCGCCTGCTTCGACGTGTGCCCGACACAGGCCATTCAAACGACCGAGGAATCCAACCAGTACTACATCGATGCGGACCTCTGCATCGACTGTCGCGCGTGTGAGCTGGTATGCCCGGTGAGCGCCATCTTTTCGTACTACGACCTGCCCGACCAGTGGGCCCGGTACACCGAGATCAATGCTCGCTTCTTTGGCAAGACGAAGGGCGGCGCGGGCGCGGCCGCGGGTGTGTGACGCGATTGTGGCATCGGGGACATCCCCGAATGTACAGCCTTCGCGGCGGGATGGTATGATTCGAGTCCGTTCCGAATTCACCTGGGAAGAAGTTTGAGGAAGCGACCAAAGCCACCACCGAAGCCAGTAGCCCCCGAGCCGCGGATCAACGAGCGTATCCGCGTCCCGGAAGTCCGCCTGATCGACGAAGAGGGTCGCCAGGTCGGGGTCGTCCGCACCTCCGAGGCCATTGCCATGGCCCGGCAGCGTGATGTCGATCTCGTCGAAGTGGCAGCCCAGGCGAGTCCGCCTGTAGCCCGGCTCATGGACTTCGGCAGGTTCAAGTACGAGCAGTCCAAGAAGGACCGCGAGGCGAAGAAGCACCAGGTCAACATGCAGCTGCGCGAAGTGCGCATGAAGCCGAAAATCGACGACCACGACATCGACTTCAAGACGCGCACCGCGAAGAAGCTTCTGAAGCAGGGCGACAAGGTGAAGGTCACGGTCATGTTCCGCGGCCGCGAAATCACCCATCCCCAGATCGGCAAGGGACTCCTGGATCGCGTGCTCAAGAGCCTCGACGAGATCGCCGTCATCGAAAAGGACGCGATGCTCGAGGGCCGGCACATGACCATGATCCTCGCGCCTGATAAAAAGAAGATCGCCGCCCTCGCGCGCGCCCAGGCCGCTGCCGCCGCCGCCTCCGGGAAACCGGTGGAGGAGGAGGAAGAGGACGAAGCCGTGGCGAAGGCCGCCGCGGAAGCGCGGGTGGTCGGCGAGGACGAAGAGGACGAAGAGGAGATGGATGACGAGGACACGGCCGATGAGGCCGCGCCCGTCACCGCAGGAGAGTAGACGTGCCCAAGCTCAAGACCCACAAGGGCGCCGCCTCGCGCTTTCGCGTAACCGGCGGCGGCAAGATTATGCGTATGTACGGGAGCCGCAATAACTTCCGCCGGAAGAAGCGCAAGCCCGTGACCGTTGCGTACGGCCGTACCGTCGAGCTGCATCCGACTTCGGAGAAGCGCGTCGAACGGCTGCTGGCCGGCCAGTAGAGCCGGGCCTCCAGGAGACCCGAGATGACCCGAGTCAAGCGCGGCGTTGCGTCGCACCGCCGTCACAAGATCGTTCTTTCGCGCACCCAGGGCCACCATGGCCAGCGCCACCGCCTCATCAAGCGCGCGAAGGAGAGCATGATCCACGCGCTGCGGTACAACTACGTTGACCGCCGCGACCGCAAGGGCGACTTCCGCGCCCTCTGGATCATGCGCATCAACGCCGCCGCCCGCCTCCACGGCCTGAGCTACAGCCGTCTCATCCACGGCCTGAAGGTCGCCGGCGTCGAACTCGACCGCAAGGCACTCGCGGACCTCGCGGTGACCCGCCCGGACGCGTTCGAGCAGCTCGCGTCACAGGCAAAGGCCGCCCTGGCCTGACCACACCCCGGGCACGTTCGACGAGGGAGCCGCGAGGCTCCCTTTTCGCGTCCCCGGCCTCGCCTTAGCGCGCGGCGGCGAGCAGTTCGCGGGCGGCGTCCCGTGTCGCGCCAGAGACGCCGCCGAGCATCGCCGCCAGCTCTTCGACGCGCTCCGTATCGTTCAGGAGCCGCACCTCTGACCACGTTCGCGCGCCATCGGTCTTCTTTTCGACCACGAACTGCCGGTCTCCGAAGGCGGCCACCTGCGGCAGGTGCGTGATGCACAGGACCTGGTGCCGCTTCGCCAACCGGGCCAGCGCCGCACCGACCAGCGCGCCCGCGCGGCCGCCCACACCCTCGTCAACTTCATCGAACACGATGGTGCGCGGCTCGGCGGCGGCGCCAAGCACCGCCGTGAGCGCGAGCAGGAAGCGCGATGTCTCGCCCCCGGACGCCACCGCACCCAGGGCGCGCGGGCTCTCGCCGCGGTTGAACGAAACCAGGAACTCGGCGCGGTCCACGCCCATGTCCGTGAACGCACGATCGAACGCTTCGCCCGTCGCGGCCATGGCTTCCTGTGCCGGCCCGATGACCTCGTAGTCCGGGAGGGCGACAGGCACGCCGTCGGAGGCGTCTTCGCAGCCGAAGCCCACCGAGAGCGCCGCGCCGCCCATGCCGAGATGTTCGAGCTCCAGGGCGATGGCGGCCACGAGCTCCCCTGCTGCGTGCCGCCGCGCCTGCGAAAGTTGCTCCGCTGCCCCGCCGAGCTGCACGCGAAGCTCGGCTTCTCGCCCCTCCAGCACCTCCGCCGAATCGCCCGCGTCCGAGAGCGCGGCGAGCCGGGCCTCGGCGTCCCCGAGGTACGCCAGGATCTCCTCGACCGTCTCCCCGTACTTGCGGCGCAGGCGCGCAATGATGTCGAGCCGCGCGCCGATAGCCGCGAGCCGCTCCGGGTCCTCCTCGACGGTGTCGCGGTACCGCCGGAGCGCCCGCGCGAGGTCGGTCGCGCTGGTCTCGAGCATGGCTGCGAGGTCCGCCAGGTGGGCGGCTTCGCTGTCCCGGCTCGCGATGTCGTTCACGGCTGCGGCGATTTCGCCCGTAGGGGCGGCATCGAGCGCCGCGTCCGCGGCGGCGACGTCCTCCAGAATGCGGCCTGCGCCCGCGAGCCGTGACTGCTCCTGGCGCAGCGTCTCGTCCTCGCCCGGTATGAGGGCAGCGTCGCGGATCTCGGTCGTCTCGAAGGTGAGCTGCTCGACCAGCCGCTCGCGGCTATGTGCATCCGTGCGCAGCGCGCGCAGGCGGCGGCGGACGTCGCGCAGCTCGCTCGCCAGTCGTGCCACCGTCGCCTGCTCGGATTCGAGCCCCGCGTAGCGGTCGAGCAGGCGCAGTTGGACCGAGGGCTTGAGGATTCCGAGCTGCTCGGACTGGCCGTGGATGTCGATCGCGGAGTCACCCGCGGCCTGGAGCTGCTCCAGTTGCACCGGCTGGCCATCGCAGCGCGCACTGCTGCGTCCCGAGAGGCCGATTGTCCGCTCCAGCTCTGGCCCGTCCGCGAGCCGCGCCGACACGGTCGCCCGCTCGGCGCCGCTCGCGACCACCTCGCGGCCGCGCCGCGCGCCGAACACGAATGCGAGCGCGTCGACGATAAGGGACTTCCCGGCGCCCGTTTCGCCGGTGAACACCGTCAGCCCCGGCCCCGGCTCCAGTTCGACCGCACGGGCGACGGCGAAGTCGCGGACCGTGAGGCGTTCAAGCACGCGGGTGCATGGCGCTCGAAAGCTGGAATTCGAGCTTCTCGGCGAGGTCGGCGTAGAAGGAGGACGGGTCGCGGAAGCGGACGAAGCGGGTCACGTGCTCGCTGCTGCGCGCGAAGAGCGTCGCGCCCGAGGCCACTGGAAGGTCCTCCTGCCCGTCCACCGAGAGGATTGCCCCGTGGTCGGAGGTCACCCGCATTTCGACGATGGAGTCCGGCTGGAGCACCAGGGAACGGCCGAGCGCGAGGTGCGCCGAGACCGGCGTGACCACGAGGTGGTGCTCCGTCGGCGCGAGGATTGGCCCCCCGGCGCTGAGCGAATACCCCGTACTGCCCGTCGGCGTCGAGACGATGATGCCGTCGCAGCGGTAGTTCGCGACGCGCGCGCCGTCGATGCGCAGGTCCACATAAATGGGCCGTCCCGGGGACTGCCTGCTGATGACGATGTCGTTCAGCCCGTGAAAGGTCACGTGCGGCGACTCGGGCCCGTCGATCAGGTCAGTGCGCACCATGTAACGCTCCTCGAGGCGCCAGTCCTCGGCGAGGATGCGCTCGAGGTGGTTGAACAGGTCGCGCGGGCTCATGTCCGTGAGGAACCCGAGGCGGCCCATGTTCACGCCAAGGATAGGCGTCCCGTGGGGGATGGCGATGCGAGCGCCCCGCAGGACGGTACCATCGCCGCCGATGCAGACGATGAGCCCGGCGCCGTCCACGTGGCTCGGGCCATCGGGCGCCCAGACATCGGAGACAGCGGCCGTCACATGATGCCGTTCCATCTCGCGCTGGAGCTGGCGGGCGAGCGAAGCGGCGCCCTCGCTCTGGGGGTGATGGAAGATGACGGCGCGGCTCAGCATGGCGCCTCCGCGCCGGCGGGCGTGTGCACGTGCACAAGATACTCCAGATTCCCATCGCCGCCCCGGATGGGGCTGGGGATGACCCCGTCCCGAGACCATCCCTCCGCCTCGAGCCAGGCGAGGAAGTCGCCGAGCACGCGCTCCTGCACCGCCGGGTCGCGGATGACGCCCCCGCGCGGGACGTCCCTCGGCCCCGCCTCGAACTGGGGTTTGAGCAGCACCACGCCCTCGGTCCCCGGCGCCACCCGCGATGCCACCGAGGGGAGCACCTTTCGCAGCGAAATGAACGAGAGGTCGGCGACGAAGAGCCCGACGGGGGGCAGTTCCGGCAGGGCCCGGGCGTTGACGCCTTCGAGCAGGGTCACCCGTGCGTCGTCGCGCAGCTTCATGTGCAGCTGCGCGCGGCCCACGTCCACGGCGATGACGCTCCTGGCGCCGCGCTGAAGCAGGCAGTCGGTGAAGCCGCCCGTCGAAGCACCGAGGTCGAGGCATTCCCTGCCCGCGGGGTCGATCGCGAAGGCGTCCAGCGCCGCCTCCAACTTGAGGCCTCCGCGACTGACGTACTTCTCCGGCTCGGCGACCTCGATCGGGGCGTCCTCATCGAGCATCGTCGCGGCTTTGACCAGCGTTGTCGTGCCCACGCGCGCGCGCCCGGCCATGATCAGCCGCTGGGCGCGCTCGCGCGTATCGGCGAGGCCACGCTGGACAAGGAGCACATCGGCGCGAACTCGGGCCACGGCGTAACGCTAGACGTGGCCCCGGCGGCCGCGCAATGCGCGCACTTACCTTGCCATACCTTCGTCTTGTCCCCGATTCCCCCGAACGGCATGCCCACCGTACGCTACGCGCATGACTCCGCCCGAACGCGTCGTCGCTGCCCTGCGCGAGGCCGGGCCCCGGGGAGCACGCGTCGCCGGTGCCGGGCACGGGCGCTACGAGGCCGCGAGGGCCGGACGAATGCCGCGCATGGAGGAGCGATGGGCCGCGATCACGCGCTAACCGCCGATTCGCTTCACGTTCCGGTGCAGCGCGGCGCGCTGGCGTCCCTTGTCGTCGCGATGCGGCCCTACCAGTGGCCGAAGAACACGCTCGTGTTCGCCTCGCTCGCCTTCAGCGCCGGGCACGCCTGGACCCCGGGAGATGTCGATAGCTGGTGGCCCCTGCTCTGGCGGTCGCTTGCGCTCTTCTTCCTCTGGTCGCTGGTCGCGAGCGCGACCTATCTCATCAACGACGTGCTCGACCGCGGCGCCGACATGTACCACCCGCGCAAGCGCTTCCGGCCCATCGCCAGCGGTTCGGTGTCCACTCGTACCGCGAAGGCCGTGGCAGCCACGCTGCTCGCGACCGCCATCCCCGCCGCGTTCGTGCTCGACCCCGGCGCGGGCGCCGTCCTGCTGGGCTACGCCACCGTGATGATCGCTTACTCGTTCGAGCTCAAGAAGGTGGCGATCCTGGACGTGCTCATCCTGTCGGGTGGCGTGGCGGCCCGCGCGGTCGGCGGTGCCCTCGTGATCGACGTGGCGATCAGTCCCTGGCTCTACGTCTGCACGAGCTTCGGCGCCTTCTTCTTCGCCTGCAGCAAGCGCTGGGCCGAATACCGCCAGCTCGGCCCCGAGGCCATCCAGCACCGCCCGGCGCTCGCGCAATACAGCGGCGAGATCCTCAGCCAGTTGCTCATCATCAGCGCATCGACGGCGCTCCTCGGGTACGCCCTCTACACGATCGAATCCACGTATGTCCCCGCGAACGGCTCGATGGCGTGGACGATCCCGTTCGTCGCCTTCGGCCTGTTCCGTTACCTGCTGCTCCTGAACGGCCCCCGCCGGACGGACGCCCCGGACCAGATCCTGTTCACCGACCCGCAGATCCTGGTCGCCGTCGGGGGCTTCCTCATAACGGCGATGGCGGTGTTGCTGCTGAACTGACCGCCGCTCAGTGCGCCCGGTAGCGCTCCGCGGCGCCCTCGCCCGCCAGCTCCGGCCGTCCGCTCCAGACCCAGGCGAAGTCCGTCTTGCTGACGCCCATGAGCATCCCGTGAAGCGCGCTCGGGTGGACGAAGAGGCCGTCCTCGGGTGGGCGGTCGGTATTGTCCGTGAACCGGGCGTTTCGGGCGCGCAGCCGCCCGGCGAGAGCGGGCACGTCATCCGTTTCGACGTAGCACATGTAGAGGCCCGGGCCCCGGCGCTGGTAGAAGCGGTCCATTGCGAGGCCGCCCGATGTCTGCGTGATCTCGATCCGGTCCAGCCGCGCGGGCGGGTCGAAGAGCGTGAGCGTGCCTCGGTAGCCGTAGAGGCTGCTCTCGATGGGCGAGTACTGCGTGGGGTCGAGGCCGAAGATCCGGGTGTAGAGCGCGGCGGTGTCCTGCCAGTCGGCCACAGGGTTGGTTACCTCGTACAGGCAGCGAATGTGGCCCACCGGCTCGCGTGGCTCGTCGCGAACGATGGTGGTGGGCATGCCGTGGGTGGCGCCCGCGGCGAGCACCAGCGCATCGCCTTCGGAGGCGAAGGACACCTGCTGGGAATCCAGGTGGCGGGCCATCGCGGGGATGTCCGGTGTCGCGAAGACCGCACCATAGAGACCGCCGCGCCACTGCGCCGAGAACTCCTGGACCGGGCCCGGACCGGCGGGCTCAAGGAGCTCGAAAAGGCTGATGCCCGCCTGGACGGTCGTCCGGCGCGCGTTGAGCAGGCCGGAAGTGTCTTCGCTCACCTTCCGGGCGCCGAAGAGTGCGCCGAACGTTTCGGTTGCTGCTGCACGGTCGTCCACCACGAGCTGGACCCGGTCAACGCGTGAGAGCATGGGAGCCTCCGGCGGGAACGGCCGCCTCTCCGCCTATTCTGCACCCTGGCTCCCGGTCGCGGGGCGAGTTCTCCCCCGGGGAGATAGGATGGCACGCAGAGAAGGAGCCGTGATGGGACGAGGCCGCAGGGGACGCGGAAATGGCCCGGCGGGGGTCCAGCCCTCGCTGATCGGTGGCGCCGCCGAGCCTCCTCCGGGCGATGCCCCGCTCGCCGCGCGCATGCGCCCACGGACGCTGGAGGAGTTCGCCGGGCAGGAGAAGGCAGTTGGCCCCGGTTCGATGCTGCGCTCGGCGGTCGAACGCGGCACGTTGCCGTCGATCATCCTCTGGGGGCCACCCGGCTGCGGGAAGACGACGCTCGCCCGCCTGCTCGCGGGCCAGGTCTCGGCCGAGTTCGTCGCCATCTCCGCGGTCTCGTCGGGCGTGGCGGACCTGCGCCGAGTCGTCTCCGAAGCCGCTGCCCGCCGCGCGGCGGGCGTGCGCACGGTCGTCTTCATCGATGAGATCCACCGCTTCAACAAGGCCCAGCAGGACGTGATCCTGCCCTACGTCGAAGACGGCACGTTCACCCTCATCGGCGCGACCACTGAGAACCCGTCGTTCGAGGTTGTAGCGCCGCTTCTGAGCCGCGCCCGCGTGGTTCGGCTCCACGCACTCGATGACGCCGCCCTCGGAAGGGTGGTCGATGGCGCGCTCGCAGATGAACAGCGAGGCGTGGGCGGAAGGCTGCTTTCGCTCGCGCCGGATGCGCGCGCGCTGTTGCTGCAGGGCGCGAACGGCGACGGCCGCGCGGCACTGACCGCGCTCGAAATCGCCGCCGGAATGACCGCGGAAGGCGGCGTCATCGGCGTGGGGGAGGTTCAGCAGGCGTTACAGGACCGGCGGCCGTACCACGACCGCCAGGCCGACTACCACTACGACACCATCTCCGCGTTCATCAAGTCCATCCGGGGGTCAGACCCGGACGCGACCCTGTACTGGCTCGCGCGCATGTTGGAGGCGGGCGAGGAACCGCTCTTCATCGTCCGGCGCATGGTCATCGCCGCCGCCGAGGATATCGGGCTGGCCGACCCGCGGGCGCTGATGCTCGCGGTCTCGTGCCAGCAGGCCGTACATTTTGTCGGCATGCCCGAGGGCTGGATCCCGATGGCCGAATGCGCGACGTACCTCGCGCTCGCCCCAAAGAGCAACAGCGCCTACGCGGGGTACCAGCGGGCGAAGGGGGCGGCGCTCGCGACCGCGCATCTCCCCGTCCCGATGCATCTTCGCAATGCGCCGACGGGCCTCATGAAGGGCATGGGGTACGGCGCCGGGTATCGCTATGCGCACAACGAACCGGGGCACTTCGCGCAGGGCGAACGATATTTGCCGGAAGAGTTGGGGGTGGCACAGTATTACGACCCCGGCAGCCTCGGTTTCGAAGCTGCCGCCGCCGCGCGCCTTCGCGCCCTGGGCGGCCTTGCACACGAACTTCCGGGATCCGAACCCGGGACAGGGAGACCAGAGTAGATGCCCCTCCGAATTGACTTCATGTACTCCAAGAGCACGGGCCGCGGCAAGGATGCCGAGGAGGCCCTCAGCCAGGCCATCGAAGCCACCGAGGCCGACGCCGAAGTGGTCTATACCGAGGTCATGGATAGCGAGGATGCCAAGACCAAGAAGTTCCTCGGCTCGCCCAGCATCCGCGTGAACGGGATCGATGTCGAGTATGGCGAGCGCGAGCCCGACGAGTATCAGGCCGGCACCCGCTACTACAACAGCCCCGCGGGCTGGAAGCCGTTCCCGCACGCGAAGATGATCGCCAACATGATCATCGAAGTGCAGCAGCGCCTCGCCGCGAAGCAGGCGCAGGGCTAGCACCCCTCCCCATGGACGCCGCGACGGAGGCGGTGCTCGGCGCGAACGCCGCGTTCTACGCGGCCTTCAACGACCGGGACACCGCCTCCATGGATGTCGTCTGGGCACGGCGTGCGCCGGTCTCGTGCATCCACCCCCGGGGCAACCTGCTCACCACGCGCGGACAGGTGATGGCCAGCTGGTTTGCGCTGCTGGCCAACCCCGCGCAGGCGCGAGTCGTCGCGGGCGGGGAATATGTCTCCGTTCTTGGAGAGGTGGCGGTGGTAGCGTGCCGCGAACTGGTGGGCGGGTCGCCTGTGGTCGCCACGAACGTCTTCGTGCTTGAGGACGGCCGATGGCGGCTGGTGCACCACCACGGCAGCCTCGTTGAGCTTGAACGCTGATGGCCGGGCGCCGCTCGTTCGACGCCCTCGACGCCAACGCGGTCGCTGCGATCGCGGCCCTCTTCGCCGTCGAAGCGGCCGTTGAGCCGTACTCCCCGGATGACACACCCGTGTTCCGCATCACCCCCGCCGGTGCCGCGGACGGCGTCACCATGGTGCTCTGGCCATCGCTGCGCCGGGTGGATGTGACCAGCACCGGCAACCACGCCTGGGTCCTGAAGAACGTGGGCGCCGTCGAGGTCATCGAGGGCGTCGAGGCCGTCTTTCACCCCGCCGGGGGCACGGGCTTCCTCTTCGTCTCGGTCAACGGCTGGATCAACATGGTGATGGGCTGAGCCTCAGCCGCGGTCGATGCGGGTGACGAGGCCTTCGAGGTGGCAGGTATCGTTGTGGCGGGCGATGACGAGCCGTCCGCCCGCGTCTTGGACGATCTCGGTGAGCGAGCAGTTCGCAGCCTCGAAGAGCCCGCGATGGCGCGGGCCCAGGCCGACCACGATCTGGCATATGGCGCCCACCACGCCGCCGTGCGCCACGGCAACGGTCGTGCCGCCGAGCGCTTGAAGGTCCGCAAGCACGGCGTGCAGGCGCTCGTGAAAGACCCCGCGGCCCTCTTCGCCCGGGAACGGCAGCCGTTCGCCCCTGCGGCGCGCCTCCGCGATTTCGGGAAAGCGCTCGCGAATCTGCGCTGCCGTGAGCCCGCTCGCTTCGCCGATGTCGTACTCCCGCAGGCCATCGCGGTACTCCACCGGGGTGGCGAGGCACTCGCCGATGGCCCGGGCCGTGTCGGCGGCGCGCTTCAGCGGGCTCGAAACGATGCGCTGGACGTCCTCGCGGGCCAGCCGCTCGGCCGTGACGCGTGCCTGCAACTCCCCCAGCTCAGTCAGGCCGAAGTCCATCGACCCCTGGACGATGCCCGCGGCGTTCCCTTCGGACTGTCCGTGGCGAACGAGGAGGAGTCGCATTGGCCGAGTATCCCGCCGCGCGCGCAGCGGCTATGCCGGGGCCTGCCGCCCTGGATCGTCGAGCACGCCGATGAACGGAAGGTTGCGGTACCGCTGATCGAGGTCGAGCCCGTATCCGACGACGAACGCGTCCGGGATTTCGAAGCCCGTGTAGCGCCCCGGCTCTCCGCCTCCGGACGGTTTCCAGAGCAGCGCGCACACCTCGACAGAGCGGGCGCCTTTCGCTTTGAGTATCGCGGCGGCCCGGGCGATCGTCGTCCCGCGTTCGATGATGTCCTCGACGAGCAATACGTCCGCGCCCTCGACGGAATCGAACGGCCCGGCCAGCACCTCCACCGCCCCGCCCGTTTCGCCGGCGTAGCTGCGAAGGGCGATCACGTCCACGCGCAGGGGCAGGTCGATGGCGCGGGCGAGGTCGGCCAGGAAGCAGAACGACCCGCGCAGCACGCCCACCAGCACCAGGCCGGGCGATTCCCGGTAGTCGCGCGCGACCTGGCGGCCCAGTTCGCCCACCCGCGTGGCGATGGCACCGGCGGATATTAGTTCGCGCATGAGAGCAGTATCGCCGTGGGCGGCATAACGCGGCGGCCGCGTGCGGTACCATCGCTGCACTTCCCGCCCCGGAGCAGCGCGTGGCCACTGGCGACGTCATCCCCTTCCCGCATCTCGAGCGGACGCTCGTGAATGGCCTGCGCGTCATCACCGTCAACACCGGTTTTCCGCACCTCGTGTCCCTCCAGATCCCGGTCCAGACGGGGTCGCGCAACGAGGTCGAACCCGGGAAGTCCGGCTTTGCTCACTTCTTCGAGCACATGATGTTCCGGGGCACGAAGCGCTTCCCGCCGGATGCCTACCAGGCCATCCTCACGCGCACGGGCGCGCGGCAGAACGCCTACACCACCGACGACTACACCAACTACCACGTCACCTGCGCGGCCGAGGACCTCGAGACGGTCCTCGAGCTCGAAGCGGACCGCTTCATGAACCTGGCGTACACCGAGGCGGACTTCCGCACCGAGGCGCTTGCCATTCTCGGCGAGTACAACAAGAGCGCGAGCGATCCGCTGACCAAACTCCTCGAAGTCCAGCGCGAAGCCGCCTTCACGACCCACACCTACAAGCATGTGACCATGGGCTTCCTCCGCGACATCGAGGACATGCCCAACCAGTTCGCCTATTCGCGAACCTTCTTCGAACGCTGGTACCGTCCGGAATACACCACGGTGATCGTCGCCGGCGACCTCGACCTCGAAGCCACCGCCGCGCTCATCGAGCGGCACTGGGGCGCGTGGCGGCCTGGGGCGGGCGCGAGCGTCGCGATCCCGCAGGAACCGCCCCAGCGCGCAGCCGTGACCGCCCACGTCGCCTGGCCCTCGCCGGCGCTCCCGTGGGTCACCCTCGCCTTTCACGGGCCCGCGTTCTCCACAACGCACCCGTCGTACGCGGCGTTGGATGTGCTCCTGGACCTCCATTTCGGCGAGACTTCGGAACTCTACCGGCGGCTGGTCGAACAGGAGCAGAAGGTCGACCAGCTCTTCCCGTATCTGCCCTCCGCGCAGGATGCGCCGCTCGCGAGCGTCATGGCCCGCGTGAAAGACCCCGCGGACTGCGGCTACGTGCGCGACGCCATCGCCGCCGAGTTCGCCGCCGCACGCGCGAAACCGGTTGATGCCGGGCGGCTGGCGGATGCGAAAACCAACGCCCGGTACAGCTTCGCGCGCACGCTCGACAACTCCGACGCGGTGGCCGCCACGCTTGCGCGATACGTGCGTTTCGAGAGGTCATTCGACACGCTGAACGCGCTCTTTCGCGCCTACGACGCCCTCACCCCGGAGGATGTGCTCGCGGCCGCCCGGCGCTTCATCACGGATGAGAACGCGTTGCTGACGACACTCGCGGAAGGCGAGGCCCCGGCGGGGCTGCTGGCCGCGCCCATGGTCGTGCGCGCTCCCGTAACGGCGCCGGTCCTCGATGTCCCGTTGGTCGAACAGCCCACCCCGTCCGGGCAGCTGCGGTTCAAGCTGCTCTTCACGGTGGGCTCGGCCCATGACCCTGCTGGCAAGGAGGGCCTCGCGCAGTTGGCCGCCTCGATGGTCTCGGACGCCGGAAGCGAGCGCATGCGCATCGACGAGATCACGCGCGCGCTCTTCCCCATGGCGGGCAGCTTCGGCGCCCGGGTCGACCGCGAGATGACCACCTTCAGCGGCGTGATTCACCGGGACAACCTCGCACGTTTCCTCGACATCGTGCTCCCGCAACTCACCGCCACCGGTTTCCGCGAAGAGGACTTCGCCCGCCTGAAGGACCAGCAGCGCAGCGAACTCATCGAGGACCTGCGCGCGAACAACGACGAGGAGCTGGGGAAAGAGCGGCTGCAGGGCCTGGTCTTCGCGGGGAGCGGGTATGGCCACCCGGCCGAAGGCACCGTCGCCGGCATCGACGCGATCACGCTGGATGACGTGCGCGCCTGGGTCGCGGAGCGATTCGTGCGCGCGAACGTGAGCCTCGGCCTCGCGGGCGACTTCCCGGGAGAACTCGCGGCGCGCCTCAAGGAGGACGTTTCGCGTCTGCCGACCGGGTCCGCAGCATCGCCCGCCATCGTCACGCCCCGACGGGCGAACGGGATCGAGGTCGAAATCATCGAGAAAGAGACGCGTGCGGTCGCGGTGTCGTTCGGCCATGCGATCGATGTCACGCGTGCTCACCCGGACTTCGCGGCACTCTGGTTGGCGCGCTCCTGGCTTGGGGAACACCGCGCCTCGAACGGCCGGCTCTATCAGCGCTTGAGGGAGCTTCGCGGTCTGAACTACGGCGACTACGCCTACATCGAGGCGTTCCCGCGTGGCATGTACCAGTTCTTCCCCGATGCGAACCTCGGACGCCGCCACCAGCTGTTCGAGGTCTGGTTGCGGCCGCTGGTTCCCGCCACCGCCGTGTTCGCGCTCAAGCTGGCGATATACGAACTCCGCAACCTGGTCGCGAACGGCATCCCGGAAGGGGAGTTCGAGGCCACGCGCGCCTACCTTATGAAGAACGTCTACCTGATGACGAAGACGCAGGACCAGCAGCTCGGGTATGCGCTGGACAGCCGCTGGCACGGCATCGGGGACTTCGTTGAGACCATGCGCGAACGGCTCGCGGCACTGACGGTGGCGGACGTCAACGCCGCCGTACGGCGCCACCTTTCGGGCGAAAGCCTCAGCGTCGTCATGGTTGCGAAGGACGCCGCGGGCCTCCGCGACGAGCTCCTTTCCGGCGCACGGTCGTCTTTGGCGTACGACTCTCCGAAACCGGAGGACGTGCTCGCGGAGGACGCTGTGGCCGGCGTGCTCGAACTCGGGCTTACGCCCGGCTCGGTCCGGATCACGCGCATCGAGGATGTGTTCGCGCATTGAGACGTTCATTTGTGAACGCCTGGCGGTGCCAGCGGCGGTGAAACCGGCAATTCACGTGGCCCACACTATGGCCCCGGCCCACCGCCTGCTGGTAGGCTGCGAGGACGTGACCACCTTCGGCCTCGGATCGTTTCTCACGCGGAAGGCGCCCGTGCTGGCCGAGCGGCAGTACCGGCTGCTGTTCATCGGCACGACGCTCGCGCAGCTCGCATTCGGCATGATGCAGGTCGTCCAGGGGAAGATCGCCTTCGACCTGACGGGGAAGAACAGCGCAGTGGGGCTCGTCGCGCTTGGCACGGGCATCTCGATGCTCTCGCTCGGGCCCATCGGCGGCAGCCTCAGCGACCGCATGTCCAAGCGCCGGTTGCTCATGTTCAGCCAGTCGATGATCGGCCTGCTCTTCGCGGTGATCGGCGTGCTCGTGATCAGCGGTGCCATCACCATCTGGATGCTCACGGGGGGCACGCTCGTCCTGGGCGGCATGTTCGCGATCATGGGCCCGACGCGCCAGGCCTGGATCGCGGAACTTTTGCCCGGGCCCAAGCTCGCGAGTGGCGTCGCGCTCCAGCAGCTGACGATCAACGCCACGCGCATCGTCGGCCCGCTGCTGGCGGGTGCGCTCGTAGCGATCTCGTGGGTCGATAGCGGCGGTACCTACATCGTGATGACGCTCCTCTTCGCCATTACCGTGACCATGCTCGCGCAGATGCAGCCGACGCGGCCGCGTACGGGCGGGCCTCGAACGTCCCTCTGGACCGACGTCCGCGAAGGCGCCGCCTACGTCTGGAACGAGCGCCAGTTGCGGCTCCTGGCTCTGACGTTCGTCGGCGTGGTGGTCACGGGGTTTTCGTATCAGACCATTGTGCCGGGCCTGCTCGAGAACGTGCTGGGCGAGTCCACCAACAAGCTTGGGCTCGTGTATGGGTCGGCCGCCACCGGTGGGATTGTCACCACGCTCTACCTCGCCGGGCGCGACAACGTGCTCGTGGCCCGGAGGCTGATGCTGATGTTCGGCCTCACGCTGGCGGCCAGCATGCTCTGCCTGGCGATGTCGCCGAACCTCCCCGTGGCGCTCGCGAGCGCGGCGATGATCGGCGCGTCGTCCAGCGGCTTCCAACTCCTCAACAACGTCAGCCTGATGCAGACCTCGCGCCCCGAGTACTTCGGCCGCGTGATGTCGCTGACGATGATGGCGTTCGGCGTGAACTCGCTCATGGCCTTCCCGATTGGCGCCTTCGCCGACGGGGCGGGCGAGCGGCTGACGCTGGGCGTGCTCGGCGTGGGCTGCGCG
>JAYRRO010000270.1:0-2662 GCA_041910095.1 Dehalococcoidia bacterium
CATCTTCCGGCCACGGCGTCGCGCGAGGAAATCCTTGGCGTGGTGGAAGCGTGCAATGCGGATCCGAAGATCCACGGCATCCTCGTCCAGCTTCCGCTGCCGGATGCGAAGATGGAGTATGACGTCCTCAACGCCATACATCCCGACAAGGACGTCGACGGTTTCCACCCGGTCAGCGTGGGGCGGATGATGCTCGGACTGCGCACGTACCTTCCGTGCACGCCGCACGGCATCCTGCATATGTTGAAACGTTCGGGCATTTCGACGCAGGGCGCGCACGTGGTGGTCATCGGGCGGAGCAATATTGTCGGCCGGCCGCTGGCCAACCTCCTGTCGCAGAAGAGCGACCTCGGCAACGCGACGGTCACGATCTGCCACACGGGGACTCCCGAGCTCGCGCGGTACACGCGCGAGGCCGACATCGTCGTCATGGCCGCGGGCCGGCCGAACACGCTGCGCGCGGACATGGTGCGGCCGGGCGCGGTTGTCATCGATGTGGGCACGAACCGGATCGACGACGCTTCGCGGAAGCGCGGCTGGCGGCTCGTGGGGGATGCCGACTTCCCGGCGCTCAAAGAGGTGTGCTCGTGGATCACGCCCGTTCCCGGCGGGGTCGGGCCGATGACGCGCGCCATGCTTCTGGTGAACACCGTGCGCGCCGCGGGCGGGTAGCCGAGAGAAGAGAGAAACGAGGAAAGAGAAAAGGAGGGCCGCGGGCGCGGCCCGTTCTGACTAGCGGCGGATGAGGTTGCGGCGGGCCGCTTCTTCGATGACCTGCACCACGTTCGTGGCCGCACCCTTGCGGATGCTGTCGGTGATGGTCCACAGCGCCAGCGCGCCCGGGCAGGACGTGTCCTTGCGAATGCGGCCGACGAGCACGGCGTCGGTGCCGGCGACATCCATCGGCGTGGGGTACTGCTCGTTCGCGGGGTCATCGACGACGGTGACGCCGGCGCCCGTGGCGATGAGCCTGCGCGCCTCGTCCGGGTCCACGGGGTTCGTGAACGCGGCCCAGACCGTCATGGCGTGGCCGAAGAAGGTGGGAACGCGCACGCAGGTGGCGGAAATGGCGATATCGGTGGCGTGGAAGATCTTGCGCGTCTCGTTCGCCATCTTGATCTCTTCCTTCGTGTAGCCGTCGGCGTCGAAGAGGTCGATCTGGGGGACGGCGTTGAAGGCGATTTCGCGCTTCTGCGTGCCGGAGGGCTCGTGGCGGCCCTCAAGCGCGGCGCGAGATTCGGCGGCAAGCCCATCGACGGCCGCCCCACCCGCGCCCGCGACGGCCTGGTAGGTGCTCACGATGATCCGCTTCAGCGGGTTGACGCGGTGGATCGGATGCAGCGCAAGCACCATCGGCGTGGTCGTGCAGTTGGGCTGGCTGACGATGCCCTTGTGCCACTCAAGGTCCTCGGGATTGATCTCGGGGATGACGAGAGGCACGGCCGGGTCCTGGCGGAAGGCGCTGCTGTCGTCGATGACGAAGCTGCCGTTGGCGGCGGCCATGGGGGCGTACCGCTTCGAGGCCGAGCCCGACGCCGAGAGGAAGACGATGTGGTCGTCGGCGGTGAAGCTGGCGTCCGAGGTCTCCTCGATGGTGATCGCCTTGCCGCGGAAGTCGACGGTCTTGCCGGCGGAGCGGGCGGTGGCGAGCAGGCGCAGCCGCTCGACGGGGATCTCTCGCTGGTCGAGGATCTTGAGGAACTCGCGGCCGACGATGCCGGCCCCGCCGACAACGGTGATGTTGTACGCGTCCACGCTGGGCTCCGGGCAGGGGAAGTGCCTTCCATGGTAGCGGAAGCGCGCGCCCGGGCCAGCGGGGCAGCCGGGCGACGTTGCGATGGTTTTGAAATGCGAAGTTGGGAGTTCGCTCCCTAGCCTGGTGGCGGATGCACTGGCGAAGATGCGGCCGGCGGCCCGCACAGCCACCGGAAAGGAGACCGTTCATGAAGCGGACAATCTGGGCGGTGACGCTTGCATCCGTGTTGGGTGTGGCAATCGCCGCAACGCCATGGCAGGCGCCGATGATGGCGCGGGCCAACTCCAACTCCAGTGATACCGGCGGATGCGGTTTCACGGGTTCCACGTGGTTCAGCGCCTACCAGGTGGGCTGGGGGAGCACCGGAGGTGGGCAGTCCTGTGCGATGGACGCAGCTATCACCTTCGGATGGTACGACGGCAGTTGGCACTATCAGTGGGCGGCCGGCGGAACGTACTGGGTCCAACGGGGTGCGTCGCCCTCGTCCTCGCTCACCGGGAGCCATAACATCTACGTGAGCGGGATCGGTTGGGGCCAGGTCATCGGGACCTCGGAGTAAGGAGCGAACACTGTGAAGGTATCAGCCATCGCCGCCGTTGCGATGTTCGTCATCATCCTCTCAAGCGCCCGCGCCGGGGTGTTCTCCGCATCGACGGCAAACGGCGAATCGAATCCGCCTACGGCCACCCTCAACCAGCATAGTCCCGGCGCAGCCAGCGCGGAGATTGCGTCCGAACCAGCGGCCGCCACGCTCGCGGACGACGCACGGACGATTCCGCCGCAGGAGCGGAGCGCACTCCTTCGCGGCGCCTCGGCTCACGCGCGTGCCCGGCTCGACGACGGGGTGGTCACCCGGGATGAGGTCGTTGCCGCGGCCAACGACGCCCGCGCCTGCACGGTCGAGGC
>JAYRRO010000271.1:0-2952 GCA_041910095.1 Dehalococcoidia bacterium
CTGCTGCTGGGGGCGGGGTGGGCGGCGACGGCGGCCATGGCCATGGCCGCCGTCGCCGCCCACCCCGCCCCCAGCAGCAGCGGCCCCGGGACGAATTCGCCTAGCACCCGGCGGTCGTGCGCGGCGAGCATGATGAACGCGAGCACGATGGGCGCAGTGACCCCGTTCACGACCGCCGCGAGGTAGAGCGCGCGCATCTCGGAGAGGCCGCTGAGGCTGATGGCGATGCCGAGCAGCGTCGAGACGGCGATGACGGCGTAGAACTGGGGCGCGCGGCGGAGGCTCTCGTTGAGCCCTTCGCGCCAGCCGAACAGCTCCGCCACGGCGTACCCGGCGGACCCGGCGAGCACCGGGATGGCGAGCAGCCCCGTGCCGATGAGCCCGGCCGCGAACAGCACCGTCGCGCCGCTGCCTGCGAGCGGCCGCAGCGCCTCCGCGCCATCGGCGGCGGTGCGCACATCGTGCTGGCCGCTCGCGCCGAGCGTCGCCGCGGAGGTAAGAACGACGAAGTAGAAGCCCACGTTCGCCATCGCCATGCCCGTGACGACGTCCCAGTGGGAGGCGCGAACGAGGCCGCGCAGCCGCCCGCGCGTCGCTGTCGCGGGCGAAACGCCCATGCGGGCCTCCTCCTCGACCTCCTCGGAGGCCTGCCAGAAGAAGAGGTAGGGCGAGATGGTCGTGCCGAGGATGGCGACGATGGCGGTGATGCCCTCGCGGTCGAAGGTCATGCGGGGAAGCACCGTCGCCTTCGCCGCCGCGCCCCAGTCGGGGTGCGAAACGAACGCGCCGGCCACGTAGGCGAAGATCACGAGGGTGAGGAGCTTCAGCACGCGCGCCAGCGCCGGGTAGGGGACGACGACCTCGGTCAGCGCGATGCCGGCGCCGATGGGGAGCACGAGCCACCCCGCGGGGATGCCGGTGAGCAGCTGCACCGCCGCCGCGATGGCGCCCAGGTCGGCCCCGATGTTCACCACGTTCGCCACCAGCAGCATCGCCACGAGCGGCCAGAGCGCGCGCCGGCCGAAGCGCTCCGCCGTCACGGCCGCGAGCCCCCGCCCGCTGACGATGCCGATGCGCGCGCAGAGCGTCTGCACGGCGACATTCATCGGCAGGGTCGCGAGGCTGGTCCAGAGGAGGCTGTAGCCGTGGGCGGCGCCCGTGATGGTGTAGGTCGAGATGCCCGACGGGTCGTCGTCGGCCACGCCCGTGATGAGCCCGGGGCCGAGCCCGCCGGCGCCCTTGCGCGCCTCCCGCGAAGCGCGAATGAGGGCGTGCAGGTCGCGGCGGACGGTCTCGCCGGCGTGGTGCGTGCCGCCGTTGGGCCGCTTCGCGCGCATCCGCGCCAGCATAGGCCCGCCGGCCGCTCAGTACCCGAGGACGGGATCGACCACGTGCTCCAGGGCCTCGCCCGCGCAGTACCGCCGCAGGTTCGCGAGGAAGATCTCGGCCGCGCGGTGCCCGTAGCCTTCGACCGAGCCCGAGACGTGCGGCGTGATCATCACGTTGGGCGCATCCCAGAGCGGGTCATCGGCGGGCAGGGGTTCCGGGTCGGTGACATCGAGGATGGCGCCCGCGATGGTGTTCGCGCGCAGGGCCTCGATGAGCGCCGCCTGGTCGACGACAGGTCCGCGGGCGATGTTCACCAGGCACGCCGAGGGCTTCATCTTCGCCAGTTCCGCCGCGCTAATGAGGTGGTGCGTCTCGGGCGTGAGCGGCACGCAGAGCACGAGGTAGTCCGATTCGCGCAGGAGGGTATCGAGGTCGCCGTGGGGAACGAGGAGGTCGCAATCCGGGTCGGTATCGCCGGGCTGGATGGTGCGGCGGCTGGCGATGACGCGCATGCCGAAGGCGCGGGCGCGGCGGGCCAGTTCGCGGCCGATGGCGCCCATCCCCGCGATGCCGACGGTCTTCCCCATGATTTCGCCCGTCTGGCGGCCCTGCCAGCGGTGCTCGATTTGCTGGCGCACGGCCAGGTCGAGCCGCTTGGACCAGATAAGCATGGCCGCCATGCAGTATTCGGCGATGTTCACCGAGGAGAGGCCGCTCGCGTTCGTCACGACGAAGTGCTGGCCGACGAGGCCTTCCTTCACGAGCGCATCGGCCCCCGCGACGATGCATTGGAACCACTTCAGGTTCGCCGCGGCGCGCAGGTACTCCGGGGGAATGCGCGCGGGCCCGAAGCCGACCTCGGCCTCGGCGATGGTGGCGAGGGCGCGCGCCTTCTCCTCGGGCGGGAGATCGGTGCCCGCGCGCAGGGCGGCGGCGGGGAAATCGAGGATGCGGATGCGCGGGTCGATGGCCGTGATGCGATCGACGATCTCGGGCGCGACGGGGAAGGTGATGGCGACGGGGATCTCGGCCATGGCGGCCTCCGGGCGAGTGAGTGGGCGCGATCGTGGCCGTTCGCGCGGCCGCTGTCGAGCGCACGAGTTCCCGGTACCCGGGATCCGGGGGGGAAACCCCGGAGTGCGGTCATAAGTGATCGGTTATGATGTGGTCGGGATGGATCAGGTGAGGGCAATGACCACGACCTTCGAGGAGCTGGTCACTGAACTGGCGCATGAGCCAGGTACCGCTGAGCGGATCGCGGACCTGCGGCCCTCGCGCGAGGTGGCGCTGATGTTGGCTCGCCTCCGCATCGATCGCGGCCTCACCCAGGCGGAGTTCGCACGCCGGGCGGGCGTTTCGCAGGCCTACATCTCACAGCTGGAATCTGGCATCGCGAACCCGTCGATCCAGAAGCTCGGCCGGCTGCTCCGCAGCGCGGGGTTCGTGTTCGAATTCTCCGCGCGTCCCACGAATGCCGTCGACGCGGGCAGTGCCCGCACGCGAGCCCGGGCACCCGAGCTTCCCCCGCTCGCCCAGGCCGGCGGCTGAAGCTACTCCTCGAGCACGAGGTCCAGTTCACCCAGGGCGGCGCTTTCCACGAGGGTGTGCGCGGCGCGGTCCGGC
>JAYRRO010000272.1:0-2796 GCA_041910095.1 Dehalococcoidia bacterium
ATCGACGATCTCGGGCGCGACGGGGAAGGTGATGGCGACAGGGATCTCGGCCATGGCGGCCTCCGGGCCAGTGGGTGGGCGCGATCGTGGCCGTTCGCGCGGCCGGTGTCGAGGAGCGAGTTCCCGGTACCCGGTTTCAGGGGGCAACCGCGGGCCGGCGGCTGAGGCTACTCTTCGAGCAGCAGGTCGAGTTCGCGCAGGGCGGCGCTTTCCATGAGGGTGTGCGCGGCGCGGTCCGTTTCCGGGAGGGTGGCGCGGGCGCGTTCGAACACGGGGCGGATGGCGTTCGCCGCGAGGTAGTCGGCGGCGGCGATGGTGGCCCCGCCCTTCAGCGCGGCCGCGAGTTCGCCCACGAGCAGGGGCTCCTCGCGATTGAACAGCACGCTCCCGAGGAGCGCGTGCCCTTCGCGCACCCGCTTGCGCTCGACCGTCTCATACGCGCCCGCGTCGCCCGCGGCGATGCGCAGGTAGATGTCGATGCGGAGGTTGGTGTGCAATTCGTCCGGCAGCGGGTTCGCGACGGCGCGCACGGCGCCGCCGCCCGCGGGCGCGACAATCCACCCCCAGAAGCGTGCCGGGTGCGAGGGCGGCTCCAGGTCGCTCCAGACGACCCACATGTTCCCCTCGCGGTGCCGCTCGCCCAGCGCGCGCGAGAAGCCGTCGCCATCGAAGAGCAAGGTGGATTCAGGGCCGGGCATCGCGCACTCCGGGGCAGGACTCGCGCGAGCGTACCACCCCGCCCCCTCAGGGGGGCGGGACGAGGCCCGCGATGGCGCTGCTCATGCCGGTGATCAGCTCGGGCGGGAGGTGGGCCGTGCTTGCGGCGTGGAGCAGGCGGAGCCCGCCCTCATGCGCTTCGAGGGTGGTGATGGCGGCGTTCGCCATCGGCACGGGGATGACCGCGTCGTCTCCCGTGACCTCGCCGATGACCGCGCCGATGGCCACGAAGTGCGACACGATGATGATGTCGCGGCCCGCCGTTTCGGCGTCGTGCGCGAGCGCCGTCGCCGTTTCGACCACGCGGCGGCGCCAGGCCCGCAACTCAGGCGGCTGGTCGCGCCAGCGCGAGGCGATGAAGTCCGGAAGCATGGCCACGCGCTCCGCGACGGGCATCGTGGGGTCGAACACCTCGGACACCTCGTCGCGAAACTCCGGTTCGAGGTGCAGCGCGGCGGCGATGTGTGCCGCGGTTTCGCGCGTCCGTTGCAGCGGCGAGACCACGAGCCGGCGCGCGTTCGTGCCCTTCGCCCACTCGGCCACCTGTGCCGCCTGCTGGTGGCCACGCTCGGAAAGCCCCGGGTCCAGGTGATCGAAGCTGGCGAAGGCTTCGCCGTGGCGCACGAGGTGGACGGCCACGGTCAGCGCATCGATGTCGCCGCTTCGTCGCGGCTGATTTCGCGAATCCCCAGCGCGTGCTCGACCGCGAGGCGCGCGTACCGCCCGGGGTTGCCGGTCACCCACTCCTCGCTCGCCGAGCCCGCGATGGGGCGCTTGACCTGGGCCGGGGTGCCAGCGGCGAGCACGCCCGCGGGGATGACCGTCTCGGGGAGCACGACCGACCCGGCCGCGATGAGCGAACCCTCGCCCACGGATGCGCCATCGAGCACCTGCGCGCCGTTCCCGATGAGGGCGCGGTCGCCGATGGTCGCGCCGTGGACGACGACGCCATGGGCGATGGAGGCTTCGGTGCCGATGAGCGCCGGGAGCCCGGCGCGGCCGTGAACGACGGCGCCATCCTGCACGTTCGCGCCCGCGCCGATGACGGCGTACGAGGTATCGCCGCGAACGACGGCGCCGTACCAGACGGAGGCGCGTTCGTGCACGGTGACGTCGCCGACGATGGTCGCGGTGGGCGCGATGAACGCGGTCGGGTGGACCTTCGGGACCTTATCGCCAACGGCGTAGATGGGCACGGCGGGCTTCCTCCGGAGGGGTTCGCGGCGGATCGTACAGGCTCGCGCGATACGGGCCCGGCGCCGGGTTCAGCGCAGCTCGAGGAGGATGTCTCCTTCGCGGACGACCGCCCCGGGCACGGCGGCGAGGTTCGTGACAGCGCCAGCCGCGGGCGCGGCGATGCGGTGCTCCATCTTCATCGCCTCCATGGTGAGGAGCAGGTCCCCGGCGGCGACGGCCTGCCCCTCGGTCACGCGCACGCTGGCGATGGTGCCCGCGAGCGGCGCGGTCACCACGCTCGTGCCTTCGCCGGCGGCCCGCGCGCGGCGGGGCAAGGGCGGCGGCGCCACGACCCCGAAGGCGTGCATGAGCGCGTCCTCCCCGTTCGCATCCCAGGCGTGGATGATGCCGTCCGTGCCCTGGACCGTGGTCAGCGAAAGCGCACCGCCGGCGGTGACGTGCACCGGCCCCTCGGGCGTCGCGATGGCACGCACGACGAGTTCCCGCTCGCCGCCGGTGACGCGGAGAAGCCGGCCGGGGAGCATCGCGACCGTGAGCGCATGCACGCGCGCGCCGTCGTCCAGGTAGATGGACGCGGTGCCGCCGGCCAGGGGGTTGGCGCGCAGGACGGCCGACGCGGCCGACGCCGCGATCGCCTCCCAGGGTGCCTCGGCGCGCGCGAGAAGGGCCGGCAGCTCGCGTTCGAGCCAGCCGATATCGGCTTCACCGGCGGCGAATTCGCCGGAGGTGAGCACGCCGTGGAGGAGGCGGGTGTTGCCGCGCACCCCGCGCAGGGGCGCCGCCGCGGTGGCATGGGCGAGCGCGCGAATGGCGTCCTCGCGCCCTGCTTCGTGCACGAACCCTTTCGCCACGAGCGAGTCGTAGTGCGGCGGGATGGTGTCG
>JAYRRO010000273.1:0-2581 GCA_041910095.1 Dehalococcoidia bacterium
ACACACCTGCGATGGAAATGACCAGGCGGACGCTCTCCCGTCGCGCGATGCTTCGGGGCGCGGCGGCGGCAGCCGCGGGCGGCGCGGCGCTCGCGGTGGGCGCGCTCCCCGCCCTCGCCGCCCCCCAGACCGACGCGCAGTTCCTCCAGGCCGCGATCGATGCGGGCAAGCGCAGGACGCAGCCGACGGCCGGTGGCTCGTGCCTCGTGTATGCGCGGACGCTCGGCGCCCCCGCGGCGAGTTCGAAGAGCAACCTGGGCGCGTTCAACCTGCTCTTCGTGGGCAACGATGGGAAGCTGAAGAACAACAACCCCACCGCCACCCGGAAGTCGCTGCGCACGCTGAGCGGCGTCACCAACTTCACGTCGGTGCTCCGCGCAGGTGACTTCATCGTCTGGGACCGCGGCGCTGGCGGCGCCAACTCCACCTACGGCCACATCGCCGTCGTCGAACGCGTGGAGGCGGGCCGCCTCGTGATCAGCCAGGCGGGTTGGTCGCCCACGTGGCGGCTCATGAAGACGGGCGCCTTCGCCTCCGGCATCTACGCCTATCCCAAAGGCACCCCGTAGTCCTTCGCACCAGCGGGGAGGGCCGCAAACGCCGGCCCTCTCCCCTTTTCTCCTTCCTCTTTCCTCGTTTCTCTCCTACCCCCCCTGGTTCAGGAGGACGGGCGCGAAGCCCATCATCCCGCGCAGCAGGTTCACTTCGCCGCGGTGACCGTTGAGGTGGATGACGAGGTGGAGGTTGATGGATTCGCCCAGCGTCTCCGTCTTCTCCCCGAGCTTGATCTCGCGGCCGAGGTCGGCATCGGAAAGGCCCGCGAGGAATTCGCCAGAGAGCGCGGCGACTTTCGCCTGGTAGGCCCGGAATTCGCCCAGGTTGCCGATGCGCAGGCCGCGCGCCTCGTCGGCGGGCTGGTTCGTGCCGAACCCCTTCGCGGGGAGGCCGCACTTCTCGGCCCAGCCGTTCGCATCCCATTCGCTGGGCCTGCCCTGGAAGAGCTGCTGGAAGAACAGGTCCTCGATGCGGGCAGCGTGCCACATGCACCAGGCGATGGAGTGCGATTGCCCCTCGGGTACGAAGTGGAGCTGGCCGTCGTCGAGCCCTTCGCCCGCGCCCGCGAAGCCGCGGTGCACGAATTCCAGTGTCGTTCGCATGAAGTCGATGGCTGCCATGGGGTCCTCCTGCGGTGTCGCGTCTGGCGGCGACTCTACGCGCGACGGACCCCGGCGGCACGCGTTCGAAAACACGAAACAGGGCCCCCATTCGGGAGCCCTGTTTGTATCAGCGGCTATCGCGCGGCGGCTTAGTGCCTGCGGTACCACGCGGTGGTGGCGAGCACGCTGGCCGTGCCGCACAGCAGCGCGAGCAGCCCCGCGATGATCGGCACGCCGCCCGCCGGGCCGCCACCGGTCCCCGCCGATGGCGCCACCGGCGTCGCCAGTCCGGCGGTGGAGGTGTTGCGCGCCGGCGGCTGTGCCGATGGCTGCGAAGGCGCCTGGGTCGCCGCGGGCTCCAGCGTCGCCGGCTGCGTCGCGATCGAGGGGGGCGCGCTCGCCGTCGCGGGCACGACCGTCACCGGCTGGCTCGTCCCTACCGGGGTGACCGGCGGGGTCGTCGGCGTCGCCGTCGCGGCGGTGGTGGGCGTGGCCGTCGCGGCGGTCGTGGGCGTGGCCGTCGCGCTCGTCGTCGCCGCGGCCGTGGCCGTGGCAGTCAAGGTCGCTGTGGCCGTGACCGTGGCGGTGGTGGTCGGCGTGGCCGTGCCCGTGGTGGCCGTCGGCGTGGGCGTGTTGGTGTTCGTGGCCGTCGGCGTCGGGGTGTTGGTATTCGTGGCGGTTGCAGTCGCCGTCGGCGTCGGCGTGTTGGTGTTTGTGGCCGTCGCGGTCGTGGTGTTCGTTGCCGTCGCCGTTGCGGTGGTGGTGTTGGTTGCCGTGGCCGTCGGGGTGTTCGTGTTGGTCGGCGTCGCCGTCGGCGGGTCCACCGGGGTGTTGGTCGCCGTGGCCGTGGCGGTCGCCTCGGATGCCTTCACCTTGAAGTTGTCGGTCTTGGATTCGTCTGGCTCGAAGGTGGACACGCGGCTCACCCAGACCTTGTACTCGCCACCGGGGTTGGGCGTGTCGTCGTAGCCCGCGAGGCCGTTGCTCGCGCGCTTGAGGATGGCCATCAGCTGGTAGCACTGCGCGAAGTCCCCGTTCACGACGACCACGGGCGTTTCGTCCGCGGTGCCCACGGAGGTGCCGAGCAGCGTGCCATCGGGCGCCGTGACCTTCACGTAGTACTCGCCATCGGGCAGCCCGGCCGAACCCGGGTTCGACGGTCCGCCGTCGAGGTACACGTCCGTCTTCGCGTCGTAGATGTTGCCGTTGGCAGTGCCGCAGCTGGCGTCGGTCGTGAAGATGGCGCCGGTGAGGCCCTGGTTCGGCGTCGCACCGGCGCGCCCGGCAAGCACCAGCAGGAGCACCCCGCAGGCCAGGAGCACGGCGGGCAGCGTGCGCGTCGAGCGCGTCGATATGAGGGACTGGATCGCGGTCATGACAGTGCCTTCGCTGCCGTGGTTCAGGGTCAACCGCGTGGGATTGCG
>JAYRRO010000274.1:0-3532 GCA_041910095.1 Dehalococcoidia bacterium
GCTGCGCCCCTGCCTGTGGACGCATCGCGAGGTTGCCATCGCTCGGCGGCGGCTCCGTCGGGCCCGGCCCCCCCGCCCGCCGGCGCGCGCTCGACCCGCCGAAGAGCCGGCCGCTCTCAGGGGGTGTTTGCCGTTCAGACTCATCCGCCACAGCCGGCCTCCTCTCGTCGTTGCTCCACGTTCACGTTGCCGCTCTCTTGTTGGTTTCGGTCAGGCGCTCTTGCGGAACAGGGGCCGCAGGAGGTTCGTCAGCGGCCCGCCGCCCCCACCGGCCTTCTTCCCCTTCTGCTTCGCCTGGCGCACGCCCGCAAGCGCGCGCGCCATCTCGCGGATCTCCAGCGACACCTTCGTGTTCGGCCTGCTCATCACGATCGGCCGCCCGAGCTGCGCCGCCTTCACGACTTCGTTGTCCTGCGGGATCCGCCACCAGAGCGGCGAATCCAGCGTCCGCTCGACATCCTTCTCCCGCACGCCCGTGTCCACGCCAGCGCGGTTGAGCACGACCTTGATTCGCTCCTCGTCGTTTCCGAACCGCTCATGCAGCATCTCGAGGGCCAGCACCGTGTCCTTGATGCTCGCCATGTCCAGCGTCGTCACCAGCAGGATCATCGTCCCGACTTCGATCGCCGCCGCCACGATCTCGTTGAAGGTCCCCGGCGTATCGAGGATCACGAAGTCGTGCGTTTGCGCGAGCACATCCACCACGTCCCGCACATGCCGCGCCGTCAGGTTTCGCCAGTCGCTCGGCCGCGTCGGCGCCGGGAGGATGTGCACCCCGGACTCGTGTTCGACCAGGTACTCCTTCAGCGACTGCCGGTCGACGTTGTCCAGGTTCCGCGCCAGGTCCGCGATCGAACGCTCGACGGGGATGTCCATGGTGATCGCGACATCGCCGAAGCGCGTGTCCATGTCCACCAGCGCCACCGACTGGTGCGCTTCGCCCGCGAGTGCCACCGCCAGGTTCGAAGAAATCGTCGTCTTGCCGATGCCGCCCTTGGCCCCGAAGACGGTGATGATCGTCCCCTGCGGGATCGGGTCATCCAGTTCGCCCCGGCGCCGCATGCCTTCGCGCTCCTTGCGTTCGAGCACCTTGATGATCGACGCCTCCAGCTCCTCCGGGTTCAGCGGCTCCTGGAGATAGTCCGAAGCCCCCGACACCATCGACTGACGCATCAGGCGGATGTTCGCCTCCGTCGAGAACACCACGATGGGCAGGTCGGGCAGACCGTCGTTGATGCGCGAAAGCGTCTGCACCGGCCGCACCAGCGGCTCCTCGATGCGCATCAGCATCACATCCGGCCGCAGCTGGAATGCCAGCGTGAACGCCTCCACGCCATAGCCGGCCGCCCCCGCCACGGAAAACCCGAGCATCGTCAGCGTCTTCTGGATCTCCGCGCTGCTTTCGCGGTCCGGGTCGATCACGATGACCTGTGGAACCCTCGCCATTGCTGTCCTCCACCATCGGCGGCGGCCCGCTCAGCGCGAGCCGCCCATTGTTCCGCTTCCCGTTGACCAGGGCGTTCCCACGCCCACGGGCGCCTGTTACTTCTTCTTCTGCGTGAACACGTCCTCCAGCGACCAGAGCTGCGCGCCCTCGATCGCCTTCGCATCGCCCTTCTGCCGCGGCAGGATGCGCCACTGCCCCACTTCGTCCTTCATCGCGTCGATGATCGCCACCTTCGCCGCCAGGTCCACCGGCAGCGCCAGCGTCAGCGAGATCGCCTTCTCGTACGTCGCGAGGTCCTTCTCCTTGTCCGGGTCCACGCTCGTCCCGCTCGTCGTGGTGGTGCTCGTGCCGAGCGTGGTCGTCGTCGCGCCCGCCGTTGCGGTCGTGCTCGCGGCGGCCTTGGCCTTCTGCGCGTCGGTGTTCACCACGACCTTCACCAGCGTCTGCGAAACCGCCAGCACTTCGACATCGCTCGCCAGGATGCCCGCGATCACGTCCGGCTTCTCCGCGCCCGTAAGCGGGTCGATCTTGCTCAGCGTCGTCAGACCCAGGACATCCACGCGGTCACCAGGCTGCGGCAGTCCGCCCGCGATCCACGCCTCGTGCGGCACCTGCAGCGCCAGCGCCCGCATCCCCTCGGGGATCTTGTACGCGAGCCCGGCCTGCCCTTCGTACGTCGTCACCTTCGCCGAAAGCACCTGCTCGCCCGTCACCGCCGGCGCCGTCGTCACCTTGCCGACGAGCTCCTGGGTGCGCGCGGCCTCGAACCGCCCCGGCAGCAGCGCCGCCGCCGGCACCGTCCTCGCTTCCAGCATCGAATCCGTGATCTTCTCGCCCGCGCCGACATCCCGCGTGAAGACGAGGACCGATTCCGCCCCGTTCCCTGCGTTCAGCGCCTGATCGAGCGTGCTGTCCTTGGCGCCCCGGCTGTTCAGGAACGCGAACATGAGCGCCGCGCTCAGAATGCCGAACACCGCGGCGAGCATCAGGACTCCGCGATTCCGGCTCGAACCGGCCGCGGCAGTGGAAGCGATTGAAGTACGTGGCATCGCTGGATCTCCTCCCCTAGCTGTATCGACAGCCACACTCGCCCGGCACAGGGCCGCAACCCCGCCTTGACCTTCCCGATCCCCTACGAAAGGAACGGCCGCCCCTTGCGAGGCGGCCGCTTTGTCGCGATCCGGGCCGGTGCGCCGGCTACTGCGTCAGCTGAATGTGCGTCTCGGCCGCGATGTTCGCGAACGCATCATCGAGTTCGGCCGTCGTCGGCGACTTGAAATACTTGCCGCCCGTCAGCTCCGCCACCGCCTGCAGGTTGGTGTCGTCCACCGCGGTCCCCAGTCCGATCGTGTAGAGCGTTACGCCAGCCGTCTTCAGCCGGTTGGCCTCGGAGGTCAGATGCGCGTACGCCGTCGATGTCCCAGGGCTTTGCGGCGAACTGCACGAACCGTCGTAGTTCGCCGGGCTGTAGCTCGAGTTCTGGCAGACCGTGTTCGTCATGCCGTCCGTCAGCAGGACGACGATCTTCTTCGAATTCATGCGCGAACCCGATCCGGTCGCGATCCGCCGCCCCAGCGCCGCCGCATAGGCGATGTTCGTGCCGCCCTGCGGAACCAGGATGGCGTCCATCTGCGTCCGCACTGTCGAGAACGTGCTGATCAGGTTGTAGTTGATCGTCCCCGACGACGAGAACGAGGCCAGGCCGATCTTGTCGTACGACTCGTTGAAGAAGTTCGTGAAGTACTTCGCGTTGCTGATCATCGAGTCGAAGGGCTCGTGCGGGCCGTTCGTGGTCGTCGTCGCCTGGTACGGCGCCGCCTTGTCACAGTACGGCTGGTCCGGGTTCGGCAACGTGTCCGTGCCGTGCAGCGCCCAGATGTACGCCCGCGCCGTATCCGCGGCGTTCGCGCTCCCGTGGTGGAAGGCTTTGAGCGTCGGCGTATTGCTCGCATTGTTCCATTGCGCCCGCGTCACGGTGAGCTGGTTCGCCGCCGCGTTCACGGCAGTGATCTTGAAGAGCTCGTCGTCGATCTGGATCATCCCCGCCCGCGGGCTGCCGCCGCCGCTGGGCGTGCGCTGCCAGTA
>JAYRRO010000275.1:0-37317 GCA_041910095.1 Dehalococcoidia bacterium
GGGGCTTCCACCGGTACCTGCCGCACATAGCCCTTGAGCGCCGTTGCGAACGGCTCCTCCCCCGCGACCGCGTCCGCCACCACGTGCGAGGCGTGGTCGTGGTTCAGCGGCATCTGCACGGACAGCTGTCCGCCCGGGGCCAGCCCCGCAGCCAGCCGCTCGAACAAGAGATCGTGGCCATCCACCCACTGCAGCGCCGCATTCGAGAAGATGAGGTCGAACGGCGTCCGCGGTGCGAACCGCAGGATGGTCCCGAGCTTGAACGTCAGCCCGTTGCCCGCGAACGCCGCGCTCTTCTCCAGCATCGTCGCCGAGTTGTCCAGCCCGACGGTCGCCCGCGCCTGCACCCGCTCGTGCATCAGCTTCGTCAACTCGCCGGTGCCACACCCAAGGTCGATAGCCCGCCCGCCCGGAATCGGTTGAACGAGCGCCACCAGGTCGTGGAACGGCTTGCTTCGCTCTTCCTGAAAGCGGTTGTACTGGTTCGGATTCCATGTGCTCGCCATTGGGCCTCCTCCCGCCGCCAACGCGGCCGTCTGAAGCCCTTTGCTTGGCCGGGCAGACCCCCGCGACTCCCTCATGGGCCGGTGGGCTCGGGGGCTGCTCCGAGTGTACTCCCGCCGGCAAGGGCGCATCCGGCGGGCCGCACTCAGCCCGTCAGCGCCGCCGCCGCTCCCCCGAGTAGCTGCTCCAGCGCGGACGGCGAGAGCGCCATCGCCGTGAACCGCGCCACCTGCTCCGCTGTCGGCTGCGGGCAGTTCGGCGCATCGCTGCCGAAAAGGATTCGCCCCGCGAACCGCTCCAGGTCGTTGGCGGTCACCGCTATGGGTGCGTTCCACACCGGTGTCACATCCACGCGCAGGTTCTCGAACCGCTCCATCAGTCCCAGCGCGTGCCCGGTGTTCGGGTGCCCGGCGTGCGCCAGCACGAATCGCAGCTCGGGATGCGCCTTCAGCACCGGCACGACCTCCTGGTCGATCTCATCCTGTTCCGTACCGCCCCCGGAGCGGTGGCCCGCGTGCGTGACGATCGGCACTCCCAGCCGCTCGGCCGTGTTCCACAGCGGCTCCAGCCGTGGGTCCGATGCCGCGAACCCGCCGACCGAGCAGTGCAGCTTCACCACTCGCAATCCGAGTTCCACGAGCGCGCGTTCCACGAGCCGCGCGAAGTCCGCATCGTCCGGGTGGAAGGTCGCCCCCGCGATGAGCCACGGGCAGGCCGCCACCTCCGCCGCCGACCATTCGTTCACGCCCTCGGCAACGCCCGCCCGGTGTGCATAGGGGAGGATCCAGGCCGCATCGAAGCCATCGCCGCGCACGCGCTCCCCGACCGCCGCCAGCAGCGGGCTCCCCGGCAAAGGGCCATTCCGGCTGAGCGCCTCCCGCACGCGCAGGGCGAGCCGGTCGGGGAAAGCATGGACATGCGCGTCGATTCGCACCGGTACCGCCTCCGTGGGCTGCTGGCCGCGAATCCTACTTGATGACGCCCCGCCGGCGCAGTCCCGTGATCTCGTCAGCGTCCATTCCCAGCCACTCGCTCAACACCGGGGTCGTGTCCCCGCCGTGTTCCGGCATCGGCTTTCCGACAACGGCCGGCGTGCCCGAAAGATGCATCGGCGAATTCGGCAGCTTCAGCGACCCCGGCTTCCCGTAGGGCATCGGCACGTCCACCAGCATGTTGCGCGCCCGCACGTGCGGGTCCTCGAAGAGGTCCGCGATGGTGTTCACCTTCCCTACCGACGCCACATTCGCCGGCTCCAGGATCGCGAACCACTCATCCGTGCTCTTCTCCGCGAGCGCCGTCGCGAGTTCGGCCTCCATCGCGTCGATGTTCTCCATCCGCGCCCGGTTCGCCGCAAACCGCGGGTCCAGGGCCATGTCGTCCCGCCCGAGCAGCGCGCAGAAGAGCTCCCATTCCTTCACGTTCGCGAGCACGATGTAGCCGTCCTTCGTCGGATAGGGCCCAAACGGCGTGAGCAGTGGATGCCGGCTTCCGATGCGCGTCGGCTGCTCCGCGAACGCCGAGTGCCGCACGATCGCGTTCTCGCAGAGCGCGATCTGCGCCTCCATCAGTGCGACATCGAGCAGTTGCCCTTCGCCCGTGACATCCCGGGCGCGCAGGGCCGCCAGCACCCCCAACGCCAGGTATAACCCCGCCACCATGTCTCCGATGCTCACGCCCACGCGCATGGGCGGCCCGTCCGCCTCCCCGTTCAGGCTCATCGTGCCGCCCATTGCCTGCGCCACCGCGTCCACGGCCGTCATGGTGCTGTACGGCCCCGTCTGTCCATATCCCGAGAGCGCGGCGTACACCAGCCCGGGATTCAGCCGCCGCAGGTCCTCGTAGCCGAGCCCCTGGCGCTCCATCGCACCCGGCCGGAAGTTCTGCGTGAGCACGTCCGCCTTCGCCGCCAGCCTCCGCACAAGGTCCTGCCCCTCGGCGTGCTTGAAGTCGATGCAAATCCCCTTCTTGCCCCGGTTCGGGCTGAAGAAGAACGTCGAAATCCCATCGTGGTACGGCCCGAATCCCCGTAGCTTCTCGTCGGTCTCGGGGTACTCGACCTTCACCACTTCCGCGCCGAGGTCGGCGAGCTGCATCGTCGCGAACGGCCCGGCCAGCGCCCACGTGAAGTCCAGCACCCGCACCCCATCCAGCGGCCCCCGCAGCGACGCTTGCGAACGCGACATGCGCGCATGCTACGGGCCGATGGCGCGTTCGCTCCACCCGGCGGGTCTGCTGCCGGCCGTGCTCCGTGCGGGAAAGAACGTTATTTTCGCGCTTTTGGTAATCGCCGTCGCATCCCTGCGTCCAACTGATGCAAGCGCCTCTCAAAGGCGCGAACACCAGGAGGTCCAACGTGTCCCAGCACGAAGCCACTCAATCGCCCCCGGCCCTCGCCACCCCCCGGGCCGAGGAGCTTATCCACGACTTGAACAACGTACTCGCCGGCATCGCCGGGAGCCTCGATGGCGTCCTCGCCGATCTCCGGCCCGGCGCGCCCGCCGAAGCCCCCCTCCGCGACGCGCTCGCCGGCGTCTTTCGCGCCGCCAGCCTGCTGCGCCAGCTCGCGGGCCAGGCGCCCGGCCCGGCCGGCTCCTTCGCCCTCCCGGCCGTGATCGCCGAAACGGTCCGGCTGGCTCGCGGCTGCCGAGCCGCATCCGCGATCGATCTCCCCGTTGCCCCGGCAGCCGCACGCGGCCGCGGCGATGGCACCGAGTTCCAGCGCGCGCTTCTGAACGTCATCCTCAATGCGCTTGAGGCCAATCCTCCCGGCGGCCGTGTCCGCCTTACCTACCGGTACGACGATGGAATGCACGTCATCTCTGTCGCCGATGAGGGCCCCGGCATCCCGGCCGCACTGTGCGATCGTGTGTTCGAGCCGTACTTCACCACCCGCACCCGGGGGTCCGGTCTCGGTCTCGCCTCCGCTCGCTCCGCCATGCTCGGCCTCGGCGGCGACCTCACCCTCGTCGCCTCGAACGAACGCGGGTCCACCTTCGCGGTCCGGGTCCCGGAGGAGGTACTTTCGTGAACGACTTCGCTGGCGCCGGTCTCTGGGCGCGTGACACCGCCGGACTCGTCCCCGTCGACCTCCTGGCGCCCACCAGGCGCGAGATCCTCCTCTCCCTCCGCGTCGAAGGCGAGGCCTCCATCGATGACCTCGCCGCGCGGCTTCACCTCACCAGCAGCGCCCTCCGCCCCCACCTCGCGATCCTCGAGGCCGAGGGCTACATCACCCTCCGCGAGACGGGGAAGGGCCCCGGGCGCCGCCGCCGCCTGCACGCCATCAGTCCCGCCGGCGAGAGCCTCTTCCCCGGTCTGGGCGAGGAGACGGCGCTGCTTGTCGCGCGCATGGCCCTCGCGGGCTCCCCGAACGACGCGTTCGCCGCCATCTTCAGCTTCCTCAGGGACTCATCGCCGTCACTCGGCGGCCGCTGGCCGGCCGTCACCGGAGCGTTCGCGCGCCGGGGCTTCCTCCCGCGCGTCACCGGCTCGGAAATCGACCTGCGGCATTGTCCCCTGCGCAATCTCGCGCTCCATCAGCCCATCGTCTGCCAGGCCGAACAACGCGCCTTGCACTGTGCGACCGGGCAACGAGTCGAACGTGTGGCCCATCGCCTCGAAGGTGACGAATCCTGCGTCTATCGCGTTCTCCCGCCGGATGGCACTTCCGGGAAGTGAGCCCGCGCCCGCGGCGCCGGGCTGGGAACCGGGCCGCCGCGGGCGCACCAAAGCGGGGGAGGTCACCCTCCCCCGCTTTTCGATCTGCCGATGGCCGACAGCCGTCAACCGATGGCCGGCATCAGTCCTTGGAGCACACCATCACCGGATCGTAGTCCGGCAGGTTGACGTTCGAATCCGTCGGCTGGACCCAGGCCACACGGCCATCCTTCCCAACCACCACCACCCAGCGGTTCGCGGTGCCCCGCGCCGGCAGGAACACTCCGTATGCCGCCGCCGTCGCCCCGTGCGGGTTGAAGTCCGAAAGGAGCGGGAACTCCACACCCAGGCTCTCCTTCCAGGCCTTCAGCGACCACGCGTTGTCGCACGAGATCACGACCGGGATCGCACCCTGGGCCTCGAACTCCGCCCGCTTCTTCTCGATGAGCGGTAGCTGCGTCGAACAGACGCCCGAAAACGCCGCAGGCACGAAGTTGATCACGACCGCGTTCTTGCCGCGGTAATCACTCAGCTTGAACTTCTCCCCCGTCGGGCTCGATGGCAGTTCGAAATCCGGGGCCTCGTCGCCCACCTTCAACGTCGCGGTTTCAGCCAAGAGGTCACCTCATCGGTTTGGGTTTGCCGATCCATCGTAGAAGGATGAAAGCCAAACGGGGAAATCTGCTGCCAGCGCCGGCAGCAAGGGCCACCTGGCCCCTTCTGGGACTGCCATTCGGCTATTTAACCGGCGTATAGTTGCGCCCATCACGGGGTGTGGTACCCACGCCGCCACGAGGGTTTGTCATGGACCTTTCGCTGTCAAATCTGCCCGCTCCCGCTCGCTGGGCCATCATTCTGACGGTCGCCAACGCCATCGTCACCTCGCCGTCGTTTTCCTCGTACGCACTCAACCTCCTGCTCGCTCCCCTTGCTCGTTGACCCCGACCCGGCCCTCCTGGTGGCTGGCGCCATCACTTCGGTCGTGCCCTCGGTTGCCGCGATCGGGCTCACGTTCCTCCCCGAGGCGCGCGCGTTCCGGCGTGCATCCGCGCGTCCCGCCACCGCCTGACGTTGCCAACCGCCGGGGCCTGCGCTTTACTCGACGCATGCGCGTCACGAAGATGCACGGCCTCGGAAACGACTACGTCTACCTGATGCCTTCCGCCGAGCGGGATTGGCCCGAGCTCTCCCGGCGCGTCAGCGACCGCCACTTCGGCGTCGGCAGCGACGGCCTCATCCTCGCCCTTCCCTCCGCCGTCGCGGACATGCGCATGCGCATGTTCAACGCCGATGGCTCCGAAGCCGAGATGTGTGGCAACGGCATCCGCTGCGTCGTCAAGTTCGCCCTCGAAGAGGGTCTCGTCGATGCCGCGAAGGAGTCCGTCACCGTCGAGACGCTCGCCGGTATCAAGACCCTCCAGGTGTTCCGCGAGAACGGCGCCGTCACCGCCGCGCGCGTCGACATGGGTCCCCCGAATTTCGACCCGGCCTCTCTCCCCGCCAACGTCGAGGGCCCCGGCCCCGTCATCGACCTCCCCCTCGCCGTCGATGGCATGGACCTCAAGTTGACCCTCGTCAGCGTCGGCAATCCCCACGCCATCCACTACATAGAGCACGATCCCGCCTCGTTCCCGCTCGAACGCATCGGGCCACAGGTCGAAAACCACCCGCTCTTCCCGCGCCGCGTGAATTTCCAGGTCGTCCAGGTCCTCGATCGCGGCCATGTGAAGCATCGCGTCTGGGAGCGCGGCTCCGGCATCACCCTCGCCTCGGGAACGAGCGCCACGGCGGTTGCCGCCGCCTCGCGCCTGCGCGGCTTCACCGGCGACCGCGTCATCGACTCCCTCCCCGGCGGCGACCTCGTGCTCGAATGGGATGGCAGGGGCTCCGTCTTCATGACCGGCCCCGCCACCCGCGTCTTCGACGCCGAATGGCTCGAGGCCTGATCCTTCGCCATTCGTCCTCTCATCTCCCCGCCCTGCGGTACCGCGCGTTCCCGGCGCCCGGCTATCCTCGATCCAGGAGGCTGCCGTGAAGCTGGAAAACGTTCTCGCCGCCAAGGGCTCGCGCATCGAGACCTGCGCCCTCACCGATACCGTCCGTGATGTCATCGCCCGCCTGAAGGCCGCGAACGTCGGCGCCCTCGTCGTCGTCGATGGCGAACGCCCCGCCGGCATCATCTCCGAGCGCGACATCGCCCGGGCCGTCGATGGCGACACCGACGTCCCGTCGCTCCCCGTTCGCGCCCTCATGACCCACGATGTCGTCTTCGGCGCCCCCGGCGACGACGTCGCCGCCGTCCTCGATACGATGACCGCGAACCACTTCCGTCACCTCCCGGTGGTTCTCGATGGCCGCCTCGTCGGCATCGTCACCACCGGCGACCTCGTCCGCGCCGAGCTCGATACGCTCCGCGGGCACGTTGTCACCCTCGAGGACCAGGTCATGGCCGGGGGCGCCGAATGACCGGCCTCCCTCTGCGCGTGGCGATCATCGGCGCCGGCCCCGCCGCCTTCTACGCCACCGACCACCTCCTCAAGCAGTCACCCTCAGTCGAAGTCGATATGTTCGACCGCCTGCCCACGCCCTATGGCCTCGTGCGCCACGGCGTCGCGCCCGACCACCAGAAGATCAAGAGCGTGGTCAAAGGGTTCGCCGCCGTCGCCGGCGACGCTCGCTTCCACTTCTTCGGCAACGTCGAATACGGCCGCGATATCGACCTCGCCGGCCTCGGCGCCTACTATCACCAGGTCCTCTTCGCCACCGGCGCCCAGACCGACCGGCGCATGAACATTCCCGGCGAGGACCTCGCGGGCAGCCACCCCGCCACCGAGTTCGTCGCCTGGTACAACGGTCATCCCACCTATCGCGACGAACACTTCGACCTCCAGACCCCGGCCGCGGTCGTCGTCGGCGTCGGCAACGTCGCCATCGATGTCGCGCGCATGCTCTCCCGCGACGCACACGAGCTCGCCGCCACCGACATGGCCCGCCACGCCGTGGCCGCGCTTTCGGCCAGCCACGTGCGCGATGTCTACGTGCTCGGCCGCCGTGGGCCGGCCCAGGCCGCGTTCACCACTCCCGAGCTCAAGGAGCTGAGCGAACTTCCCAACGTCGATCTCGTCATCGACCCCGCCGAGGCCGCGCTCGATCCTCTCAGTGCCGCCGAACTTGAACGCGCGAACGACCCCGTGCTCCGGCGCAAGGTCGATCTCATCCAGGCACTCGCGGGCCGCCCGTTGGCCGGACGCCCTCGGCGGCTCCATCTCCGCTTCCTCGTCTCGCCGGAGGAACTCGTCGATGATGGCCGCGGCCGCGTCGGCGCCGTCCGCGTCGTGAGCAACGAACTCGTCGCCAGCGGCACGGGCAGCCTCAGCGCGAAGCCCACCGCCCGCCGCGAGACGATCCCGGCCGGCCTCGTGTTCCGTTCTGTTGGATACCGTGGCGTCGAACTCCCCGGCCTACCCTTCGACAGCCGCTGGGGCGTCATCGCGAACACCGGGGGGCGCATCTGCGACCCTGCCTCGAACGAGACCATCCCCGGGCTCTACACCGCGGGCTGGATTAAACGCGGACCGTCCGGCGTCATCGGCACGAACAAGGCCGACGCCGTCGAAACCGTCGCGGCGATGCTCGCCGATGCCGCCGCCGGGGTCAGCCTCCACCCCGCGCACCCCACCTCCGCCGAGGCCGCCACGTACATCGGCTCGCGGTGCACCCGGCCCGTCTCGTTCGCCGATTGGCAGCGGCTCGATGCCATGGAGGTCGAGGCCGGAGCCCGCGCCGGCTGCCCGCGCGTCAAGTTCAGCTCGGTCACGGACATGCTCGCCGCCCTTGCTGGCGAAGGTGGCCCTCCGGGGAACTGATGGTACTATCAGGCGCGTGCCGCGGACGGCCGGGGGCCGATGCCCCGCCGCGTCCCGGCGCTCCCACGAACCCACTCCGGAGTATCCGATGAAGCTCGCCAAGCGTGTCGAGTCCCTGCCGCCGTACCTCTTTGCCGAGATCTCCAAGAAGATCGCCGCCAAGCGCGCCGCCGGCGTCGATATCGTCACCTTCGGCATCGGCGACCCCGACCTCCCGACACCCCAGAACATCCTGGCCGAACTCCATCGTGCCTCCGATGACCCCGCGAACCACCGCTACCCTGAGTCCGAGGGCCTCCCCGAACTCGGCAAGGCCATCGCCGACTGGTACGACCGCCGCTTCGAAGTGAAGTTCACCCCGATGAAGGAGACCCTGCCGCTCATCGGCTCCAAGGAGGGCATCGCCCACGTCGCCCTCTGCTTCATCGATCCCGGCGATATCGCCCTCGTGCCCGACCCCGGGTACCCGGTGTACGAAATCGGCACCATGTTCGCCGGCGGCACCAGCTACAAGCTCGATTGCACGCGCGAATCCGGCTGGAAGCCCAACCTCGACGCCATCCCCGAGGATGTCGCCCGCAAGGCGAAGATCCTCTGGCTGAACTACCCCAATAACCCGACCGGCGCCGTCGCCGACATCGCCTTCTTCGAAAAGGCCGTCGCCTTCGCGAAGAAATACGACATCGCCATCCTCCACGACAACCCCTACTGCGACGTCGCCTACGACGGCTACAAGCCCGTCTCCATCTTCCAGGTCCCGGGCGCCCGCGACGTCGCGATCGAGTTCAACTCCTGGTCGAAGATCTACAACATGACCGGCTGGCGCATCGGCATGGTCGTCGGCAACGAGACCATGATTGACGCCCTCATGCGGGTGAAGTCGAACATCGACAGCGGCATTCCCCAGGCTGTCCAGCGCATGGCCATCGAAGCCGTCTACGGTCCGCAGGACTGCATCGATGAGCACAACGCCATCTACCAGCGGCGCCGCGACCGCATCGTCGAGGTCCTTCGCCGCGCCGGGCTTGAAGTCGACACCCCCAAAGCCTCGTTGTACGTGTGGGCGAAACTCCCAGCCGGCGTAACGAGCGCCGACTACGCCGCCCGCCTCATCGAAGACACCGGCGTCGTCGTGACACCCGGCCGCGGCTACGGCCTGAACGGCGAAGGTTACATCCGTCTCTCCGTCACCACCCCCGACGACCGCCTTGAGGAAGGGATGCGCCGTCTGGAGGCATGGAAGGGCCTGTAGCATGACTGCTGGAGGCGTGGAATGAGTACTTCCGGTCCTAACCCCGGCGAGGCGGTGAAGGATGCTCGCCTCCACGCCGATACCCTCACCGTCGACCTTCGCGACGGGCGAACCATCAGTGTCCCGCTTGCATGGTACCCCCGTCTGCTCCACGCCACGCCAGAACAACGCGCGCGGTGGCAGATCGCGGGCGGCGGCTTCGGCATCTACTGGCCGGATATCGACGAGGATCTGAGCACCGATGGCCTGCTCAGGGGCGCACCCGCGCCCCGGCATGGCACACCCGTCGCCTGACTTACCGCAGCAGCCCCTCAACCGCGCGCCCGAACTCCACCGGGTCCTTCGTGTCGATGGACACCGAATGGATGTCGATGCCCGCGGCCTCCTGCTCCTCCAGCCGCCGCCGGCACGTGTCCACATCGCCCGCAACACCGAACTCCTCGAGGAACGGCCGGCTCAGTGCCGCCGCCCCCGCCTCGGACCCCTGCTCGTTGAACACCCGCCGCACGCGCGCCACCTCGTCCGCATACCCCAGCTTCGAGAGGTGGTTGTAATAGAAGTCTCCCATGCGCGCGATGTAGTACGCCGTCATCGGCCTCCCGGCGTCGATCGCGTTCGGGTTCGTGCTCACCGTCACGCCGCCCGGAGACTTCACCTCGACGCTCTTCGGGTCGCGCCCCGCCTCGGCCGCCCAGCCGCGGAACTCGTCCACCTTCTCCTTCAGCGCCGTCAGCGGAATCCAGACGGGCATCCAGCCATCGGCAATCTGCGCCGTCTGCTTTGTGCTCTTGTCGTTGAGCGAGGCGATAAAGATGGGGATATGCGGCCGTTCCGGCGTCAGCCGCAGCGTGAACCCGCGGTCCATCTTGAACCACCGCCCGTTGTACACGAGCTTTTCGCCGCGCATCAGGATGTTGATGATCTCCACCGTCTCCTTGATTCGCGCGAACGCCGGCTGGAACGGCATCCCGTGGAAGTGCTCAATCACGTTCGCGCTCGAAGCCCCGAGCCCGATGATCGCCCGCCCGCCGCTCCACTGGTCCAGCGTCGCGAAGTGCTGGGCGAGCGCACCCGGTGTCCGGGAGTAGACGTTCACGATGCCCGTCGCCAGCTTCAGCCGGTTCGTCTTCTCCGCGATCGAGATCAGCAGCGAAAACGCATCGTGCGACCAGCCCTCCGGCACCCAGAACGAGTCGATTCCGCTCTCGTCCGCGATCTTTGCGAGCGCGATCGCATCCTCCTTCTTCATGTCGAATTGCCAGGGGATGCCAACCGCGAGACGGCGAGTCATGGAGTGCTCCTTCGGGGCCGACAGTGTGCGGCCGCGGTGAATCGTCACTTCGCGTGCCGCTGGGGTCAAACCCACCCGGCCCCACTCAGCAGCTGAAGCTCACACTCCCCGAGGCACTCGCTCCGCCTCCGCTGATCGACACCCGGTACAGGCCCGGTGCCTGCGCCGGATGGGGGAAACTCGCGCTTCCGTCGCCGGTGACCGGAGGCAACGGACCGGTGAACGCCCCGGTTGCACCTCCGTCTCTGGTCCAGGAGCTGGAAAGAACCGTCCCGGCAGGCAGCCCCGCGAAACTGAGCAAGACGCGCAGGTCCGCTCCGCACGTGCCCGAGAGTGAGCCGCCATTAGCGCCAACTGCCGGCGATGAGCTCGCGTTGCCGCCCACAACGAACCCGCGGATCGTGACAGAAGCCCCCGCCGGCACCGGCGTCGGCGTGGGCTGAGGCGGCGTCGTCGCGGCCGCGCGCGTCGGCGTCGCCGGGACCGGGGTCGCCGTCGGCGCCTCCGTCGGCGCGGGCGTGGCCGTCGGCTCCGTCGTGGGCGTGGCCGTCGCCGCCGCCGTTGGCGAAGCCACCGTCGCCGATGCCACGGCGGTCACCGTCGTCGCCGCTGCCGTCGCGGTTGGCTCGCCCGCCGAGGCCTTCTCGTCTCCGCCCCCGCCGCCGAGCAGCAGCAGCGCCGCTGCACCGGCGCCGGCGAGTACCAGCACGCCCACCGCCGCGGCGACGAGCCCGCCCTTGCCTCGCCCACCCGCTGGTTCGGGGACCGGTGGCCGTGCGTCCGGGACGGCCCGGGGTGCGGCGGGAGGCCGCGCCGGGGGCGCAATCGTGGGCGCGGAGGCCACTGGAGCAGATGCCGGCGCCACCGTCGGGTAGGCCGATGGCGGAGGCACCGGGAATACCACCGTCCCCGGGTTCGCGCTTTCTTCCGGTTCCGGCGCGGTGGGCGTTCGCGCGGGCGGGACCGTGATGTTGGGCGTCGCGGCGCGCGGCGCCAGCACCAGCGTTCCGCTCCCGCCCGTGTCCTCCTCCTCCGGCTCGGGCACGAGCGCGGGCCCTCCGGGCGCACCCAGTCGCGATGGCGGTGGCGTGTACGTCGCCAGTCGCGCGAGCAGCCGGTCCAGCGCCCCCGCCAGTTCCGATGCGGTCTGGTAGCGGTCCTCCGGATCCTTTTGCATGCACCGCCGAACCACATCCACCACCGGCTCCGGGTGCCACGAAAGCAACGGCGCCGGGAAGGGTGCGTGCACATGCTGGCGCAGCACCTCCTCGTCGGTCCGGCCCGTATACGGCGGCCGCCCGGCGAGCATGTGGAACAGCGTCGCCCCGAGTGCGTAGATGTCGGTCCGCTGGTCGGCCCGCCCGTCCTGCTGCTCCGGCGCCGCGTACTGCACCGTGCCCACGAAGCTCGCGTGCCGGTCGCGCGAATTCGCCTGCTGCGAAATCCCGAAGTCCACCAGCTTCGCCGCACCGTCCGGGTTCACGATGATGTTCCCCGGCTTGAGGTCGCGATGGACGATGTTCTGCGTCGCCAGCGCCTCCAGCGCGCGCGCGCCGTCGCACGCGATCTCGATCGCCTTGAGCAAGGGAATCGGCCCCGCCTGGAGCATCGCCCCCACCGAGTCGCCCTCGACGAATTCCATGACCAGGTAGTACCAGCGCCCGGCCCGCCCGAAATCCAGCACCCGCACCGTGTACGGCGACTTCAGCAGCGTCGCGAGGTGCGCCTCGCGTTCGAACCGTTGCCGGAACGTCGGGTCCGCGTTTAGCTCGGGGTTCATCACCTTGATCGCGACCCGGCTTCCGTCGCGGCGGTCGGTTCCCTTGAACACCGAACCCATCGCGCCCGCGCCGATCTCCTCATCGATCGCGAACGAGCCGAGCACCGTTCCCGGACCGGGGACCTGGTCCTCCGAGCTATCCATACGGCCGCGCAACCCCTGCCCCGCGAGGCCGCCCGGCCCCGGGGAATTCAGGCGCAACCTAGCAGGAACGCCCCGAACAAGAAACAGATCGCCCGCATCCTGCTCTTTCCCTGGCTCCTTACCCGCCACGTTCGTTGGGCGCTCCCCGGCGGTCCCGCTTGTTCCCTTTCGCCAAACACCTTCGCTTCAGCGCGTTCAATTGATCGCAGCCCGCCCTTCCTGCGATGCTTCGCGCGGACGGCGCCCGTCGGCGGCCGGGGGGAAAACGCGCGTGGGCCAACCGTTTTTCGCCTTGCGTGATCGCGGCCGCGTGCGGCCGGTGAACCAGGACCATGCCCTCGCCGTCGCGCTCCCGGGCGACCGCGTCCTCCTGCTCGTCGCCGATGGCGTGGGTGGCGCCCGCGCCGGCGAGGTCGCGAGCGCCGAGGCGATGCACGCCGCCGTCGCCGCCGTCCGCGAGGCCCCCGACGGCACGACCCCCGAAGCCGCCCTCGCCGCCGCCATCGAGGCCGCGAACCAGCGCGTCTTCAGCCTCTCCGCGAAGGATCCCGCCCTCGCCGGCATGGCCACCACACTCGTCATCGCCATGGTCGACCACGGCCGCGCGACCATCCTCAGCGTTGGCGATAGCCGCGCCTACCTCGCCTCAGGCGGCGCTCTCCATCCCCTCACCACCGATGACTCCTGGGTCGAACACCAGGTCGCCTCGGGCGCCATGACGCGCGATGAAGCCGAGCGCAGCCCCTACCGCAACGCCATCACCAAGGGCGTCGGGGTGGACGAAGTCCTCGACCCGGGCGAAATCGTCCGCACCGCGCTCGTTCCCGGCGATGCCCTCGTGCTCTGTTCCGATGGCCTCTACCGGCTCGTGCCGCCCGCGCGTATCGCCGAGACGATCGCCGCGCACGCGCCCGAAGAGGCCGCGCACCACCTCGTCGCCCTTGCGAACGAAGGCGGTGGCACCGACAACATCAGCCTCGCGATCTATCGCCGCGCCTGACCAGCACGGGGCGCGGATGGCCGCCGCCTCAGTCGCGCCAGCGCAACGGCGTGAGGCTGTGCTCGCCCTTGAAGCCCTTCAGCGGCACCGTTCGCGCCTCTTCGAAGCCGAATTCGCCCGATGGCGCGATGACCTCCCGCAGCAACGCCGAGATCAGCACCTCGCCGCCTTCCGCCTGCGCCGACACCCGTGCCGCGAAGTTCACCGCGGAACCGAAAATGTCGTTCTCATCCCAGAGCACTTCGCCGATGTGGATGCCCACGCGCACCCGGATCGGCTCCGGCGAATGTGTCGCAAGGAGCTGCCGCTGGATGCTCACCGCGCAGTTCAGGGCATCCCGGACGCTCGCGAACAGCACCAGGAAGCCATCTCCGATGCGCTTCGCCTCGTGCCCGCGGTACGCCTGGAACTGCTCCCGCAACACCTGGTTGTGCAGCTTCAGGACCTGGTACGCCTCCCGTTCGCCGAGCTCCGTCACCATGTTCGTCGACTTCTCCAGGTCGGTGAACATAATCGAGAGCGTGCCACCCGGCCCGAGATCCTGTCCGCGCCACACGCTGCGGATGCCCGCATCCGTTCCCGGTGCCGCCTTCGCCTGCGTCGAGGCCGGCGGCGGCGGCGCAAAGACCACCGTCCCGCTGCCCGCCGGGTCGCCTTCGAGGTCGATCACCACATCCGCGATGCCGATGCTGTCGCCCGGGAGCACGGTCGCGCTCCCGGTGATCGCGCCCCCGTTCACATAGACCGGGTTCCGCCCGCCGAGGTCCGTGAGCACGATTTCGCCCTCGCGCGGCTCGAGCCGGATGTGCCGCCGCGAAACGTACTGGCTCGGCACGCGGATATCGCACGAGGGGTCCCGCCCGACCACCACCGCGCCCTCGCCGAGGACGTAATCGACCGGCGGTTCGCCCGGCGCCCGTACCGTGATTTTCTGTTCCGTCATGCGTCCTTTCGGGGGCCTCCCCGGAGCCGCCAGCATAGGCGCGAACGCGCAACGGTGACAAGATTGCACGGATCACTGCCGGAACCCGTGCATCCCCCTCCCTTTTACCCTCGATTTCAACGCATGGGCGCATCGTAGGCGGCAGACACATTCGCTCGGCCCCATGCCGCGCCCGGAGGCTTTCTTGGAGCAAAACTCGCCCCATCCCGAGGTTGCCGAGGCCCACGCCACCTTCGAAGCGGCCATGTTCGAAATCAAGCGCGTCATCGTCGGCCAGGACGCCATGCTCGAACGGGTTCTCGTCGCCCTCCTCTCAAACGGGCATGTCCTCCTCGAAGGCGTCCCCGGACTTGCCAAGACACTCACCGTGAAGACGGTCGCCGAAGTCCTCGGCGGCACCTTCCATCGCGTCCAGTTCACCCCGGACCTCGTCCCCTCCGACCTCGTGGGTACCCGCATCTGGCGCCCCGACCTCGGCTCCTTCGAAACCGAGACCGGCCCCGTGTTCTGCAACATCCTCCTCGCCGATGAGATCAACCGCGCACCGGCGAAGGTGCAGTCGGCCCTGCTCGAGGTCATGCAGGAACACCAGGTGACCATCGGCCACACCACCTTCCCTGTGCCCGCACCCTTCCTCGTGCTCGCCACCCAGAACCCGATCGAGTCCGAGGGCACCTACCCGCTCCCCGAGGCCCAGGTCGACCGCTTCATGATGAAGGTGCTCGTGGACTACCCCTCGAAGGGCGAGGAGATGAGCGTCGTTCAGCGCTCGCTCGGCCTCCCCGAAAAGGTCAGCCAGATCATCTCGCTCGAAAAGCTCGCCGCCTACCAGGAACTCGCCCGCAACGTCTACGTCGACCGCATGGTCGCCGACTACGCGGTGAATCTCGTCTCCGCCACGCGCGAACCGGCCCGGCACGGCCTCGCACAGCACGCGGAACACATCGCCTTCGGCTCCAGCCCTCGCGGCTCCATCAACCTCGTGCACGCCGCTCGCGCTCTCGCGCTCATCCGCGGCCGCCGTTATGCGCTCCCGCAGGATGTGAACGAACTCGCGCGCGATGTCCTCCGGCACCGCATGGTCCTCACCTACCAGGCGCTCGCCGAGGCCGTCAGCTCCGATGTCATCCTCGAGGCGGTGCTCGCCGCAGTCCCGGTCCCGCGCATCGACCTCTCCCACGAGGCCTCCGCGTGACGACCACCGCCGCCCATGGGCTGCGCCTGGCGCGAACCCCCGCCGCTCCCGGCCCCGGGCCCATGCCCGATGGCATCCTGCGCGCGCTCGACATCACCATCGGGCATCGCGTGATGGGCCTGCTCGCCGGCGATTACCGGTCGTCCTCGCCCGGCGCTGGCACCGAACTCATGCAGATCCGTCCCTACGTCGCGGGCGACGACGTCCGCCAGATCGATTGGAACGTCACCGCCCGAACCGGCGAGCCCCACGTGCGCGTTCACGTCGCTGAGCGCGTCCTCACCACGTGGCTCGTCCTCGACCTCTCGCCTTCCATGAATTTCGGCACGGCGGACCGTCGCAAGGCCGACGTCGCCGAGGGAGTGGCCCTTGCCGTCGGGCATATCGCCACACGTCGCGGCAACCGGCTCGGCGTCATGAGCTTCGGCCTCGATCATGCCTCCATCGTGCCGCCCGGGCAGGGCCGCGCCGGTATGATCGGCCTGCTCGAAGCCGTTCGCCGCCAGCCTGTGCCCGAAGGCCACGGTGGCCCCACCCTGGGCGAGGCCATCCGCCGCGTCAACCGTCTCTCCGCGTGCTCGAACCTGGTCGTCGTCGTCTCCGACTTTCGCGGCCCGCGTGATTGGGAGCGCCCGCTCGTCGAACTTGCGGGCCGCCACCCCGTCCTTGCCGCGGAAGTCCGCGACCCGCGCGAGCAGGAGCTCCCCAACGTCGGCGAACTCTGGCTCGTCGACCCCGAGACCGGCCGCCAGCTCCGTGTCGATACCGCCAAAAAACGGCTCCGCGAACGGTTCGCCGCAGCCGCGGCTGCCGAACGCGCCGACGTTGCCGCTACCATAGTTCGCACGGGTGCGCGCCACGTCGTCCTTGGCACCCGCGGCGACTGGCTCCGGACGTTCGCCACGTTCCTGCTCCAGAAGGGAGACCGCCGGTGACCCCCGCACTTCCGACGCTCGCGGCAGGGTTGTCGTTCGCATCGCCCTGGTTCCTCGCGGCCCTGCTGCTGGTGCCGCTGGGCATCCTCGCCTATGTGCTCGTGCAGCTTCGCCGTCCGAAGTACGCCGTCCGCTTCACCAACCTCGACCTGCTGGCGAACGTCGTCGAGCGCACCCCGAACTGGCGAAGGCACCTGCCCGCCGCGCTCTACCTGCTCGCCATCGCCGCCCTCGTGTTCGCCCTCGCGCGCCCCGAACGCGATACCCGCGTTCCCCGGGAAGAGGCCACCGTCATCCTCGTGATGGACGTGAGCGGCTCGATGCTGGCCACCGACGTCCAGCCGACCCGCCTCGCCGCGGCCCAGGAAGCCGCGATCACGCTCATCGACAGGCTCCCCGCGAAGTTCCGCGTCTCCCTCGTCAGCTTTTCCACCAGCGTCACCGTCAACGTCTCCCCGACCGATGACCACCAGGCCGTGAAGGACGCCGTCCTCCAGCTGCGTTCCAAGGGTGGGACCGCCATGGGCGACGCCATGATGGCCGCGCTGGATATCGCGCGCCCGCAGCAGCCGGCCGCGCTCCCGGGCGCCGCGCCCACGCCCACCCCTGCGCCATCCGCCAATCGCGGCGACGAACTCCCCGTGGTCGTCGTGCTTCTCTCCGATGGCGCGAACACCGCCGGCAATGCCCAGCCGGTCGATGCCGCGGCCGAGGCGCGTGACCTCAACGTGCCCTTCTTCACCGTCGCCGTTGGCACGCAGGAGGGCGTTGCCGAGGTCGAGGACAACGCGGGCCGCCTCCGCCGCGTCCGCGTCCCCCCGGACGAGGAGACGCTGCAGCAGGTCGCCGACATCACCGGGGGCAGCTTCTTCTCCGCGCCCACCGAGAAAGAGCTGAAGTCGGTGTATGCCGAACTTGGCTCACGCATTGGCTACGACACGGAACAGCGCGAAGTGACCTACTGGTTCGCAGGCCTGGCTGCCGCGCTCGTCCTGGTCGCCGGCGGCCTCTCGCTCGCGTGGTTCAACCGCTTCCCCTGAACCGCCTCAGCCGGCGGGGGCCGCGCGCTCCCGCCGGTACCGGAGATAGACCTCGTCTGTCTCCTCGTTCGGCACGCACGAAACCAGCCGGAATCGCGGCAGCATCCCGCGGGCGAACGGCAGGTCGCCTTCGACCGCCGTCTTTGAAAACCGTCCCGACACCACGACCGGGCCCATCGTCAGGAAGAACTCATCCACGGCGTCCATCGCGAACAGCTGCCCATTGAGGCCCGGCCCGCCCTCGCAGAGCAGAACCTCCGCCCCCATCTCCAGCCGCATGTGCGCAAGCGCCACGTGAACCTCGCGGCCCGCGGGCACGGGCACTACCGGCCGTCCCGCGGCGATGATCGCGTCGCGCGCCTCTTTCGGCGCCGCGTCCGACAGGTACACCACCGCCTCGAAATCGTTCGCGCGAAAGAACGTCGCGTCCAGCGGCAGGTTCCCCGATCGCGTGATCACGGCCGCCGTGGGGAAGCGCGGTTTGCCGGCCGCCGTGCGAATCGCCTCCAGGGCGGCGTCGCCGCCCAGCCGGGGCGACGTGCCGCTCGCCCGCAGCGTCCCCGCCCCGTTGAGGATCATGTCCGCGTTCGTCCGCAGCTCCCGCATCAGCCGCTGGTCCGTCTTTGAACCCAGCCCCTTCTCCGACCCCTCCACCACCGCCTTCCCATCGATCGAGCTGACCATGTTCAGAATCACGTACGGGCGGTCCGCCGGCGTGCGACCGAACTCAAGCCGCGTGTAATCCGGTTTCATCGGGTCACGCCTCCGGCCCGCAGCGTGGTCACGGGAAGAACCGCCGCACGATGTAGGACAGCAGCGACAGCCCCACCGACAGCAGGATCATCGTCGTGAGCGGCACATCGACGCGCGTCCCCCCGCTCGTCCAGCGGAAGTCGCCGGGCAGACGGCCGGCCCACGACAGCGCTCCGGCGGCGATCAGCCCCCCGACCACGATCGCGGCCACCCCGAGCGCGGCCACCAGCAGCCCCAGTTCGCGGTTATCCATCCGTACGATCGTGCCACGTCGCGCGGCCGCCGTCAGCGGGCATGGTTAGTCCGGCAGGTCCGTATCCGGGTCGAAAGGCCGGTAATAGCACGACTGGTTATTGGTGTGGCAGGTCGGACCGACGGGCCGCGCCTTCACGAGGAACGAATTCGCCTCGCAGTTCTTCGCGATGCTCACGACGTTCAGCACGTTCCCGCTCGTCGCGCCCTTCTCCCACAGCTCGTTGCGGCTGCGCGACCAGAACGTCACGTGCCCCGTCTTGTACGTGTGCGCGATCGACTCGCGGTTCATCCACGCGAGCACGAGCACCTCGTTCGTATCCGCGTCCTGGACGACCGCCGGGATCAGCCCCTTCTCATCGAACGAAACCGTCTCCACTTCACTCACGGCGTGCCTCCTGTGTTCCTTTGGGGTGCGAAGTCCGCCCGTGCGAGGGTCGTCTCGAAGCGGACGCGCCTTCCTGCGGCGCGGCGCGCTACGCGTGCGGCGGGTCCAGCCGCACCGGGATGCCCTCCGCCGCGAGATATTCCTTCACCTGCCGGATCGAGTACGTCCCGAAGTGGAATATGCTCGCCGCGAGCACCGCATCGGCCGCGCCATCCGTCAGCGCCCGCGCCATATGTTCCGGCCCGCCCGCGCCCCCCGACGCGATCACGGGCACGGTCACCGCCTCGCTGATCGCGCGCAGCATCCCGAGGTCGTACCCCTTCCGGTGCCCGTCGGTGTCCATGCTCGTCACCAGGAGCTCTCCCGCACCGCGCGAAACCGCTTCCTTCGCCCACTCAACCGCGTCCATGCCCGTCGGGTTGCGGCCGCCGTGCGTGTAGACCTCCCACGCCCCTGGCTCGTCCGGCACCCGCCGCGCGTCGATCGCGACCACGATCGCCTGGCTCCCGAAGCGGTACGCGCCTTCGCTGATGAGCTCAGGCGTCTGGATGGCCGAGGTGTTGATGCTCACCTTCTCGGCCCCGAGTTCGAGCATGATCTTCATGTCCGTCACGCTTCGGATGCCGCCGCCGACGGTGAACGGGATGAACACCTGGTCGGCCGTCGCAGCCACCATGTCGTACACCGTGGCCCGGTCGTCGCTCGATGCCGTGATATCCAGGAATACGAGCTCGTCCGCGCCTTCGCGTTCGTAGATCTTTGCCAGTTCCACCGGGTCGCCGGCGTCGCGCAACTCCACGAACGACACGCCCTTCACCACACGCCCGTTGTTCACATCGAAGCAGGGGATGATCCGGCGCATCAGCATGGCATCGATTGTGGGTGACCGCCCGGGAAGTGTCGATGCGCGCTCAGGCCGCCGCGAACGCCGCGATCGCCGTACGCAGGTCGATCGCGCCTTCGTACAGCGCACGCCCGATGATGGCGCCCTCGCAGCCCGCGTCCGCGATGGCCCGCAGGTGCTCGATCGCCGTCACCCCACCGGACGCCACCACCGGTACCGGTACCATCGCCGCCAGCGCGCGCAGCGCCTCCACGTTCGGCCCGCGCATCGCGCCATCGTGCGAGATATCCGTGAACATCAGCCGCGGCACCCCGAGCGCGACCATCCGCCGCGCCATCTCCTCCGTCTTCACGCCCCCGCCGGCGGTCCAGCCGTCCGTCATGACTTCGCCGTTCCGCGCGTCGAGTGAGACCACGATCTTCCCGGGGAAGGCGGCGCATGCCTGCCGGACCAGCTCCGGGTCGCGCACCGCGATGCTCCCAAGCTGCACGCGACGGGCGCCATACCCGAACGCCGCTTCGATGTCCCCCATCGTCCGCAGCCCACCGGAAACCTCGACGGGGATCCGCAAAGCGCCGCAGATGGCGGCCATCACACGGCCGTTCTTCGGCGCCCCCGCCTTTGCGCCGTCGAGGTCGACCACGTGCAGGATTTCGCCCCCGGCCGCTTCCCAGCGCCGCGCGACGTCGACCGGGTCGCCTTCGTACCGCGTCTCCTTCGCGTAGTCGCCCTGGAACAGCCGCACGCACCGCCCATCGCGCAGGTCGATCGAAGGGATGACCTGGAACGTCACGAACCGGTCCCGGCCCCGGCGAATGACACGAATGCCGCGCTCCGCGCCCACTGCAGGAAGTTGGAGTAGAGCCTCAGGCCCACTTCGCCGCTCTTCTCGGGGTGAAACTGCGTCGCCACCACGTTGTCGCGGCCGACCGCGCTGGGGAACGTCACGCCGTATTCGGTCAAGCCCAGGGCCAACGAGGCATCGTCCACCGTCGGGTGGAAGCTGTGCACGAAATAGAACGCGCTCCCGGTCGGGATGCCTTCCGCAATGGGGTGTTCGCGCGTCCAATCGACCGTGTTCCAGCCCATGTGCGGCACCTTCCGCCCTTCGGACGAGAACCGCAGGATGCGGCCTGGCAGCACGCCGAGGCAGTCCGTGCCGCCGTTCTCTTCCGACCGGTCGAGCAGCGCCTGCAGCCCCATGCACACCCCGAGGAAGGGGCGGCCCGCCGCGATGTACTCCAGCACCGGCCCGATGACGCCCCGCGACCGCAGGTTCTCCATCGTGTCGGCGGCCGCGCCCACGCCTGGCAGGATGAGGGCCTCGGCGCGGTCGATGTCGTCCGGGTCGGCCGAGACCACGGGCGCGCCATCAACGTGCGCCACCGCGCGCGCCACGCTGCGAATGTTCCCGGCCCCGTAATCGACGATGACGACGCTCTTGCTCATGGTCGTCCGAGTGTACCACGCACCTCTGGCCGCCCTTCCTCCATTGCGAGGCATCCCGTCCGCGATTGACGCAGATGTATCTCGCCGGTCTGGTACCCTGCCCGAATGACCACCCGCTTCCGCAACTCCCGGCCCTGCGGGCTCTGCCAGAACGACCTCTTCGAATCCGTCGGCGACCGCAAGCTTGCCCACCTCTGCCGCTGCGCCACCTGCGGCCTCGTCAGTGTGCGGCACTTCCCCGACCCCGAAGAGCTCCGCAAGGTTTACAGCGAGGACTACTTCAAGAGCCACGATTCGGCCCTCATGGGCTACGACGACTACGCCCGCGATCGTTACTGCATCATGAAGACCGCTGGCCGCCGCCTCGACACGATTGAACGTTACACCCCCGCGCGCGGCCGCCTGCTCGACGTCGGCTGCGCTCTTGGCTTCTTCCTCGAGGAGGCCCGAAGCCGCGGCTGGGAGGTGGATGGCGTCGATATCTCTGCCCACGCCGTCGAGTATGCGAACCAGCAGCTCGGCATCCCCGCGCGCTGCGGCATGCTCCGCGAGGCTGGCTTCGAACCCGATAGCTTCGACGTCCTCACCCTGTGGGATGTCATCGAGCACGTCACCGACCCCGTCGCCGAGCTCAAGTTCTGCCGCGACCTGCTCAAGAAGCGCGGACTGCTCGTCCTCAGCACCCCCGATGTCGCCAGCCTCGTCGCGAAGATGACCGGCGCCCGCTGGATGGGCTTCAAGCTCGCCGAAGAGCACCTCTACTACTTCTCCAAGCGCACGATCAGCCTCGCGCTCGAAAAGGCCGGGTTCGAGGTCCTCGAAGTTACGTCCATCGGCAAGGACGTCGCCCTCGACTTCTTCGCGCGCCGGCTGAGCATCTACGCCGGGTCCGCCGCGAAACTCCTCGGCAAAGGCATCGATGTCGCCGGGCTCGACCGCGCCGCCGTCTACGTGAATCCGCGCGACATCCTCTGCGCCGTCGCCCGCCGCCTCGATTGAGAACGCCTGCCGCCCGGGCGTCCGCGAAAAGGGCTGCCCGGGCGTAGACTGCCACACATGCCGAAGCGTCCGGGGTACCGCTGCCGCGAGTGCGGCTGGGAGAGCGCCGCGTTCGCCGGCCGCTGCGTCCAATGCCAGGCATGGAACAGCATGGAGCAGGCCACGGGCCCCGCGACGGTCGCCGCATCGCCCGCCGCGCGCCGGCGCGCCGAGGCCGCTCCCGCCCGCACCCTATCCCTCCCCGACGTCCCCGACGACTCCGCCGAACGCATGACCACCGAGATCCCCGAGCTCGATCGCGTCCTCGGCGGCGGACTGGTGCCTGGTTCGCTCGTTCTGCTCGGCGGCGACCCCGGGATCGGCAAGTCCACGCTCGTGCTCCAGGGCGCAGCGCGTATCGCCCTGCGCGGCCAGGGCGTCGCCTACGTGTGCGGTGAGGAGTCGCCCCGCCAGGTACGGTTGCGTGCCGCCCGGCTCGGCCTCGAAAGCGCGCCCGTCACGCTCATCCCCGAGGGCTCACTCGATGCCGCCCTCGCCGCCGCCGAATCCGCCGGCGTCGCGGTCGTCGTCGTCGATTCCATCCAGGCCGTCTCCGTCGAAGGCCTGGACACCCGCTCGGGCGGGCCCGCGCAGCTCGCAGAAGCCGGCGCCCGGCTCGTCTCCTTCGCCAAGGGCACCGGCATCGCAACCATGGTCACCGGCCACGTCACCAAGGGCGGCGATATCGCCGGCCCTCGCCTCCTCGAACACCTCGTCGATGCGGTGCTCTACTTCGAAGGAGCGGACAACGGCGCCCTGCGGGTCCTCCGGGCGGTCAAGAACCGCTTCGGCGCCACCGACGAGGTCGGCGTCTTCGAAATGACCGGCACAGGCCTCCGCAGCGTCGAAAACCCCAGCATCGCCTTCCTCGAGACACACGATGATGGCGCCTCCGGGTGCGCCGTCACCGCCGTCATTGAGGGCTCCCGCCCGCTCGCCGTCGAAGTCCAGGCCCTCGCCGTGCCTAGCTTTCTCGCCAACCCGCGCCGCATCGCGTCCGGTCTCGAAGTTTCGAGGTTGCACCTCCTGTTGGCCGTGCTCGCGCGCCGTGGCGGGCTCCAGGCCGGCAATCTCGATGTCGTCGCCTCCGTCTCGGGCGGCATGCGCCTCCGCGACCCCGGCGCCGACCTCGCCGTCCTTGCCGCGCTCGATTCCGCCGTCAAGGACCGTCCTCTTGAGCGCGGTACCGCCTACCTTGGTGAGGTCGCGCTCTCCGGCGCCGTCCGCCCCGTCACCAACCCCGCCCGGCGGCTGGCCGAACTCGCCCGCCTCGGCTTCCAGCGCTGCGTCGTCGCGAATGGCACGCAGCCCGTCGATGGCATCGAACTCATCCCCGTCGCCAACGTGCGCGACGCGCTGACTACCGTCGCACGCCGCCGTCCCGCACTCGCCGAGCCCGTCGCCGCTGAAGAATGACGGGCGCCGCCGGCTCAAGTCTGCCGGTACGCCCGGTGCCGCATGATGATGCTCTGTAGAACGCCCAGCGAAACGAAGATGCTCACGAGCGACGACCCGCCCTGGCTCACGAGCGGTAGCGGGATGCCCGTCACCGGGAAGAGGCTCAGGTTCACGGCGATGTTGATGAATGCCTGCATCAAGATCAGGATCACGATCCCCACCGCCACCAGCTGGCCGGAGATGTCGCCCGCGATCTGCGCCGCCCGGATCCCCCGCATCAGCAGCACAATGAACAGCGTGAACATCACCATCGATCCCACGAACCCCAGCTCCTCCGCCTGCAGGCTGAAGATGAAGTCCTTCGTGGCCACCCGCAGGTACCCCAGCTGCGTCTGCTCCCCGTTCGTCAGCCCCTTCCCCGTCAGCTGACCGGAACCCACCGCGATCTGCGACTGGATCACGTTGTAGCCCGCGTCCAACGGGTCTTCCTCCGGGTCCACCAGTACCGAGATGCGCTCGATCTGGTAATCCGCCACCGCGAAAGTCCACGCGAACGGCAACACCGCCAGCCCCACGGCCGCGAGGATGAACAAGTGCCGTCGCGATACGCCCGCCACCAGCACGACGCCCAGCCACACCGCCACGAACACGATGCTCGTGCCCAGGTCCGGCTGGATGAACACCAGCCCCACGCACGGTGCCACGATGGCGAGCGACATCAGCAGCGTGCGCAGATCCTTCGCGTCGCCGCCGTGTTCGCTGAAGAAGTTTGCCAGCAGCAAGATGGTCGCCAGCTTCGCGAACTCCGAAGGCTGGATCTGGATCGGCCCGAGGTTGAACCACCGCGTCGACCCGTACGCCGAGTGCCCCATCAGCAGGATCGCGATGAGCGAAAGGATCGAGATGCCCCACAGCACCACCGAATAGTGCGTGAGGTAGTGATAATCCACCTTCGAAACCGCCAGCATCATCACGATCCCGAAGATCGCGAAGATCGCCTGCTTCGTCACCGGGTTCGAAAAGCTCGCCGGCGGGCCCTCGTACGTCCGGTAGGTACCGCTATAGATCAGCAAAAGTCCGAAGACGACAAGGCCCACCGCGCTCAACACAAGCACGTAATCGAAGCGGTCCCACCCGCGAAATACGCCGCCTTGCCGTCCTGGCCCGAACGTCGTCGCCATCACTTCCCCAGGTTCTGGTTCATCCAGCTGAAGATGTTCGCCGCGGCCGGCGCCGCCTTGTCACCGCCCACGCCATAGTCGAAGTACACCGTCACGACGTACTCCGGGTCGTTGTACGGGTAGTAGCCCGTGAACCACGCGTGCTGGTCGTACGAACCGTCCGGCCGCTGCGTGCCGAACTCCGCCGTGCCCGTCTTCCCCGCGATGTCCATCCCCGAGACCTGCGCCTTCGCCCCGGCCCCCGCCAGCACCGACTCGTGCATGCCCCGGCGCACCGCCGCGAGGTTCGCCTCGTCCACCGGTACGCTCTTCCACTCCGGCTTGATGGTCTTGATGACCTTCCCATCGGCGTCGAGGATGTCCTTCGCCACGTGCGGCGTGAACAGCTTCCCCGTCGCTACGGCTGCCGTCATCCGGGCGATTTGAATCGGCGTCGAGAGGACGTCCTGCTGCCCGATCGCCGTGAAGCAGGTGTCCGCGTAGTACCAGTCCCGGTCGTTATCCGTGTAATCCGGCCCGGCGTAGTTGCGGGCCTTCCATGCCGGGTCCGGCACCCGCCCCGTGTCCTCGCCGGGGATGTCGATGCCCGTTGCCTGCCCCATCCCGAACCCTCGCTGGTAATACGCGAAGATGCTCGCCGATGAGTCGACATCCTTGCCGAGCGCCTTGTGCGGCTGCAGGCTGCCGTTCGGGATGCCGCAAACCGCCATGAACATGTAGATGTTCGAAGACCACGCAATCGCCTGCGTCAGGTCGATCCCGGAACCGTGCGCCCGCCAGTCGATCAGGTTGTAAATCACCCCGTTCTCGCCTTTGATTTCGAGGATCCGGCTCGGGATGTCCCGGCTCGTCGCCGGCGTGATGTTCCCCTCCTGCAGCGCCGCCGCCGCCGTGATGAGCTTGTACGTCGATCCCGGCAGGGCTTGCGAGAGCGCCTTGTTCGTGAGCGGCCGGGTCTTGTTGTCCGTCGCCAGCGCCTCGTACTCGGCCCCGCGCTGCGTCACCTGCGCGAAGATGTTGTTGTCGTAGCTGGGCACCGAGACCAGCGCGAGCACCTCCCCGGTCTTCGCGCTCATCACCACCGCCGCCGCCGTCGTCGCGTTCTTCTGGTTCATCGTGACCGGGTTCGGCAGCGACGCCTCCAACATCTCCGCGATGTACGTCTGCAGCTCCGAGTCGATCGCGAGCCGCACGTTGCTGCCCGGCACCGCATCCCTGCTCTTCAGCGCCTTCAGCAGGTGGCCCTGCGCATCCTGCTCCGCCGCCGTGGCGCCCTTCTCGCCGCGCAGCACGGCCTGATAGGTCAGCTCGACCCCGCCCTTGCCCACGGGCTCGTTGAGCGAATACCCCTCCGTGCGCAGCTCGCGGTACTCCTCTGGCGTCTGCTTCCCGATGTACCCGAGGATGTGGCTGAACGCGTCCCCCGCGATGTATTCCCGCCCCGGCTGGATCGTGAGCGCCACGCCCGTCATGTCCGCTGTCAGCTCCTCCAGCGCGAGCGCTTGCTCCTTCGTCAGCCCTTCCTTGATCGGGAACTCGATGTCCCCCTTGCCGTCCGTCTCCTTTTCCTTTACTCGCGACTGGATTTCCAGCGCCGGCACCCCGAGCAGCTGCTCCAGCCGCAGGTACAGCGCGTAGCGCGCGTTCGCATCTTCCGGCAGGAATGTGGGCGTGATCGTCGCCGTGTAAATCCCGACGTTCTTCACCAGCGGCGTCCCGTTGCGGTCGAGAATCAGCCCTCGAGGGGGCAGGATCTCTTTCCGCGTCAGGTGGTTCTCCCGCGATCGACGGGCGTAGTCGCTGCCCTGGATGATCTGCATGTTGAACAGCTGCGCCGCGAGCACCCCGAACATCAGGATCACGGCAATCCGCAGCGCCGCCAGGTTCCCGTGCGGCCTGTTGCGGCTCTGCCCCGACGGGGAGCGGAAGCCCTCCCCCAGCGCACTCACGACCAGCCATACCTCGAACGCGGGATCTCCAGCGCCCGCGGCTCGACACCGAACGCCCGTAGTGGGAGGTACGCCATTGTCACGAGCAACAGATCAAGCATCAGCCCGGGCACCAGGATCCCGGCCACGAGGATACCCGGCTGCGGAGTCGCGCCGTCGGCCATCGCTCCAAGGGCCAGCGCCAGGCGCGCCCACGCCCCCGTCGCCCCCGCCGCGATGAGCGTCTGCGCGAAGCGGTTCAGCGGCACGCGTCCATCCTCAAGGTAGTACGCCAAAGGCAGTAATGGCAGGTATGCCAGCAGCGCGAGCGCCGGCGACCGGTTCGATGCGAACGCGAAAATCAGCGCCACCACCGGCACCGCGACCATCCCCTCGCGCGGGCCGCCAAACACCACGACCAGCACCAGCGCCAGCAAGCACAGGTCCGGTACGGCCGCGGAAAGGGGAAAAAGCGGCGCCACCGCCGTCTGCCCCAGCGCCGCAATCAGCAGCGCCGCCCCCACGAGCAGCGGCTTCAATCGCCCGCCTCCAGGAGGTTCTGGGGGATGAAGCTCGTCTGCACGAGCACGGTGCTGGCCGTCGAGAGCCGCACAAACGGCTCCAGGGTCACCTTCCGGAAGAGGTCCTGCTGCGTGCCGCCGACGTCCGTCACTTTGCCAATTGGCAGACCGGCCGGGTACCGCCCCGTCAGCGCCGAAGTGATGATGATGTCGCCGACCTTGATGTCCGCCTGCGCGAGGTCGAAGGTCAGCGTGCGATTGGCGGCGCCCTTCACAATCCCGTCCGCCTGCGACGACTGCACCTGCGCCGCCACCTTGCTCTTGCTATCCGTAATCAGCCGCACGAACGACCGGCTGGCGAACACCTCCGTCACTGTCCCCATGAGCGAGCCCTGTGACGAAAGCACCACCATGCCCACCCGGACTCCGTTGTTCGAACCCCGGTCGATGCTGACCACATCCGTGAACGCCGACGAGTCGCGGTGCACCACGTTCGCCGCGAGATACCGTTCGTTCGCCGCGCCCTGGGAGATCTTCAGCGCCTCCTCAAGTTGCTTGACCCGCTCGGCGTCGGTCTGCAACGAGATCGACTGTGTCCGCAGCTCCTCGTTCTCAAGCCGCAGGCGGCGGTTCTCTTCGCGCAGGTCGCTAATCGCGCCCGCATCCGAGAGGAATCCCGCGATCGGCCGGAAGATCGACGTCAGGAGCTCCTCCGCCGGCCGCGTGACCACGAGGAACGCGCCCTGCACCGGGTGGAGCACGCCCACCTGCCCCGCGGCCGTCAGGAACACCGCGAAGCCCAGCATGGCCCCGACCCACCACGTGTAGCGCGAGAAAATCAGCATAAGCAGTACCCGGGCGCCGTCTCGATGCTAGCGTCCGGTCCTTCGGGATGCCAGCTGCGATTGAACCTTCTGTAAAAGTCCCTGTTCCTCAAGGACTTCGCCAGCGCCGCGCACCACGCACAGCAACGGGTCCTCCGAGACGTAAACCGGGAAGCGCGTCTCCTGCGAAATTCGCCGGTCCAGCCCCCGCAATAGCGCCCCGCCCCCCGCCAGCGCGATCCCGTGCGCCATCAGGTCGCTCACCAGCTCCGGCGGCGTCACCTCGATCGTTGAACGCACCGCCTCCACAATCGCGCTGATCGAACCCGCGAGCGCATCCCGGATCTCGACCGTGCTCACCTCAACCGCCTTCGGCAGCCCCGTCGCGAGGTCCCGGCCCCGGAGGTCGACCGTCTCTTCCGGCACCAGCGGCGCAGCCGAGCCCGCGATCTTCTTGATCTCCTCCGCCGTGCGCTCCCCGATGAGCAGGTTATGCACCTGCCGGGCGTAGGCGATGATGTCCTGGTCCATCTCGTCGCCCGCCACTCGAATGGACGTGCTCACGACCATGCCGCCGAGCGAGATGATCGCGACTTCGGTCGTGCCGCCGCCGATATCGACGATCATGCAGCCGGCCGCCTCAATCACCGGAAGTCCCGCCCCGATCGCCGCGGCCATGGGCTCCTCAATCAGGTAGCAGCTGCGCGCGCCCGCGTTCAGGGCCGCGTCGTGCACTGCCCGCTTCTCCACCTCGGTCACCCCGCTGGGGATGCCTACCACCACCCGGGGCTGGGCCAGGAACGTGCGCTCATGCACCGCCTTGATGAAGTAGGCGAGCATCTTCTCCGTGACTTCGAAGTCAGAGATCACCCCGTCGCGCAGCGGACGCACGGCGATGATGTTGGCCGGCGTCCGGCCCACCATCCGCTTCGCCTCCGCGCCAATCGCGAGGATCTTCTTCGTCTGGCGGTCGATAGCCACAACCGAGGGCTCGTCGATGACGATCCCCTTGCCGCGGACCATGACGAGCGTGTTCGCCGTCCCAAGGTCGATGGCGATGTCGTGCGAGAGAAACCCGAACATGCGGGCGAAAGGGTTGAACAGGCCCAAGGTGCGGTTCCGGCGGGGGGTTGCTGGCTGAGTCAGCGCCCTGGCGTAGCCTCAATCATACGCACATTGTACTTTCGGCGCATTTGCTGCTTCGAAAACGCCAGTGACCGTTTTCACACTGTCTGGAGGACGCCATCCGGCCCGTCGGCAAGCAGCCGCGCGAACGTCGCCTCGTCTATCACCCGCACCCCGAGCTGCTCCGCCTTCGCCAGTTTGCTCCCGGCGTCCGCCCCCGCCACCAGCGCCGTCGTCCCTTTCGAAACGCCGCTCCCCACCTTGCCGCCGGCCGCCCGGATCCGTTCCTCCGCCTCGCTCCGCGACATGCCCTCCAACCGCCCCGTCACCACCAGCGTCAGACCGGTCAGCGGGCCCGCCCCCGCCTCGGACTTCGGCGCCATTCGCGGGTCCACACCGGCGGCCATGAGACGCTCCACCACCTCGCGGTTCTCAGCCCGGGCTGTCCAGTCGGCGATGCTTCGCGCGACCACCGGGCCGATGCCCTCCACGCTCTGGAGCGCCTCGGCCTCGGCCGCCACGATTGCGCCGAGGCCCCCGAACTGCTCGCCGAGCACCCGCGCCGTTTCGAAGCCCACATGCCGGATGCCCAGTGCGAAGAGCACGTTTGGCAGCGGCCGCGCTTTGCTCCTGGAGATGCCGGCCAGCAGGTTCTCCGCCACCTTGCTCAGCCGCCCGTCCTTCGTCCGGAAATCCTCGATGGCCGCCAGCCGTTCCGCCGTGAGGTCGTACACGTCCGCGATGTTCCGCACGAGCCCGGCGCGGAAGAGCAGGTACGCCATCTTCTCGCCCAGCCCCTCGATGTCCATCGCCCCGCGCGACGCGAAGTGCTCCAGCAGCCGAACCTGCTGTGTCGGGCACGAGAGGTTCGGGCAGTAGACCGCCGCCTCGGATTCATCCCGCGAGACCGCCGTCCCGCACGAAGGGCACGCCGCCGGCATCGCGAACTCCACCTCCGCGCCCGTTCGCAGGCTCGGTACCGGCGCCACCACCTGCGGGATCACCTCCCCCGCGCGCTGCACGATCACTGTATCGCCCACGCGAATGTCCTTGCGGCGAATGTCCCCCTCGTTGTGGAGCGTCGCCAGGCTCACCGTTGCCCCGCCGACCACCACCGGCTCCAACACCGCGAACGGAGTCAGGACACCCGTCCGGCCCACGTTCACGGCGATGTCCCGGAGCTTCGTCGTTCGCTGCTGCGGCGGGAACTTGAACGCCGTCGCCCAGCGCGGCTCCCTTCCCACCGCGCCCAGCGACGCCCAGCTGTCGATGTCGTCGAACTTCAGCACCGTCCCGTCGATGTCGTAGTCGATTCGCTCGCGCTGATCGCCCCACCAGCGGATGCGCGCCGCGGCCTCGTCCAACGTCTCGTGCAGCCGCGCTTCGGGGTTCACCGGGAAGCCGAGCTCCTCCAGCCAAAGCAGCGTCTCGTGGTGGCTCTCCGGCCGCGTCCCCCCTTCAACCCAGCCAAGCTGGTACACGAACATCGAAAGCGGCCGACCGGCGGTCACCTGCGCGTCCTTCTGCCGCACCGACCCCGCCGCAGCGTTGCGCGGATTCGCGTAGATCGGCAGCGGCCGGCGCCCCTCCCGCTCCCGTTCGATATTCAGGTCGCCGATCGCCGCGTTCATTCGTTCGAAGCCGCTCCGGCTCATGTACACCTCGCCGCGCACCTCGAATCGCTCCGGTACCCGCCCCGTCAGCGACTTCGGGATGCTGGCGATCGTCCGCAGGTTCGCGGTCACGTTCTCCCCGTGCGCACCGTCCCCGCGCGTGGCGCCCTGCACGAACTGCCCGTTCTCATACACCAGTGCCATCGCCAGGCCGTCGATCTTCGGCTCGCTCACCAGCCGCGCGTCGCCCGCATCGAGCCGCTCCATCGCACGCCGGTACCAGGCGCGCAGCTCCTCATCGCTGAAGCAGTTCGAGAGGCTCAGCAGCGGCACCTTGTGGTCCACTACCTCGAACGTTGCCGCGAGCGGTTCCGCCCCTGTCTTCTGCGTCGGCGAATCCGGCGTGATCAGCTCCGGGTACCGCCCCTCGATCGCCCGGAGCTCGTTCAGCAGCTCGTCGTACTCCGCGTCCGCGACCTCCGGGTCGTCGAGCACGTAGTAGCGGTAGTTGTGGTAGTTCAGCTGGGAGCGCAGTTCCTCGCTCCTCAGGCGCGCTTCGTGCTGGTCGCTCGCGACATCCATGGGCAAACGAGTATAGCGAAGCCAGCGGCGGCGTCCCGGAAGCGCCGTCACACGCGGCCGAGCCCACGCCCGTGCCACGGCCGCCATCCAGGGATGAAGGCACTCCCGCCTAGCGCGTGATGATGAAGCCCGCGGTCACCCCGGGCAGGCTTCCCCCGCCCGTGACCGAGCCCGGCCCTGGCTCGTGCGTCGTGATCGGGCCCGGCCCCGCCGGCACTCCCGGCATCGGCGTCTCCGAAGGCACCGCCGTCGGCTCAACCGTCGGCACCGTCGCCGTCGGGACCGCTGCCGTCGCGGTGGCGGTAACGGTGGGCGGCACCGGGGTCGGCGTCGCCGCAGGCGGTGGAGGCGGCAGCGACCGCACCCCTCCGCTCGATGCCGCCATCACCCGCGATTCGGGCGTCGGTTCCAACGTGGGTTCCTCGGTCAGTTGCGCTTCCGCGGTCGCGAACGCCGTCGCGGGAGCGAGGACATACGCGTGGTCGCTGGGCGGCGCCGGGCGCGCTTCGGTCAGCGCGGCCGCCACGGCATCGGGCTCGATCCCCTTTGGCAGGGACCCCCCGCCCGAATTCAGCAGCAGTCCCAGGCCGCCGAGCGCGAGGCAGAGTGACGCAGCCCCAACCGGGATCTGCCAGTGCACCCGCGCCTCGCTGCGCTTCGAACCGTTACCGGTCACACGCATCCTCCACTTCCCGGCCACATTCTGAAGGCTGACTTCCCTTAGCGGTATAGGGGTTTGTACTCATCGGGGGCCGTCCGACGGCCCCCGGTAAGGTTTTTCGACCGGGTGTGGGCAGATTACTCGGTAGCGCCCGTATTGCCCTCTGGCCGCGCGCGGTTTACGCGCCGTTTGCAGAGCATTCTACCCGCCCGGCGCCAACGGGTCGAGGCAGCCATAAAGGCGAACTGTACATCCATAGGTCCAGACTGTGGGAAGCCGGTCAACCATATCAAGTTCGTACTACCCCCTCCCGTGGCGGTGTTCGAACCTCATATCGAAATCCGCACTGAGGTGCCTCACCGTGAATCGACGCCCCGTGACCTGCCCCGCCTGCAGCCTCCAGTTCACCTCCAGCCGCGAAAAGACCTTCTGCCCGGGCTGCCACCAGCTCGTGGAGCCCCTCGCGAGCTAACCCGCCTCCCCGGCCAGCCCGCCGAGCGCGCCCGGGGCCTCAAGCCGCCGGACCCCCTCGACCGTGGGCTGCCCCGCCCAGCCCGCGAAGACCGGCACGAGCCCACCGCCCGCCGCCTCCGCGAGATCGAACCCGTCACCCGACACGAACGCCGCCCGGGCCGGTTCTGCATCCAGGAAGGCGAGGCACTCCGCGATTCGCCCGGCCGGTTGCCACGTCTTCCCCTCCGCCGTCGCCGATAACACCGCGATGAACCGGTCCAACCCCGTGGACTGCATCTGCCGCAGGGCCACCACGTGCGGCTCCCGCGAGATCGCCCCCATCTCCACCCGCTCCCCACGGACGGCGTCCAGCGCCATCCCCATCCCTTCGTGCACCAGTAGCTTCTTCATCGCGCTCCGCCGGAACATCTCCACGCAGAGCGTCTCGCAGCGCGCACCGTCTTCGGCATTGGGGACGAGGATGGAAAGCGCGTGCCGCCACGGCCGCAGGTGGTACTCCCCCGCGAGCGCCCGCGCATCGACCCGCCGCCCCGTCACCGCGATGACGGCCTCCTCGATCGCGTAGCGCCAGGCGGATTCGCGCGCGAGCAGCACCTGGTCCAGGTCGAAGATGATCGCGCGAAACCGTCGCGGCCGGTGCGAAACGGCCGGCATCCCCTCAGGCCGAGGCCACCGGCGCCCACCGCGCCACCGCCGCCCGGTACTCCTCCGGCGTGTTGACATCCAGCACCGCGAGTTCGCCCGTGACGAACTCACCAAGTTCCGAGACGTGCGCGTGAAGGATGCCCCGGAGGCCGTCGCTCTCGTCCTTCGCCTCCAGCAGCTCGGGCCGCAGCCAGCCCGAGACCACGATCGGGTGCCCCGTGTGGCCCTCGAAGGTCGGCCGCGTCGCAGCGTGCCTCGGGTCGTGCGCGGCGATGAGCGCGCGCAGGAACTCCGCCGGCCGAGGCTGGTCCACATTCACGATCACGATCGCCTCCGTGTCCCGGTTCACCGCCTTCGCGCCGATGCGCAACGAACCCGCCCGCCCCGCGTGGTATCGCGGGTTGTTCATCACCCGGCAGTTCTCTCGCCGCATCCGGCGGTTGATGTCGTCCGAACGGTGGCCGAGCACGACGATCACCTCGTCCGCCCCCGCCTCGCGCAGCTGGCGCACCTGGTAGCAGATGAGCGGCATCCCGCCCCAGTCGAGGAGCGCCTTCGGCTCCCCCATGCGAGTCGATGCACCCGCCGCGAGCACGATCCCCGAAATCATCTGCTCCCCCCGTTTCCTGCCCTGAAAGCGAAACGCCGCCCGAAGGCGGCGTCGTCGTGGGCGCCCGGCTTTCGCCTAGACGCGCTTCTCCTTGATGCGGGCGGCCTTGCCCGTCAGGCCGCGCAGGTAGTACAGGTTCTTGCGGCGAACCTTCCCGTGCCGCACCACCTCAATCTTGTCGATGCGCGGGCTGTTCACCGGGAACGTGCGCTCCACCCCGATGCCACCGGCCGCGTTCTTGCGCACCGTGAAGTTCGAAACGAGCCCCTTCATCCGCTTCCGGATGACGACCCCTTCGAAGACCTGGATGCGCTCCTTGTCACCTTCGATGACCTTGGCGTGCACCCGCACCGTGTCGCCACTGCCGAATTCAGGGATATCCGTACGCGCCTGGGTGGCGGTGAGTGTGTCGAGTTCGTAGGCCATGGCTGTCGATCCTTCCAGACGTAACCCGAGAATGATAGCCTGAGCCCCGCTTACCGCCAAAGCACCGCCCCAACGGCCTCGCGGCGGCGCTGCCTCTCTGGCATGATGCCGCAAGTTTCGGGCCGAGGGTGCGAGCGGATGCCGTTTCAGACTCCCATCACCGTGAAGACCGCGCTCGAACGGATCCGGTTCCGGCAGTATGTCCTCCCCGCCATCCAGCGCGAGTTCGTCTGGTCACCGGAGCAGATCTGCCGGCTCTTCGACAGCCTCATGCGGGGCTATCCCATCGGCTCGCTCCTCCTTTGGAACATCACGCCGGCGACGGCCGCCGAGTTCGCGTTCTTCGAGTTCGTTCGCCATTACCATGAACGAACGGCGCGCCACTCCCAGCGGCTCGATATCCCGGCCTCCGTTCCCGTCAGCGCGGTGCTCGACGGCCAGCAGCGCCTCACCGCTCTGAACATCGGCCTTCGAGGCAGCCACGCGGCGAAGCTCCCGCGCAAGTGGCGCAATTCCCCGGGCGCATTTCCCCTGAAGCAGCTCTATCTCGATCTCGCGGCAGCGGGCGAACAGGACGACGTCGGGCTGGAGTATCTTTTCCGCTTCCTCACCACCGAGGAAGCCCTCGCTGCCGGGCCGCGCTGGTTCTGTGTGCCGCGCATCTTGGAGCTGGATCCCGGTCCCGACCTCTACGACTACATCCAACAGTCGGGGCTCGCGACTGATCCGCGTGCATTTCGTACCCTCTACCGGCTGCACCAGGTGGTCCACACCGACCTCACCGTCAACTACTACGAGGAAGAAGCGCAGGATATCGACCGCGTCCTGAACATTTTTATCCGGGTGAACAGCGCAGGAACGGTCCTCTCATACTCGGATCTCCTCCTCAGCATTGCTACGGCACAGTGGGAGACGACGGACGCGCGCGAAGCGGTCTATGGTCTCGTCGATGAGCTAAACGCCTTCGGCAAGGGTTTCTCGTTCAGCAAAGACCTCATTCTCAAGGCCGGGCTCGTACTTTCCGATGTCAACGATATCGGTTTCAAAGTCTCGAACTTCAACGCATCGAACATGCGGAAGCTGGAGGAGAATTGGGCCGGTATCGCTCGATCGCTCCGCGTCGCTGTGCAGCTGCTGGCTGACTTCGGCTTTTCCGAGATCAATCTCAGGGCGCACAGCGTTCTCATTCCCCTCGCGTACTATGTCCACCGCCGCGGCCTCAGCGACCAGTACCTCCGCGCCGCCGCCTTTGCCCGCGACAGGAGCGAGGTGCGTTCGTGGGTGATTCGCTCGCTCATCAAGGCCGGCGTCTGGGGGAGCGGTCTCGACACGCTCCTCACTGCCCTTCGCGCCGTTCTCCGCGAGAACACGAAGGACTCCTTCCCGGCGGCTGAACTCGAAGCGGCCATGGCACGGCTCGGCAAGTCGCTCCGCTTCGACGCGGACGAGATCGAAGACCTCGCGGAAAGCCGTTACGGCGCGCGCGCCCTGTTTCCGCTCCTCACGCTCCTGTATCCCGGCGTCAACGTCCGCGCCGACTGGCACGAAGACCACATCTTTTCCGCGCGCTCAGCTCACCCCCGCCCGGCTTCGGCGTGCGGGCATCCCGGATTCGGACCATTGGGAGTTCTTCGACTACCTGAATGGCCTTCCGAATCTGCAACTCCTCGAAGGGTCGGTGAACACGCAGAAGTCGGACATGTTGCCGGGCGACTGGCTGGTGTTCCAGTTCCCGGAAGAGCAGCAACGCGCGCACTACATGGCGAGCTGCGACATGCCCGAGTTGCCTCCCGGCCTCAGCGGATTTCCGGCGTTCTACCGCGCGCGGCGCGACCGGATTGCCGCGCGCCTCGCCCGTCTCCTCGGGGCGGAGCAGCCAGCCGCCCTACAGCACCAGTAGCACCGCCGGCACCGCGACGATGCACCCGAGGAATACCGCTAGCGACCGCTGATTCCGCGTCGCGCGCCCCGCCACCGCCAGCACCATGCGCGCATACGGCCCGTAGAGCAGCAGCAGCACCGTCAGCGAAATCGCCGCCACTGAGAGCATTTCCGTCAGCACCACCGTGAAGGCCGCTGCCCCGCCTAGCAGTACCGCCCCCACGAGCGTGTCGATGAACGTCGTGATGTTCGCCCCCATCACGTACGGGATGATCTGGTCCCGCTTGATGTACCCCTTCAGCGACAGCGGCACCAGCAGCGTCAGCGAAATCGAGACGCTCATCGTCGTCGCCGTGATCAGGCAGCCCATCAGGAACATCAGGGGACGCCGGTGCAGGAAGTGCAGCGCCCGCGAGATGCCTTCGCCTTCCGATTCCAGCTGCGGCAGCGCCCGGTCAAAAACCGTGAAGCTCCCCAGGAGCACGCCCACACCTGTCCCGAAGAGGGCCCACCGCGGCAGCAGGTCCACCAGCGCATCGACGGGCGGCCCGTACACCGTGTCGATGATGTCGAGCAGGCCGTTGGGCGTTTCGAACCGGACCCCATCGAGCCAGCCGTAATGCAGCGACACCAGCCCCAGCAGCAGCGCGGGCCCCTGTGTCGTGAACGTCGTCAGCAGCGCCACCACGCCGATGTACAGCCCGTCGCTGTTTCGCCGTTTCCGTACATAGAGGAAAAAGCCCACGGCGAGCACGATGAACGAAGCGCCAAGGCGCGAACCGCCCACCACGCCGAACGCCTCGGATTCGCTCAGCACACCGCCCGCCAGCAAAGTGATCCCGATCGCCGCCACCGGCGACCCGCTCAGTGCGGCATACGCCAGCAGCCACCCGAAGCCCGTCGCGTTCGCCGCGCCGGTGCCGCCGCTTCCTACCGTGATCGCATAGACTCCGGCCGACAACACGGAGCTACCCGTGAGCACGCCGCCGCCACCGCCGCCACCGCCAGGACCGCCGCCTCCAGCGCCGCCCCCGCCGACCACGAGATAATTAACCGTCAGGGAATTGAGATGCGTACCGAAGGTCGCCGACGCATTGTAGGTGTAGATCGACGGACC
>JAYRRO010000276.1:0-17142 GCA_041910095.1 Dehalococcoidia bacterium
CCCGGCGACGGCGATCGCGACGCGCGCGGCGGCGACGACCGCGGCGGCTTCGCCCACGGTGCCGGCGAGCGCGACGGCGGGGGGTTCGCCGACGATCGCGGTGAGTGCGACCGCGACGGTGGGGGCTTCACCACCGGCGACGGTGGCCACGAGCCCGACGGCTGCGCCACCCTCGCAGGCAGTACCGCCCACGCCCACGCCCGGGAGCCAGCCGCCACCGCCGACAGCCGTCCCGCCGACGCCGGTCCCCCCGACGGCGGTGCCTCCCACTCCGGTGCCGCCCACGCCGACGCCCGCGGGAGCGCCTTCGAGCGCAACCGTGCGGGCGACTGCGGCGCAGCGCTGGAGCCCTTCGGTCGTGACCATCGCGGCCGGTGGGTCGGTAACGTGGACGTGGGCGACGGGCGAGCAGCACGATGTCTCTGGGCCGGGGTTCGCGTCGAACATCTCGGAGACGGGGAGCTTCTCGTACACGTTCGCGGCGCCGGGCTCGTACGCGTTCACCTGCGACGTCCACCCGCTGACGATGTCGGGCACGGTGACGGTGAAGTAGGCGCTATTCGAGGAGCATGGCGTCGCCGAAGGAGTAGAAGCGGTAGCCGGTGGCTACCGCTTCTTCGTAGGCGCGCAGCACGAAAGGCGTGCCGGCGAACGCGCAGACGAGCATGAGCAGGGTCGATTGGGGCAGGTGGAAGTTGGTGATGAGGGCGTCGATCACGGCGAAGGGGTCGCCCGGGAGGATCTTCAGGCGCGTCCAACCCTCATACGGTTCGACGCGGCCGCGCTCGCGGGCGACGTGCTCGAGGGTGCGGACGACGGTGGTGCCGACGGCGACCACGCGGCGGCTCTCGGCCTTCGCGCGCTGGATCGCCTCGGCGGCGGCGGCCGGTACGGTGACGTGCTCCTCGTGGAGGTCGTGGTCGCGCGGGTCCTCGACGGTCACCGGGCGGAAGGTGCCGGGACCGACTTCGAGGGTGACCGTGGCCTGCTCGATGCCGCGTTCCGCCAGTCGATCGAGGAGCTCGGGGGTGAAGTGGAGGCCGGCGGTGGGCGCGGCGGCGCTGCGCGCTTCGCGGCTGAAGACGGTCTGGTACCGCTCGGGGTCGCCTTCGTAGCCACGGATGTAGGGCGGGAGGGGCACCCGGCCCACGGTCGCGGGGTCGAAGGGGTGGGCGAATTCGAGCTCGACGGTGGACTCGTCGCGGGCGATGGCCATCGCCTGGAGCGGACCGTGGGTGGTCTCGAAGACGAAGATGCGGCCGTGCACGGCGGCGCGGGCCGGGCGGAAGAGCACCTGCCAGCGAAGGTCGGTGATGGGGCGCACGAGGAGGGCCTCGACGGCGCCGCCGGTGTCGCCGCGGGCGCCGTTGAGGCGGGCCGCCATGACGCGCGTGTCGTTGAGGACGAGGAGGTCGCCGGGCCGGAGGAGTTCCGGCAGGTCGCGGAATACGCGGTGGGCGATGGCCTCGCGTTCGCGGCGAAGGTGCATCAGGCGGGCGCTGTCGCGCGGCTCGGCGGGGCGCTGGGCGATGGCCTCGGGGGGGAGTTCGAAGGAGAAGTCGGAGGTGCGCATGTGCCGTGGACTAGCATTGCGTCTTCATGGGGCCGGGTCTACGGTGATCGTTCGTCGGAGGTGTGCCCATGGCGGAAGAGAACGGATCGTGGTGGCCGCGGCCCGCGAGTGAGGAAGGTGCCGTTTCGGCCAGCCAGGTGCTCGTGGAACGCAGCGCGGTCCGCTCCGTCGACGCCGACCAGGCGCGGTTGGAGCGCGCGGCGGTGCAGCGGCTGCGCGCGGGCCATGCGACGATCGAGCGCAGCGCGGTGGGAGCGCTGGAGATGGAGCGCGGCACGCTCGTGCAGAGTTCGGCGGGCGTGGTGATCGCGCGTTCGATGGCGGCGGACGAGACCCATGTGGGCGTACTGGTGGCGCCGGTGGTGCGCGGCGAGGTGCACACCTGGCTGGACATGCGTTCCGCGGTGGCTATCGGCGTGGGGATTGTGATGGGGCGGGCGCTGCTGGGCGTGGCACGTGCGGCGCTGCGGCGCCAGGGGGACTAAGGGGCTCGAAGTCCACTCGCGCGGGCGCTTCGCCGGTGCGGAGCTGGCCACAGGCGGCGGCGATTTCGCTGCCCTTTTCGATGCGCACGGTGACGTTTACGCCCGCCTCGCGCAGGGTGCGTTCGAAGGCGATCACGCGCTGGCGGGCGGGGCGGCGAAAGCCTCCGGCGGTGGGATTCACGGGGATGAGGTTCACATGGATGCCGGTGCCCCGCAGGAGCCGGGCGAGTTCTGCGGCGAGCCCGGGCGTGTCGTTCACGCCATCGATGAGCGCGTATTCGAAGGTCACGCGGCGGCCCGTGGCGGTGAAGTACCGGCGCGCGGCCGCCATGATGCCGGCGACGGAGTGCGGCCCGGCGGTGGGGACCAGCTGCTGGCGTAGCGCGTCGTTCGGGGCGTGCAGCGAGATGGCGAGGCCGACCTGCAGGTTCTCGGCGGCGAGGCGGTCGATGCCGCGGATGACACCCACGGTGGAGATGGTGATCGCACGCTGGGCGAGGCCGAAGGCGCGCCGATCGGTGAGCAGCCGGACGGCGCGGATGGTTTCGCCGTAGTTGGCGAGGGGTTCGCCCATGCCCATGAAGACGACATTGGTGATGTGCTCGCCGCGCGCGCGGAGGACTCGGGCGATGTGCACGGCCTGGGCGGCGACTTCCTCGGCCTTGAGGTTCCGTTCGAAACCCATCTGCCCGGTGGCGCAGAAGACGCAGCCCATGGCGCAGCCGGCCTGGGTGGAGACGCAGACGGTCGACCGGGGATGGCGGCCGGGCTCCGGGTACTGCATGAGGACGGTTTCGATGAGGGTGCCGCCCTCCATACGGAGGAGGAGCTTGGTCGTGTTGCCGTCCTCGCTCGCGGAGCGCCGCACCTCGGTCGCGGCGCCAACGCCCCAGCCCTCCGAGGACAGGCGTGCGCGGAGCGCGGCGGGGAGGGTGGTCACGTCGTCGAGGGTCGCGGGAAAGGTGTGCCAGAGGGCGCGGAGGAGCTGGTCGGCGCGGTAGGGGGGTTCGCCGAGCGCGGCGACCAGGGCATCGACTTCGCCCGGGAGGCGGCGGTAGAGGTCGTTCATGCCAGGCCGGCCGTTTGCGGGAGCTGGCCGCGTTCGCCATTGAGGAAGACATCGCCGGGGAGGCGTTTCGCTCCCATGCGTTGCACTTCGTCGAGCACGAGCAGGCCATCTGGGAAGGCGATGGCGGGGCGGCGGGCGGCGACGACGAAGGCGCCGGTCTCGAGTTCGGCGGGCAGGGGCTCGACGTGGGCGCGCCAGATACCCAGGCGCTGGTCGCGATAGCCGACGAAGGCGCCGGGCCAGGGATCGCAGGCGCGGATGGCGCGTTCGGCCGCGGCGGCGGTCATTTCGTCGCGGAGCTGGCCATCCTCCTTGCGGATGAGGCCGCAGAAGGTGACGCGAGCGAGGTCCTGGGGCTCCGCGGCGATGGCGCCTTCGAACCATGCGGGGAGGACGCGCACGAGTTCCGTGGCCCCGAGCCCAGCGAGGCGGGCTTCGAGGGAGCCGGTGGTGTCGCCGGGCGCGACGGAAATGGCGGCGCGGGCGATCACGGGGCCGGCATCCATCTCGCGGACCATCTCCATGATGCTCACGCCGGCCTCCGGGTCGCCGGCGCGGATGGCGGCGGCGACGGGGGAAGCGCCACGCCAGCGGGGGAGGAGGGAGGCGTGCACGTTCACACAGCCGCGCAAGGGTATCTGGAGCACAGGCGTCGAAAGGATCTTGCCGAAGGCGGCGACCACGAAGAGGTGCGGTTCGCATGCGCGCAGGTGGGCGCGAACGGCTTCGTCTTTCAGCGTCTCAGGCTGGAGCACGGGGAGGCCGAGCTCGAGGGCCGCGACCTTGACGTCGGGTGGGGTGAGCCTCCCACCGCGGCCGGCGGGCCGGTCGGGCTGGGTGACGACGGCGGCGACTTCGTAGCCGGCCGCGGCGAGCGCGCGCAGGGAGGGCACGGCGAAGGCGGGCGAGCCCATGAACACGACGCGGGTGCCGGCGGGATTCATCGTGCGCGGACCACCACCGGGTCGCGGCGGGCGACGCCGAGCACGGCGGCGGCGCTGCCCTGGTTCACGGCGATGGCGATGTAGCCGCTGCTATCGACGTGGCAGAAGGGCTCGCCGCGGGGTGCGTCGGCAAAGGTGCGCACCTGGCGGGCGATGAGGCGGTCCGCGACCGTCAGTTCGAAGGCGGGAAAGAGCTGCGCGGCGCGGATGGTGGTGATGAGGTTGCCGAAGCGGTCGATGTGGACGATTTCGCCGCGCAGTTCGCCGAGGGCCGGAAGCTGGCCGCAACAGGGCGGCAAAAGCACGGGCGCGGCGGCCGGCGGGCCGACGAGGCGGTGGTCGAGCCCGGCGGCGATGTGCGCGGCCACCGGCCCGAAGACATCGCGGGCATGGAAGGTCGCGCTGACGGTGGCGCGATGGAAACGGGGGTCGGTGAGTTCGCGCACGTCGGGGGATTGGCCGCCGCGGCCATCGCGGAGCGCGGGCGGGAAGGCACAGGAGAGGAGGCCGTTATCGGGGCCGATGAAGGCGCGCCCTTCGCAGAGCACGAGGAGGCCGCGCCTGGTGGTGCCCACGCCGGGGTCGACAACCGCGACGACGACGGCGGCGGGCGGAAGCGCGGACATGGAGGTTTCGAGGAGCCAGGCGCCCTCATCGATGGCGAACGGCTCGACGTCGTGGGTGAGGTCGAAGATGGGGGATCGGGGGGCGATGCCGGCGATGACGGCCTTGACCTGGCCAGCGTAGGCATCGCGGGTACCGAAATCGGTGAGGAGGAAGATTGGCCGGGTCAGGTCCGCCATTTGTGCACGTCCAGGAAGCGTTGGGAGGGCGTGAACAGCACGCCGGGGGTGAAGCCCTTCAGCGCCGTGGTGTGCACATAAACATAGCGCGGGTAGGCAAGCACGACACTGGGCGCGAGGTCGTCCCACTTCTCCTGGAACTGGCGGTACTGTTCGCGCCGGACCTCGGGGTCGTGGCTGGTGCGGGCCTTGGCGATGAGCTCATCCATGACGACGTCGCCGAAGTTCGCGAGATTCAGGCCGGCGCTGCCGAGCTGGGAGCTGTGCCAGCCGAAGTAGGGGTCGGGGTCGATGCCCTGGTCCCAGCCCGCGACGGCGGCGTCGTACTTGCGCTCCTGGAGGAAATCCTTGCGGAGGACGGAGAAGGTGGTGCTCTGGACGTTCACGCGGATGCCGAGGGGCTGAAGCTGGTTGGCGACATCGACGGCGGCGGCGACGCGGGTGGCGTCGTTATCGGTGCGGATGGTGAAGCGGAACTCGTTGCCTTCGCGGGTGAGAATGCCGGTGGTGGCGCTCTGCTTCCAGCCGGCCTCATCGAGGAGGCGGCGCGCTTCCTCGAGGCGGGCTTCGCGCTGGTCGAAGTCGTCGCTGTGGGCCCAGGTGCCGGGAGCGATCGCGGAGGAGGACGGCGTGGCCGCGCCATAGAAGACGCGGCTGACGAGGGCTTCACGGTCGATGGCCAGGTTGAGGGCGCGACGGACGCGCGGGTCGGCGAAGTAGGCGGCCTGGTCGTTGTTGAGGTAGAGGACGATTTCGGCGGCGCGCTGGAGCTGTTCGACGCGCATGCCTTTGGCGCGGGTCAGCTCGGTCAGCTGGGCTTCGCTGGCGGATTCGCGGAGAAGGAAGCCATCGATTTCGCCGGCGGAGATGGCGCGGATGGCGGCGGGGGAATCGGGATAGAAGCGGATACGGATGCTCGGCAGCTCGGGGCGCCCGAGGTGGTATCCGGCGTAGGCGGTAAGTTCGGCGCCGGCGGCATCGAGCGATTCGACCTGGTAGGGCCCGCTGCCGATGGGTTTGGCGTTGAACGGCGCCTCATACAGTTGCTGGGCGTTCAGGCCGCCGAGCAGGTGCTCGGGGAGGATGCCGAGGGTGGCGTTGCGCGCGAGGAAGGGAGCGGACGCCTGCCGTAGCCGGAAGATGACGGTGGTGGAGTCGGGGGTTTCGACATCGATGCCGGACCAGCTTTCGGCGAGGACGGGGTCGCCCTTGAAAGCAGGGTCCGCCATCCGGGAGATGGTGAAACTGACATCGCGCGAGCTGATGGGCGCGCCGTCGTGCCATTTGAGGTCTTTGCGGAGGCGGAACGTGTAGGTGCGGCCGTCGGGGGAGATCTCGGGGAGGGACGCGGCGAGGTCGGGCTGGATGGCGCCATCGGCGCCGGCGCGGACAAGGCCCGCGAAGACGAGGGCGGAGAGGTCCTGGTCGACATCGTTGGCGGGGGCGAAGAGGGGGTTGACGCGCTGCCAGGTGCCGGCGATGCCCTCGGTGTAGCTGGCGGGCTGGACGAGCACGCCGGCATCCTCATCGCGGAGGCGGAGGAAGAGCGCGCCGGCGGCGGCGAGCATCGCGATCCCGAGGATGGCGCCGCCGATGAAGAGCGGCCGGCGGGATGGCGGGGGAGGGGGCAGTCTGCGCAAAGGCGGGGGGCCGGTGCCTATCCCTGGCTGGTGACGCTCAGGAACGACACGAAGATGAAGACCACGACGAGGATGATCGTCGCCTGGAAGAGGGTGCGTTCGAGGCCGCGCTTGGTGCGGAAGACGGAGCCGCCAGACATGCCGCCAAGGGCGGCGCCGAAGCCGGAGCCTTTCACCTGCAGAAGGACGACGACGATCAGGATCGTGGAGATGACGATCTGGAGGAGGTTCATGAGCATCGGTGCTTACCGCGTGACGAGGACTGGCTCTTCGGGCGCGCCGGGCGCGACGAAGGGAGCGAAGGTGTCCCGGCCATCGTACACGCGCATGATCGTAGCGGCGAGCTTGACCGGGTCGTGGCGGTAGCGGTTCTCGAGGGCGATGACGTCGGCCTCGACGAGGCGCACGCCGCGCATGCATTCGGCCACTTCGCCGACGCCGACGGGGTTCGAGTGCCAGGCTTCCGGGAGGTCGCTGGCGATGTTGTTGTTGGCGATGACGGAGTCGATGAGGCCCTTGCCGGCGTGGCGCTCGACGGCCTCGAGGTGGTCGGCGACGGTGAAGCCGTCGGTTTCGCCCTGCTGGGTGGCGACGTTGCAGACGAAGACGCGATTGGCGGAGCTGGCGGCGAGGGCCTTGCGGATGCCATCGACGAGGAGGTTCGGAAGGACGCTGGTGTAGAGGCTGCCGGGGCCGATGACGATGAGGTCGGCATCGAGGATGGCGCGGACGGCGTCGGGATGGGCCTCGGCGGAGGCGGGATTGAGGTAGAGCTCGCGGATGCCGGTGCCGCGTTCGGTGATGTTGTGCTCGCCGTGGACGAGCTGGTCATCGAGGGTGGTGGCGCTGAGGGTGACGTCCTCGAGGGTGGAGGGAAGGATGGTGCCACGGGTGTTGAGGATCTGGCTGGTCTCGTGGATGGCGGTTTCGAAGTTCCCGGTGATCTCGGCCATGGCGACGATGAAGAGGTTGCCGAAGGAGTGGCCTTCGAGGCCGGTTCCCTCGGTGAAGCGATACTGGAAGAGGCGGGACATGAGGGGTTCGGCCTCGGCGAGGGCAGCGATGCATTGGCGCAGGTCGCCGGGGGCGACGACGCCGAACTCCTGGCGGAGGCGGCCGGTGCTGCCGCCGTCATCGGCGACGGTGACGATGGCGGTGAGGTTGCTGGTGTGGGCCTTGAGGCCGCGAAGGAGCATGGAGAGGCCGGTGCCGCCACCGATGGCGACGACCTTCGGGCCGCGCGCGAGGATGCGCTTCTTGTAGATCTCGTCGGCCATGGATGAATCGCGGTCGGGGCGGACGAAGGCGAAGAGGAGGGACTGGTTGAGCTTCCAGACGGCGATGCCGACGGTGCTGAGGGAGAGCATCATGAAGAGGACGCCGCGGCCCCAGCGGGGGATGAACTGGAGGGTGAAGTAGTAGAAGGCGCCGGGGAAGGTGTAGGAGAGGTAGGCCTCGCGGAGGACGTAGGAGATGCCCAGCCCCATGAGGCAGACGCCGACGAGCAGGAGGACGAGCCAGCGCTTGATGTGCATGCCCGGATAGAGCCACTTCAAGGCGCTGCGACCGCTGAAACGCATGGTCATGCGGCGCGAGTATACCATTTGGGTACCCTCGGGGCAGGGAGGAAAACCCTCATTCGGCCAGCTCCTTGCGGAGCAGGTCGCGGACGGCATCGGGGTTGGCGCGGCCGCGGGTCTCCTTCATGACGGCGCCCATGAGGGAGTTGAGGGCGGCTTCCTTGCCGGAGCGGAAGTCGGCGGCGGCTTTCGGATTCGCCTGGATGGCTTTGCGGACGAACGCCTCGAGTTCGCCGGAGCCGCCCATCCGGGCGAGGCCGGCGCGTTCGACGATGACGGGCGCGGACTCGCCGGATTCCGTCATCTTTTCGAAGACCTCCTTGGCGACGGCCCCGGTGATGGCGCCCGATTCGGCCATGGCGATGAGCTCGGCCAGAGCGGCGGGTGTGACGCGAAGGGCGGCCAGGCCGCGGCCCGCGGCGGCGTTCACCCAGCGGCCGACTTCGCCCAGCACCCAGTTCGCCGCGAGCTTGACGGCGCGGGCGCGGTCGCCGGGGATGGCGGCGACGACGGCGTCGTAGTACTCCGCGCGATCGCGTGACTCGGTGAGGGTGGTGGCTTCGTATTCGGAGAGGCCGAGGCCGAGGAGGCGCTCGCGGCGCGCCGCGGGCAGCTCGGGGAGGCGGGCGCGGACGCGCTCGACGAATTCGCGGCCGAGTTCGAGCGGCGGCAGGTCGGGCTCGGGGAAGTAGCGGTAGTCGTTCGCTTCTTCCTTGGAGCGCTGGGACACGGTGACCTGGCGTTCATCGACCCAGCCGCGGGTCTCCTGCACGATTTTGCCGCCCTCTCGGAGGACGGCGGCCTGGCGGATCTCCTCGTAGGCGATGGCATCGTGCACCGCGCGGAAGCTGTTCATGTTCTTGATCTCGACCTTCGTGCCGAAGGCGGCGGTGCCTTTCGGGCGAAGTGAGACGTTGGCATCGCAGCGGAAGTTGCCTTCCTCCATGTTGGCGTCGCTGACGCCGATGTAGCGGAGGATCTGGCGGAGGCGGACGAGGTAGTCGCGGGCCTCGGCGGGGGTGCGCATGTCGGGTTCGCTGACGATCTCCATGAGCGGCGTGCCGGAGCGGTTCACATCGACGAGGCTGTAGCCCTCGCCGGTGGTGGGATCGATGCGGTGGAGAAGGCGCGCGGTGTCCTCCTCCATGTGGACGCGGGTGATGCCGATGCGGCGGGGGGATTCGCCTTCGACCTGGATCTCGAGCCAGCCGTCCTTACAGACGGGGAGGTCGTACTGGGAGACCTGGTACCCCTTCATGAGGTCCGGGTAGTGATAGTTCTTGCGGTCGAACTTGCTGAACTCGGCGATGTGGCAGTTGAGGGCGAGGCCGGTCATCGCGATGTATTCGATCGCCAGCTCGTTGATGACGGGGAGGACGCCGGGCATGCCCATGCAGACGGGGCAGACGTGCGTGTTCGGAGCAGCGCCGGAATACGCGGTGCTGCAGCCGCAAAACATCTTGCTTTTGGTGATGAGCTGACAGTGCACTTCGAGGCCAATGACGGTCTCGAACTCGGTAGCCACGGCGGTCGTCATACCACCCTCCCAACCGCCCCGGGGACGATTCCCGAGTATAGGCGCGGGTTTTCGGGAGGGACAATGCGACGCCGCATTGCAAACTGGCGGGCGGTCAGCTTTCGAGCAGAGGCGCGAGGAAGGCGTCGAGGGCGGCGGCGGCCTCGGGTTCGGTGAGGACGGGTGCGTGGCCGGCGTTCGGGACCTCGACGGAGGCAGTGCCGGGGTGGGCTTCGACCATGCGGGCGAGGGTGCCGCTGGCGAGGACGTCGCTCTGCGCGCCCCGGACGATGAGGAGGGGGCAGGAGATGGCGTTGTAGGCGTCCCAAGGCTGCATGGCGGGGGCGACGGGCGTCTGGGTGCGCACGGCGGGGTCCATCTTCCACACCCAAACGCTTTCATATCGGCAAAGGCTTCGGGGGCATGCCCGACGTAGCCGATGATGCGGGCGAGGCCCGCGGGGTCTATCTCCGGACCGATATCGTTGAGGACGGCGCGGGTGACGCGGCCGGGGTAGCGGGGCTGGTAGTTCATGGTGATCATGCCGCCCATGGAGGTGCCGATGAGTGCCATGCGTTCGAGGCCGAGGGCTTCGCGCACGGCTTCGAGGTCGGCCACGTAGTTGTCGGCGTGGTAGCCGCCGGCGGGCCCCCACTGGGTTTCGCCCCGGCCGCGGACGTCGAGGCAGTAAACGTGGAAGCGGCGGGCGAGGCGGGTCGCGACACCATCGAAGGTGTGCGCCTGGCCGGCGAGGCCGTGGATGAGCATGACGACGGGCGCGCCCGGGTGCCCGCGGGCGATGAGGTGGTGGCGGAGGCCATTGGCCTGGACGAAGATGTCGCGCACGCCGGGAACGGGGTCGGCCATCGTGGGGTACTCCCTCGCGGAATGCGCGGGATTCTAACCGTTGCGGCCGCGGTTACCAGCCCTGGTGGCGAATTCAGCCACGGTGGCGCAGGCGCAGGGGATGCGGGTGGGGCCTGGAGACGTGAGGGCGGTGCCCTCGCCACCACGCCGGCGTGGTCATGGGCGTGAGCCAGAGGGCGAGCACCCACGAGAGGGCGATGAGCAGCGCGCCGACGATCATGTCGAAGAAGAGGTGGTTCGCGGTGACCACGACCGACCACCCGACGGCGACGGCGATGATCGCGGCAACCGTCCGCGCGAGCGGGTTCGGGGTAGCACGCCAGACGGCGCAGGCAGCCAGCGCGACCCAGGCGAAGTGGAAGCTGGGAAGCGCGGCGTATTCATTGAGGAACCACTTCGGCTGCACGTCCTTGTTCGAACCATGGACGGTATCGATGAAGCCGTAGTCGAATCCGTGCCCGGCGAGGAAGCGCGGTGGGGCGGCGGGGAAGAGCCAGTAGCCCATGAGCCCGAACACGGCGGAGATGAGCAGCACCGTGCGGATGAAACGGAACTCGTCCAGGTGAAAGAACGCGAGCCAGACGCCGATGACGATGAGTACCGGGAAGAGGCCCCAGACGTAGAAGATGTTCGCGATGTCGATCACGTAGGGCCAGCGCAGGAAGGCATCCTGGAAGTCCTGTTCGTGGAAGATGCCGAGGCGCTGTTCAAGGCGCACGACCTGCTGCATGCGATCGACGGAGGCGGGGATATCGTCGGGGTGGCTGCCGCGGGCGAGGAAATAGAGGGCGAGCAGCACGACGGTCAGGCCGAGCTCGATGGAGGCGGCGCGCCGGCTGTGGGCGGCCGTCCGGGCCACGCCCTGCGCCGCGCTCGCCGGTGCTGCCGTCGTCATCGCCTTCGACTGTCTCAGAGGAGAACGAGGGGTGCAATGGGCCAGTCCCCGGCGATGAGGCCCGGCGAAGGGCGCGTTATCTGCGGCGCATGAACTCCGCGCGGCGGCGGGCGACATCGTCGTAGCCGTCGTCGTAGGGCACTTCGGAGGTGAGCGGGAGGTAGCGGAGGGTGAGGCTGAAAGAGCTCGCGGCGAGCGCGATGACGATGCCCGCGACGAGAGCGACCAGGTAGTTGCGCTCGGGGACGCTGGAGACGGCGAGGACGATATCGCGGAGGTCGTGGCGAAGGGGGTCATCGCCGCCGAGGGCGATGACGGCGCGGCCGGCGAGCCAGGCGGCGGCGAAGCCGGGGACCGCGGCCATCACGGTCGCGATGCCGAGCTGGCGCATGCGCTTGAAGCCGGTGTTGCGAAGGACGACGAGCACCGCGGCGAACGCGGTGAGGAGGGCGAGGACGATGGTGGCGGCGTTGGCGCGGCCGTGCTGTTTTTCGGAGAGGGTGCCCGCGGCCTGCTCCATGAGGCCATCGGGCGAGAAGAAGCTGAGCTGCTGGCTGCCGGTGCGGTCGAAGGCGCCGAGGCCCTCGGCATAGACGATGGCGGCGGAGCGCTGGAGGAGGAGTTCGCGCAGCTGCGCGTTCGAAAGGGTCGTGGCCTCCTGGCGGGTGACGTAGACATCGAGCGGGTAGCCGGGGACGGTGACGGAGGGCTGGTTGGAGGCGGCGGCGATTTCGCGGAGCTCGTCACCGTGCTGGGCGAGGACGAGGTCGACTTCGCTGAGGGAGGCGATGCCGCTGGCGAGGATGTCCGTGGCGGGGCCGGGCGCCGTCACCTGGCGGGCGCTCAGGGCGGCGACGAGCAGGAAGACGCAGATGCCAAGGATGAAGGTATAGGCGGCGGTGCCGCTGTCATCGATACCGGCGGGGGGGCCCGAGGGGCGGGGTTCGCGGTGCAGCAGGCTCACGCGCGCTCCTACTGGATGCGCACCACCACCGTCCCGGCGATGCGATCGTGGAGGGTGCGGCGGCGGGGATCGAACACGGCGATGAGGAAGCCGGCGGCGGCGAAGAGGCAGCTGAGGCCGACGGCGAGACCGGCCTGCCAGGTCGTATCGCGCACGGAAAAGGCGATGAGCGCGCCGACGGCGACGATGAGCGGATAGATGAGCTGGCCGATGACGCGGGCCATGGCGCCGATGACACCGAGCGGGCGGCCATCGGAACGGATGACCATGAGCGCCATCACGGCGGCGCCCACGGTTTGTCCCTTCCAGGCGAGCGACACGAAGAAGTACAGGAGGATGGCGGGCGCGATGGCGCCGACGCAGCCCCAGAAGATGTTGAGCGCGGTGGAACTGGGGTCGACACGTTCGAAGTCGCTGGAGATGAGGACGACGGTGGAGCCGATGACGACCATGAGGGCGCCGATGATGAAGATCACGAGCAGGTCGAGCGTGCCGGCGACGACCCGGGATTCGAAGGAGCCATAGGAGATGCGGTAGGCCGGGCGGGCCGGGTTCCGCGGTGCGCGCGCCGGGGCGCTGGTCGCCGTCATGGGGTTGGAGTGTACCGCAGGCGGGAGTAGGAGACAGGCAAGGGACGAGGTCGGAGGCTCGAGGTGGGGCAACCCCGGGGGAGTCGCGGCGGTGGGAATGGCCCGAATGTTGCCGTAGAGTGCGCGCGTGTACCGGGAGATGGGCGCGGAGGACCACCGGCGGGTGCTTGGCATCGCGGCGGAGGATGTGCCGGAGCTGCTGCTGCTCCTCGGTGTGTTCGATGTGCACGGGGCGGCGGCGCGGTTCGCGGCGTACCTGGAAGGCGCGCGGGACATGGGCCGCTTCCCCGGGTATCTCGGCACGGTGGGCGGTGTGCGCGTGGGCCTGAGCGCCGCCTTTGGGGGCCCGATGGCGGCCGTGCACGCCCACACCTGGATCGGCGCCGGGACTCGCGCGGTCGTGCAGCTGGGCTGGTTCGGGGCGTTGCAGGCGGGAATGGGGTTCGGCGATGTTCTCGTGCCTCGCCACGCGCAGCGCGAGGACGGCGTGAGCGACTGGTACCTGGCCAAGGGCATCCTCTCGGACGCGACGCCGGGCTTCGCGAGCGGGATCGCGGCGGCGCTGGCCGAGCGGGGCATCCCGTGTGGCGAGCACGCGATCTTCAGCACGCCGGCGCTGTTGGCGGAGTCGCGCGAGGTCATCGCGGACTGGAGCCGCCACGGGTGGCAGGGCGTGGACATGGAGACGGCCGCGACTTTCGCGGTGGCGAAGGCGCTGGGCGCTGCCCGCGCGGCCGCGCTCATCCGGCTGGACGACCTGATCAGCGAGGAGGACAGCCTCGTGCAATCGATGGCGCGGGAGCGGCGCGCCTTCATCCGGGAGCGGGAGCGGGCGGTGCTGGAGTGTGCCGTCGCGGGGTACGCGCGCTTCCGGGAGGGGGCGGCCGGGAGCGGCTGAGTTCGTGCCGCTCGCAACCGGGAGACTCGCCTTCGCAAGACCTTCGCGATGCCGCCGGGGATACGTTCGAGCGCAAGAACACCCGGGAGGCAAGCAATGGCCCGAGTCGAAAAGACGATCGAAGTGAACGTGCCGGTGCGCACGGCCTACAACCAGTGGACGCAGTTCGAGGAGTTTCCGGCGTTCATGGAAGGCGTCGAGGAAGTGGTGCAGGTGGATGACAAGAACCTGCACTGGAAGGCGAACATCGGCGGGATGACGCGTGAGTGGGACGCGGTGATCCGCGAGCAGGTGCCGGACGAGAAGGTCATCTGGCTGGCGACGGACGGCCGCGAGAACGCGGGCATGGTGAAGTTCGACAGCCTTGGGCCCGAACTGACGCGCGTGCACCTGGAGATGAGCTACGACCCGGAAGGGTTCAGCGAGAACGTCGGCGACAAGCTCGGCTTCGTCAGCCGGCGCGTGGAGGGCGACCTCGAGCGGTTCAAGGACTTCATCGAGCGGCGCGGCACCGAGACGGGCGGCTGGCGCGGCGAGATCCACAACCCGGACGTGCCGGGCGGGCACACGCGGGGGTCGCTGGACGCGGGATCGGAGCGAAGTGGCATGAGCGGCGACCCGTACCGCGGCCCGGGCGACTCGATGGACCGCGGCGGGATGATGCGCGGCACAATCGACCCGAACACCGGCCCGCGCTAACCGCACGGGCAGGGACCGGCCAGGCGGCGCGCGTGTCATCCAGCGGCCGCCCGGCTTGGGGAAGGGTGAGGCCCTTCCCCAAGCCTAACCTCCATTTCTTCCGCCAAACCGGGCCCGCCCGTACACTCGCGTCACCACAACACCCGGGAGACGCACATGACGCGCGGGCTTTTGCTCGCACTGGGCGCCTGTCTCGCCGTGTCCCTCCTGGGCGCCGCGTGCGGCGGCGATGACGATGCCGGTGCTTCAAGCGAGCCGGGCAAGACGCCGGCGGCGGCGGCCTCGCAGGGCACGCCGGCGGTCCTCTCGGGGCCCGCGAGCAAGTATTCGCTGCTTCAGGAGGACCTCGGGCGCGGGTACATCACGGACATCAAGGGCACGGTCGTCCTCGACCTGAAGAACTACGCGGGGACCCCGGTCTTCAAGACGGCGGCCGAGGGCGAAAAGCAGCTCACCGAGTGGGGCTACATCGACGGGTACCAGACGGCGGTGGAGCCGGAGGGCCGCGAGGAAGCGACGCTGACGGGCGCCTACGCGCTCGTGATGGAGACGCACCTTTTCAACGACGCCGCCGGGGCGAAGAAGTTCTACGACTACCTGCAGACGGTGCGGAACAAGCAGTCCACGATCGTGCAGGCGCAGCAGGTGGGCGAGGAATCGGTCGTTGCGTATCTGACGACGGGGAAGATCCGGGGTTCGAACGTGGACCGCGCGATCCATCAGCTGTACTTCCGCCGGGGGAACCTGGTGGGAGTGGTGATGACGATCGGCGCGGCGCCGTTCATGAAGCCGGACTACGTGGCGGCCGCGGCGAAGCTGATGGATGACAAGGCACTCGGTTCGCGGCCCGCGCCTTCGCCGACGCCGACTTCGAACTACACACCGCCGGCCAACCGCCAGGCCACGACGGCGCCGGCGACGCCGACGGCGCGGCCGTGAGCGGCCAGCGGCCGGCGCCGGCCTTCCGTTCGAAGGAGCAATACGCGCGGGACCGGCGGCAGCGGAATCTTGTGCTCGGCGGGATCGCGGGGGCGATCGCGCTGGTGGCGTTGATTGCGGGGGGCGCGTTCCTGCTGCTGGCCGGGGATGAGGACGGGGACGGCGGCGCGAGCAGCGCGCAGGGGCTCAGCGGGCGGCCGACGCAGGCGCCATCGCAGAGCCGGACGGGGAGCCAGGATTCGCGGTCGCCGGCGCTGATCGGCCCGGCGAGCCGCTTCGCACCGGAGCTGGGCGAACTGCCGAAGAACTACCAGGTGCTGCCGCCGGACACGTTTTCGATGACGCCCCTGCAGTACGCGAGCGTGGGCGGCGCCTTCGACACGCCGGAGCAGGGCGAGACGCAGCTGACGCAATGGGGCTACAAGGACGGCTACCAGGCGGTGTACGAACCCGCGGGGAAGCTGGCGGAGCTCCTCAGCGGCCTGTACTACGTGACGGTGAACACCGTGCTGTTCGATACGGAGGATGGCGCGCGGCGGCTGTACGACCAGATGCAGACGAAGTACGCGGCACGGGCCGGTTCGGTGAAGGTCTCGAACGTGAAGGGGCTGGGAAACGAATCGAGCGCGTGGCTGTTCGTGCCCTCGGAGAACGGCGTGCCGGGAACCATCGGGACATCGGACACGGTTGGTATTTATCATCGGTTTGTCTTCCGCCGGGGGAACCTGGTGGTGACGGTCCAGACCTACGGGGCGGAGCCGTACATGAACATCGATAGAGCGCGAGACCTGGCGGCGGTGGTGGACGACCGCGCCCTGGGCGGGCGGGCGGCATCGACGCCGACGCCCCGTCCGACGTCCGCGATCGGCGCCCGGTGAACGGAAGCGGCAGGGCGCGACCCGTCCGCGCCGCCGCGTTGTTACTTCTCACGGTCAGTGCGGTCCTGGTGGGCGCCCGCCCGGCGCGGACGGCCCCGGCGCCGCCTGTCGCGAGCGAGAGTGTCATCGTCCAGTTCGCGACGGCGGGCGCGGCGATGGCGCAGACGGCCGGCGGCGCCGAGCCCACGCTCGCGGCACGCGGCTACGAGCGCCTTTCGGTGCCGGCGGGGATGACGAAAGCCGCCTTCCTGGAGCAGCTGCGAGCGCGAGGGGATGTGGTTTCGGCCGAGGATAATGGGATGGCGTACGCCGCGGCGGCGCCGAACGACCCCTACTACAGCCGCGACCAGTCGGGCTACCTGAACCTCATCGGCGTCGAAAAGGCGTGGGACCTGAGCACCGGTGGGAGCGGAACCGTTGTGGTGGCCGTGCTCGATTCGGGGATCGACCTCGCGCACGAGGAGTTCCAGGGGCGGCTCTGGGAGAACCCGCGCGACGCCGACGGCGACGGCATCGACAGCGACGGTAACGGCTGCATCGACGACCGCTACGGCTGCCGTTTCCTCGATGCGACGCAGAAGCGAATCGCGGGCTGCGGGAGCGACTACGCGAGCTCGCAACCGAACGGGAACGTGAAGGACGACAACGGCAGGCCCGGGGCGGTGGACCGCTCGTCGCACGGGACGCTGGTGGCGGGCGTGGTGGGCGCGGCGGGGAACAACGGGCGCGGGGTCACGGGCGTGGCGTGGAACGTGAAGATCATGCCGGTGAAGGTGCTGGATTGCGGCGTGAACGGCGAGGG
>JAYRRO010000277.1:0-3094 GCA_041910095.1 Dehalococcoidia bacterium
GCGCGGATGGCATCGTCCGGTCCGCCACGGGGGGCGACGTTGTCGCGGAGAGGGAGTTCGAAGCGGATGAAGTCCTGGAAGACGGCGGTCACGCGTTCGCGCCAGGAGGCGATGTGGAAGTCGCGGAGGTCGGTGCCATCGACTTCGATCGCGCCCTGCTGCGGGTCGTAGAGGCGGCAGAGGAGCTTGGCCAGCGTGGTCTTGCCGGCGCCGTTCTGGCCGACGATGGCGATCGAGCTGCCCGCGGGAATGTTGAGGTCGAAGCCCTCCAGCACGGGTGTTTCGGTGCCGGGGTAGGCGAAGGTGACGTCGCGGAAGTGGACCTCGCGGGCGGGGAGGCCCGCTGCCTCGCGCGTTCCCGCCGGGAGCGCGCCGGCGCGAGCCATGGCGGTATCGAGGCGGAGGGAAGCGGCGACGGGTGCAGCGACGCCGTCGAGCGCCCAGTTGATGCCACCAAAGGCGATCGTGCTCACGCCGACGGCAACCTGGGCGAACACCACGAGCCGGTCGAGGCCGAGGCTTCCCCCGGCGGCGGCATCCGCGAGTGACCAAAAGACAACGCCGTTCGCGGCCGCGACGATGAGCAGGCACCAGATGACGGGGCGTTCGCGCAGGCGGGTGGCGCGGTACTGGATGTCGTGGAGGCGGCGGCGGTTGGCGATGAAGCGGTCCATGGTCCAGCCCACGAGGCCGAAGACGCGCAGCTCCTTGGCAGCGGGCGGGTCGACGGCGAGGCGGTAGGTGTAGTCGGCGGTGCGCTGGGCCTCCATCACCTCGGCGGTCTGGCGGTCGCGCCAGACCGCGCTTTCACGAAGCAGCCAGTGGGTGGAGAGCCACGCGGGCGCGAGCAGGAGGGGCGCCCACCACGTGTAGCCAAAGAGGACGACGGCGGCGGCGAACCCGGCGAGGAGTTCGATCAGGCCGTTCGCGATGAAGCCCATGGAAATGTAGAGGGGCGGGCCCGTGATACCGAGGTCGAAGTCGCGGGCGAGGACGAGGTCGCCGGTGAGGCGCGGGTCCTCGAGGTGGCCCATGCCGGGCGGGTCGATGCAGGCGGCGGTGAGCCGGTCATAGAGGAACGCTGCGGTGCGGTCGCCGAGGTTCGAACTGAGCGTGGTTATGAGCGGCGAGAGCACCTGCATGAGGACAAACAGCGGCCCGACAGCGACGAGCGGGCGGGTGAGGGCATCGTCGCGCTGGACGGCGCCAATCAGCGCGCCCATGGCGATGGCGAACAGCGCGGGCAGCAGCGCGCGAAGCACGACGACGGCCCACCAGGCGGAGGCGAGGGGGCGGTCGGCACGCCAGAGGGCGCGGACGAGCTTCCATTCCTGGCGATCGGTGAAGCGGCGCATCCTCTCCCTCCGAGGTCACGCGGGCGGCGCCGCGCCCCGGGCTTCGCGCCCCCACGTTTGCCCCGGGGGGACCGCGCTCCGGCGGGCGTGGCGATCAAGGTGAGGCAGCATGGCGAGGATGCCGGAAGCGCGTCAAGGGGTGAATGTCACCCGGGCGAGCGAAGGGGCCGGAGTGAGACGAGGGCGGCCGACGGCGGGGCCAGGAGTGAATTCGCGAATACACACGGGTGGTAAACTGGCGGCATGAACAGCACGCTTGCCGCCATCCTCGATACGTCGGGCGCCCGCCCGAGCCTTCGCGACGCCCAGGCCGTCCGCCAGCACATCGACGAGGTCGTGCGATTGGCCGTCTTCGGTTCGAAGGAGGAGCAGGCGCTGGCGCGGTACGCGATTCACACGGCGGCGCCGCAGCTGGGGGCGGTGTCGTCCTCCATCGCGGGGCTGTACGCGGCGCGCGGCCGCGGCGAGGTGAGCGGTTTCACCGCCCCGGCCGTGAACATCCGGGGCATGGCCTACGACATGTCGCGGGCGCTGTTCCGGGCGATGCAGGCGACGAACGGCGCCGCGACGATTTTCGAGCTGGCGCGGTCGGAGATGGGTTACACGTTCCAGGAGCCGTCGGAGCTGGCGGCCGTGGTGCTCGCGGGGGCCATCGCGGAAGGGTACCAGGGCCCGGTGTTCATCCAGGGCGACCACTTCCAGGCGAATGCAAAGAAGTTCGCGACCGACCCCGAAGGTGAGACGAAGGCGCTCGAGGAGCTGATCGCGAAGGCGATCGCGGCGCAGTTCTACTGCATCGATATCGACGCCTCGACGCTGGTGGACCTGAGCTTCGACAAGGTGGCGGACCAGCAGGCGCCGAACGCGAAGCTGACGGCGCGACTGGCGAAATTCATCCGTGCGAACGAGCCCGGCGATGTGACGATCTCCATCGGCGGCGAAATCGGCGAGGTGGGCAAGCACAACAGCACGGTGGAAGAGCTCACCGAGTACGTGGACGGCTTCCGCGCGATCGTGGGGCCGGGGTTCAAGGGCGGGATCGCGAAGGTCAGCGTGCAGACGGGCACGAGCCACGGCGGCATCCCGCTGCCGGACGGCACGATCGCGAAGGTGGCCATCGATTTCGACACGCTGCGCGAGATGTCGCGGGTCGGGCGTGACCGGTATGGGATGGCGGGCGCGGTGCAGCACGGCGCCTCGACGCTGCCGGATGAGCTGTTCCACCGGTTCCCGGAGGTGGAGACGGCGGAGATCCATCTCGCGACGGGCTTCCAGAACATGATGATGGACAACCCGCGCTTCCCGGCCGGCCTGCTGGCGGAAATGCGGCGCTATTCGGACACGGAGCTGGCGAACGAGCGGTCGGACGGCGAGACGGACCTGCAGTTCTTCTACAAGACGCGGAAGAAGGCGTGGGGGCCGTTCAAGCAGCAGACGTGGGACATGCCGGCGGAGATCCGCGCCGAGCTCGGTAATGAGCTGCAGGCGAAGTTCGAATTCCTCATCCGGCAGCTGAAGGCGAACGACACGCGCGAGATCACGCTTAAGCATGTGGAGCAGCGCGTGGTGGAGCTGGAGCCGCCGAAGCTGGGGTAGTGGCGGAGGCCGCGGACGCGTTATCGGCTTGCGACGCCATTACCTTCGGTCTTTACCTTTGTATCGCAACACCGGTGATACGGTGGATTCGAGATTGAAAGCAGGGGCAGAGCGATGAGGGTGCTCGTCGTCGAAGATGAAGA
>JAYRRO010000278.1:0-37582 GCA_041910095.1 Dehalococcoidia bacterium
GCCGGCGGAGGCGCCGCCAGCCCCGCCGGGGCGCCGCCGGTACGTTCGTAGATGAAGCGGCAGGTTGCGTTGTCGCCCTCGGCGACGGCGATGCGCACGGTCGCTCCCTGGCTGCCGGCGAGGCCGGCCGTGTCGCAGCTCACGCTCAGGTTCCAGCCCGGCAGGTCGCTTCCCGAGATCCCGTAGCTGCCGGCCTCCAGCCCGGGGATGACGATGCGGTTCGTGTGGGCCGGGTCGGTGTCATCGTCCAGCATGAACGGCGCGAGGCCGTCCCCTTCGGCCGTAAAGGCGATGTCGTCCGGCGTGTCGGGGCGCATGTCGAGCACGACGGTGATGCTCGCGGGCGCCTGCGCATGGGCGTGCCGCCCCGGGGAGGCGATGGCCGAAAGCCCCACGGCGACCGTCAGGACGCCGATGCTCCAGGCGAGGAGGTGGGGGCGTCGATTCGCAGCGGTCACGGGCGCTCCTCCGAACCGGCCCGCCGCGCCGGAGTACTCCGGCGCTGGATACTCGGGCCGCTGCGACCACCGTAGGAAGCGAGTGCGGGTTCGTTCGAAACAGCGAGGGGCGCTCGCGTCTCAGCGGTCTCGCAGCGAGATGTTCGTCAGTTGCCGCAGCCGAAGCCGCGATACTTCTGTAGCCGGTGCGCGCCGGCATCGCGCCGCGCCCGCTGGAGCAGCGAGGTCAGCAACTCCCTCAGCGCGAGCACGCGGGAGAGCGCGTCGTGCGGTTCGAGGAGCCCGTAGCGGATCGGCTCGTCCGCCTGGAGCCAGGGCGCCAGGAAATCGACGAGCGCATGCGGCGCGCGCGGCAATCGCATGCCCCTGGCCCACTGGCCCGTCAGTGAGAGCGCGAGCTGGAAGTATTCGGGGAACTCCGCGCGCACGCGTCCGAGTGCCGCCTCAAGCTCGCCCGACCGCTCCCAGTCGGTGTCATCAAAGAGCTCGATCTCGCCGTACGGGTAGGGCCGTGGCTCAAGCAGCTCTTTCAGGCGAAACCGCCGCTCGCCGCGCGCCGTCAGCACGAAGCGGCCATTTGGCAGCTCCTTCCACTCCTCGATGCGCGCCGTCGTGCCCACCGTATAGGGGATGGCGCCGCCGCCGACTTCCCCGCCTTCGCGAATCAGGAGCACGCCGAAGCGGCCGCCGCTCGCGATCAGCTCGCGGGTCATCGCCCGGTAGCGCTCCTCGAACACCTGTAGCGGGAGCGGCATCCCCGGGAAGAGCACCGTTCGCAGGGGAAAGAGCGGCAGTTCCAACGCGGCTCCCGTCCAGGTCGTCGAATTCCTCGCCCGCAGCCTACGCGCGGGAGCGGAGCCACTCCTCCAGCTGCCGCCGGTGTTCATCGAAGTGGTGGATCCCGGCGCCATCGAGCAGCCGGTTGCCGATGCGCGGCCGGCCCTTCTCCGGGTCGATACCGTAGTACTGGTCGTCGAGCCCCTTCGCGGCGGCGTAGTACTCGTGGAATGCTTCGTCGAAGTCGTCGAGCGCCGCCAGGCCGTCTTTCGGCTCCGCGGCGAAGGTCGCGTTCCATGGGTCGGCATTGCCGTAGTCGGCGCCCTCGGGCGCGGGGCGTTCGCCGCGGGCCACGCGCGCGAAGGCCGGCGCGATCTCACGATACCAGCCAGCCATGTGCGCGAGGAGTTCGTTCACGCTCCACTCGCCCAGCCAGACTTCGCGGTACGCCTCCGGCGGGAGGTTCACGATGAGCTCTCGGAAGTCGACGTACTTCTGCTCCAGTTCCCCGATGATGGATGCCTTGTCGCTCACGTCTGCCCCCCGGATTTGCGTGAGCCGATCATACACGCGCGCGGGCCGCGCCGGTCAGTGCGCGGCGTGCAGCTACGGGGGCCAGCGGCTAGCATGGTCGTCGCAGGCCCCCGTAGCTCAGCGGATAGAGTGTCGGCCTCCGGAGCCGAAGGCACAGGTTCGAGTCCTGTCGGGGGTACCAGGCGACTGGCCACCCGGGCCCGTTCCCTTCATGCGTGACGACCCGGTGAATTCCCGGCCGCACCGCCCATCCATCCCATCCGGGCGTTGTTGAGCGCCGCCGGGACCCTGTATAACGGTGCTATCGTCGCAAGGCTCCCCGGTACCTGCCGGGGCGACGGTGCTTTGTTGGCGCGAGGAGGGGTAATGCCGGGCGAATTGGTCCATGCCGACCAGGAACGAGCCGCCAGGCGGCCCGGCCGCGAACGGCCGGCGAGCCCCGACACGGCAGTATCGGAGCCAATCACTCGAGACCTGCGCGCTCCCGGCCCGGCTCAGGTGCTGGGCATGCAGCGCGCCCTTGGCAACCGCACCGTCAGCCGCCGGCTCGCCGAACCGGGCTCCGCCATCGCGCGGAAGACGCCGGGACTCGGTGCGGCCGTGGCGGCACCGGCTACGGCGGGTGTCGTGCAGCGCGTCTTCACGAGCCCGGCCAACCGCAGCAACCATTTCGGCAAGCACAGCAGCGACTTCGATTACGGTTCCGAGGAAGAGTACGAAGAAGGCGCCGACGACCATTACGCGAACCGCGGCAGCTTCCAGAGCAAGGTCAGCGGGGGCAAAACCTACGTCTACGACGACACGACCGACACCCTCGGCGTGTACAACGCCGCCGGCAAGGTCATCACCTTCTTCAAGCCGTGCCACAATAACCAGACGAAAGTGGATGACGGCTACGGGCAGACCTACTTCGACAACCAGTGACGACCCGGATTCGGCCGGCTGAACGGAGTGCGTGATCATGCCTGAAGCGACCCGGTTCCCCTGCCCCTGCTGCGGCTACCTCACGATGTCCGAAGAGGAGCGCGGTTCCTACGAGATCTGCCCCGTCTGCTACTGGGAAGACGATCGCCAGCAGTTCGAGGACCCCGCGCTCGACGTCGGAGCAAACGCGGTGAGCCTGGAACAGGCGCGCCGCAACTTCGCGGAGGACGGCGCCGCCGAGGCGCGCTTCCTCGACAACGTCCGCCCTCCGCAGGACGAAGAGATCCCGGTAGAGGACAACTCCTAGCCCCGACTACTGGCTCCCGTCGCGCGCGAGGAACGGCGCGAATGCACGGTACGTCGGCTTTGCGGTCGGCGTGCTCGTCGCGGTTGCCGTCGGGGTCATCGTGGCGGTACCCGTCGCCGTGGGCGTCGGCGTGCTGGTGGATGTGCTGGTGGCCGTCGCCGTCGCGGTGACGGATGCCGTGTTTGTGGCCGTGGGGCTGTTGGTCGCGGTCGGGGTGACGGTCGCGGTGAGGAACACCGGCCCGACGTCGCCGTTGCTGTCGGCAAGCGCCGTCTTGTCCCCGGGGGCTTCATCGCCGCAGGTGTTCGAGCTGTTGGTATCGGTGCAGAAGACGCTCGCCGCGTTCGGGACGGCATCGGAAATCGTGTCCCAAGCGGGACCTGTGAAGACGAACGTGAAGGTCCCGGCCGCGACGGGCCCGTTCCACTTGCAGCTGGGCGAGCCGCCAGAGCCCACGGAGTCGGCGTTCCCGTTGGAGGAGCTGGTGCATGTCAGGGTGCGCGGGCTCGTTCCGATGCCCCCGGCGGCGAGCTGGATCGTGAGCGACTGTGCCTGGCCAACGGCGAGCGTGACGTTGACCGTGTACGTGACGATCGTGTTCGGCGCGATGAGGGACCCCGCGGCCGGCGACTGCGTCACCTCCGAGGTGCCGATTGGGGCGGCCGCACGTGCCGGGCGCGCGACGGCGGGGCCGCCGAGCGCGAACGCCACGAGGAGAAGGGCCCCGCCGAGCAGGCCCAGCGGGAGGATGCGGAACCATCGCGTCTGGTCAGTAGTCATGATGCTCGCACGCTAGCAGGCCCGTGCGAACGAACAGTGGCGGAGGTTATAGATCGTGTACGACGGTGGAAATGCGAAGGCCTCCCGCGGTGGGGAGGCCTTCGGCATTCGTGTGTGGAGGCGCCAGTCGGATTCGAACCGGCGGTGGAGCTTTTGCAGAGCTCTGCCTTACCACTTGGCCATGGCGCCTGGCGAATGAGTGCGGTGGATGGTGCCCAGGGTGAGATTTGAACTCACACGCCCAAAAGAGCACTGCCCCCTCAAGACAGCGTGTCTGCCGTTCCACCACCTGGGCACGAATGCTCATCCTGACATTCGCCGTGCCTTGCGGCAAGCCGCTGAGGGTTCCAGCACGGCGCTGACCGGGATGTTCAACTGGCAGGGGTGGCAGGATTCGAACCCGCGACACTCGGATTTGGAGGCCGATGCTCTGCCAACTGAGCTACACCCCTGCGAGCAAGCTCATTGTATCAGAGCGCCTCTAAGGGCCAACGCTAGGCCGCTTCCGCCACCGTCTCGTACGACCCGCAGGCGGGGCAGCGCGCCACTCGCGTGGCACGCGATTGCTGGCCGAAATGGAAGCGTGCCTTGCAGCGAATGCAGTGCACGCGCTCGAACATCTTCCCTTCGGCGAACTTGCGGCGCCACTGCGGCTGCGGCTGGTATTCCATCGTATCCATCCCATCAGGATGTACGGCCGCGCGAACAGACGAATGAAGGGCCATGCCCGCGGTGCTCACAATTCCATCGTTCCGGCGGTAGCTCGCACCCTTGGTATACTTCCCGGATGCAGCAACGACCCCGGCATCTCCTCGCCTCGGCCGACCTCCGGGTGGCCGAAGTCTCGTTTCTCCTGGATCGCGCGGCGAAGCTGAAGCGCCGCCCCCAGCGCGTGCTAGAAGGCCGTCAGCTTGCGCTCCTCTTCGAGAAGCCGTCGTTGCGTACGCGTGTGAGCTTCCAGGTAGCGATGCGTCACCTCGGTGGCGAGACCATCTACCTCGCGCCCCAGGAGGTCGGCCTGGGCGAGCGCGAGGCCATCAAGGATGTCTCCCGTGTACTCAGCCGCTACGTCGATATCGTCGCCGTGCGGACGTACGGGCAGGAGATCGTCGAGGAGTACGCGGAGTACTCTGGCATCCCCGTCATCAACGCCCTCACCAACGAGGAGCACCCCTGCCAGGCGCTCGCAGACCTACTGACCGTGCGCGAAAAGCTTGGCGACGACCTGCGCGGCCATTCGCTCGCGTTCATCGGCGATGGCAACAACGTGAGCGCGAGCCTGGTCGTCACCGCCGCCTCGCTCGGCATGGACGTGCGCATGGCCGCGCCGAAGGGATACATGCTCCCCGAACCGGTGGTCTCCGAGGCTGCCGCCCGGGCCGCCGAGACGGGCGGCAAGCTCACGCTCGTCGTCGATCCCGCCGAAGCCGTCGCCGGCGCCGAGGTGCTCTACACCGATGTCTGGACATCGATGGGCCAGGAGCGCGAGTCGGAGCGCCGCCGCATCGATTTCGCGGGCTACCAATTGAACCGCTCGCTGGTGGAGAAGGCGGCCCCGGGAGCCCTCATCATGCACGACCTCCCCGCGCACCGTGGCGAAGAGATCACGGACGAGGTGATCGAAAGCCCGCAGTCGATCATTTTCGACCAGGCCGAGAACCGTGTGTGGGCGCAGGCCGCCGCCGCGGCGTTTCTGCTGGGGCGGGCCGATCAGATCGAGGACTGACCGGCGCGGCGTGGGCGCGCGCTATCATGAGGGTGCGGCGCCCATGGCCGTGATCGGGAAGCATGCCTGACATCAGCCGGATCCGGGAGATTCTCAGCCAGTTCGGGCCCTCCAGTGTGCTCGACGTGGCGCTCATCGCCCTCGCGATCTTCGCCACACTGCGCCTGCTCAGCGGCACCCGGGCGATGACGCAGCTGCGCGGCGCGATCGCGCTGGTTGTCGCGGCGGTCGCCCTCGGCCGCATGTTCGACCTCACCGTCGTGAACTTCGTCGTGGACCACTCGCTCACGGCCATCCTGATCGGCGCCGCCGTCGTCTTTCAGCCCGAAATCCGCCGCGCCCTGGACCGGTTGGGGCGCACCGGCATGCAGGGCTGGGGCGCGCGCGCGCAAAGCGACGAAGTCATCGATTCGCTCGTCCAGGCGACCCGGCACATGTCGGCCGTTCGCCACGGTGGCCTCTTCGTGCTCGAACGGGGCACCGGGCTCCAGGATGTGATCGAAACGGGTGTGCCCGTCGATGCGCGCGTTTCGCCCCAGCTGCTTACGGGCATCTTCTATCCGAACTCGCCGCTACACGACATGGCGGTCGTGCTCCGCGAAGAGCGCGTGGTGGCCGCGGGCTGCGTGCTGCCGCTCGCCAACGACCTGCCCTATTCGGACCGCAAGCTCGGCACGCGCCACCGCGCCGCCATCGGCATCACCGAGCATACCGATGCGCTGACCGTGGTCGTGTCCGAAGAGACCGGCGACATCAGCATCGCGCTCGCGGGAAGGCTCACCCACATCCCGAACGAGGACCGCCTGCGCGACGTCCTGCGCTGGCTGCTCCAGCCTTCCGACGCGCCCGTCGCGCGCGGGCCGAACGGGAGGGTGCCGGTTTGAGCCGGGCACGCTCCAATCTCCTCGCCATTCCCACGGCCGGTCTGGCCGCCGGCCGCGGCGCCATCCTCAGCGTCACCGACCACTGGGCACTCGCCCTGTTCAGCGTCGTCGCCGCGTTCGGCGTCTGGGTGGCGGTGCAGGACATCGACAACCCGCGCATCACCGGCGAGGCACCCCTCAACGACCGCATCACGGTCGAGGCATTGAACGTCCCCGACGGCAAGCTGGTGGAGGACCTGGACCGCATCACGGTGACGGTCGAGGCGCGCAAGGATGACCTCGCCAGGCTGAAGCCGGGTGACTTCTCGGCCCACGTCGATGTCAGCACGATGGGCGACCAGGTCGAGGCCGAGTTGCCCGTGCGCGTGACCTCCCGCCGCGATGACGTCCGCATCGTCGGGTCGCCGCCGCTGGTCAAAGTCACCCTCGCGGACGCGCTCTCGAAGGACATCGCCGTCACCATTCGCACTACGGGCGGCCTGCCCGATGGCTTCGTCCTCAGCGACACCCAGGATGCGACGGTCGATCCCCAGATCGTGCGCGTGACCGGGCGCGCCGACCGCGTGGAGTCCGTCGCCGCGGTCACGCTCGATGTGCCCCTCAGCGGAGTGCGAGACGCGACCTATACCTTCGAAAACGACCTCGTGCCGCGCAACGCGGCAGGCAACCGTCAGGATGTCACGCTTTCGCAGTCGCGCGGGAGGGCGACGCTGCATGTCGAGCAGGTGTTCTCCCAGCGCTCGCTCGGGCTCACTCCCGCGACGACGGGATCGCCCGCGCCGGGCTACATGATCGCCAGCATCACCGTCGATCCGCCGGTTGTGCTCGTTTCCGGTCTGCGGGCTATCGTGGATGGACTGCGTCAGCCGCTGAACCTCGAGAAGATCGACGTCACGAACGCCCAGAAGGACGTTCAGCAGATTCGCAAGATTGAGTTGCCGCCCAACGTGGCGACCGACAGGCAGACAGTCATGGTCAAAGTCGAAATCAAGCCCGTCGCCGGGACGGTACGGATGTACCTTTCGCCCGCGCTGGAACCGGGCACGCTTCCCGCCGCACTCGCGCTCGAACCGCAGGTGCTGCTGGTCGAGGCGGTGGTCAGCGGGCCGCTGGACAGGCTGGTCGCGGCGAAGCCCACCGACTTCCGCGCTACCTTCTCCGCAGCGAATGGCAGCCTCGGGCGGAACGCCTTCGCGGTCAGGGTGACGGCCCCGGCCGGGTTCACGGTTGAAAGCGTCGAGCCGGTCACGGTCACTCTGCGCTCCTCGGCGGTGACGCCATGAGCCTGCAACCGGCGACCGCTGTCCTCCCCCGCGTCGTCATCGTCGGGCGCCCGAACGTGGGCAAGTCGTCCATCTTCAATCGCGTCCTCGGGGAGCGCCGTGCCATCGTCGAGGACGAGCCGGGCACGACGCGCGACCGTGTCGAGGCCGATGTCGAATGGCTCGACCGCCGCTTCCGTCTCATCGACACCGGCGGCTTCGAAACCGACGAGGAGAATGTGTACGCGGCGCTCATCGTCGACCAGATCCGCACGGCCATCGCCCAGTCCGCCGTCGTGGTCTTCGTCGTCGATGCGCGCGATGGCCTGACGGCCTCCGACTACGACATCGCCGATGTGGTCCGGCGGGCGAACAAGCCGACGGTCGTCGTCGCGAATAAAGCCGACAACGAACGCCGCGAGATGACGGGCATCGCCGATGCGCTCAGCCTCGGCCTCGGCGAACCCATTCCCGCAAGCGCCCTGCACGACCACGGCGTGGGCCTCATGCTCGACGAGGTCGTCGCGCTCCTGCCGGAGATGGGCGCCATCGAGGAGAGCGACCGCGTGCGCGTGGCCATCATCGGCCGCCCGAACGTGGGCAAGTCGATGCTCCTCAACGCGATCCTCGGCGAGGACCGTGTCATCGTCTCGGACGTGGCCGGGACCACGCGGGACGCCGTCGATACCGAAATTGACCTGCCCCAGGGGAAGTTCCTGCTGGTCGACACGGCCGGTCTTCGCCGCCCTGGAAAGCTGGGCAAGGGGATCGAGCGGCACTCCGCACTTCGTACGACCACGGCCGTCGATCGCTGCGACGTGGCCGTGCTCGTCGTCGATGGACAGGACGGCATGACGGCGCAGGACACGCACATCGCCGGGCAGGCGATGGACCGCTACAAGGCGCTCATCATCGCCATCAACAAGACCGATCTCTGGGAGGACCCGGTCGCGAGCCGCGACTGGGCCGAGCGCCAGCTCCGCAGCCGCGCGCAGTTTGTGCCATGGGCGATGGTGACCTACGTGTCCGCGCTCAAGGGTGAAGGGACGAACAAGCTGCTTGAGCTCGCGGTCGAAGCGCGCGAAGCCCGGCGCCGCCGGGTCAGCACCCCCGACTTGAATGGCACGCTCACCCGCGCGATCCGCGAGCACGTGCCGCCCCTCGTCCGGAACAAGCGTTTCAAGCTCTTCTATGCCACACAGGCCGGGGTGGACCCGCCGACCTTCATCCTCTTCGTGAACGATCCGGAGCTCGTGCATTTCAGCTACCGCCGCTACCTCGAGCGGGCGCTGCGTGAGTCGTACGACTTCGACGGCACGGCCATCAAGCTGGTGTTCCGGGGCCGGAACGAGGAGAATCCGGCCCCATGATCGGCCAATACGCGGCGAACATCCTCATCGGCTACCTCTTCGGCTCCGTGCCCACCGGGCTCGTCGTGGGGTACCTCTGGTTGCGGAAGGACATCCGCACGGTTGGCAGCGGGAAGACGGGCACCACGAACGTCCTGCGCACGGCCGGGAAGCTCGCTGCCGGTATCGTCCTGCTCATCGATGTAGCGAAGGGCGCCGTGCCCGCGCTCCTTGGCCGCTACGTCTTCGATGACGACGGCGTCGCCGCGGCCGGTGCGGCCGCCGCGATCGTGGGCCACGTCTGGCCGGTGTTCGCGGGGTTCCGCGGCGGCCGCGGTGTCGCGTCCGCGTTTGGTGGCGTTCTCGGGCTCGCGCCGCTCGTCTCGCTCGCGTTCCCGGTGGTGGCGTTGGTGCTCGTGGCATCGACGCGCTACATGTCCTTCATGTCGGTGGTTGGGACGCCGATCGCGGCGGGGATCGTGATCGCGCTCTCGCTCACCGGGCACCTTCCCGGCGAGTTCGCGCTCTACGCGGCGTTCGCGGTGCTGCTCGTCGAATACACGCACATCCCCAACATCCGCCGCCTGCTGGCCGGCACCGAGCCCCGCCTGGGGCAGGGCGGTGACCGCCCCGCGACCGGGTAGCCTCGTGGCCTACGCCGTCCTCGGCGCGACCTCCTGGGGCGTGACCATCGCCGGCCTGCTCGCAGCGAACGGCCACGACGTCACCATCCTCACCCGCACGGACGCGGAAGCGAGCGGTGTCTCCGCTCTTCGTGGCCTGGCGCGCATCCCGGAGCTGAGCCTCCCCTCGCGCGTCTCCGCCATGGCCGCGAGCGAAGCCAATGCCGCTTTCGACGGCCTGGTGGTGGCCGTCCCGGCCCAAACCGTGCGGGCGAACGCGGCCGCGCTCGGAGCCTTCCACGGCGTGCCCGTGCTCTCCGCCGCGAAAGGTATCGAACTCGGGACCGGCCTCCGCGTGAGCCAGGTGCTGGCCGCCGGGGGATGGCCCGAGGCGAAGGTCGCGGTGCTCTCGGGCCCGAACCTGGCGCACGAAGTCGCGCGAGGGCTTCCCGCGGCCGCCGTTGTGGCCGCCGGCGCCGAGAGCGAGGCCGAACGCTGGCAGGCGGCCCTCAGCGGACCGATGTTCCGCGTCTATCGCTCGGCGGATGTCGTAGGCGTGGAGCTTGGCGGGGCACTCAAGAATGTCATCGCCATCGCGGCCGGAGTCGCGGCCGGCCTCGATATGGGGGCGAACGCGATGGCCGCGATCATGACGCGCGGCCTGGCGGAGATGACCCGCCTCGGCGTCGCGCTCGGGGCGGATCCGCTCACCTTCCAGGGGTTGGCCGGGGTCGGCGACCTCGCCGTGACCTGCTATTCGCCGCTGAGCCGCAATCACCGCTTCGGTGAACTCCTCGCAAGGGGCGAAAGCCCCGCGACGGCCGCCGCGCTCATCGGCGAGGCCGTCGAAGGGGCGGCGACGGCACCCGTCGCGCTCGCGCTCGCGAAGCGGCTGGGGGTCGATATGCCCATCGCGGGCCAGGTGGTTGCCGTCCTCGATGGCAGCGCGAGCATCCACCAGGCGATGCAGGCGCTGTTGGGACGCGCCCTCACCATCGAACGCGCGGGCTGACCCGGGCCGGGTGCTACACTGAACCGCATGGCATCCGCCCCCGCGCGGCAGCTTTCGCAGCTGCTCGAAACCTTCCACGCTGCCCGCACCCTGACCGCGACCGAACTGGCCGGGCTGTCCGACCTCTCCCGGGAGGACGCGGAATCCGTCGCGGGTGCGTTCGCCGGGCTGCCGCCCACGGAACGCGAGTCCCTGCTCACGCGTGCGCTCGAGCTTGCCGAAGACAACGTCGATCTCGACTTCAGCCGCTTCGCCGCGGCCGCACTGGGCGACCCCGAGGCCCCGGTACGGCGCGCCGCGGTGAGGATCCTCTGGGAATCCGAGGACCGCGCCACGATCGCTCGCCTCGCTGCCCTGGTCCGTGATGACGGCGACGAAGCCGTGCGCGCGGCCAGTGCCGCCACCCTCGCCGGCGCGGTCGTTCGCGCGGAATTCGATGCACTCGACCGCGAGACCTCCGAAGCGGTGACCAATGCGCTGCGCGCGGCCGCGGACGATCCATCGGAAGCGATCGACGTCCGCGCGGCATCGATCGAATCGCTCGGCGCGCGCTCACTTCCCTGGGTCACCACCCTCATCAACGACGCCTACTACGCCGAGGACGACCGTCTTCGCATCGCGGCCGTCCGCGCGATGGGCGCATCCGCGGAGGAGCGCTGGGTGGAGTACCTCGCGGACCTCGCCGTCTCGGACGACCCGGAGTTCCGCTTCGAGGCGGCGCAATCCCTGGGCGCAATCGCCTCGGACGAGGGCATCGAGCCCCTGATTTCGCTCCTCGACGACGAAGACCTCGAAGTGGTGACGGCCGCGCTCCAGGCGCTCGGCAGCATCGGCGGTGATGACGTGGTGGAGCTCCTCACCCGTCTCCAGGCCGAGCCCCCGGAGGGCCTCGAGGAAGAGGTCGATGCCGCCCTGGAGATGGCCCGCTTCGTCACCACCGAAGGGGGCCGGGACGGCGAATGACCACTGGCCGCCTTCCCGTGAAGGATGCGGTATCCGCCGGCGGCGTCGTCTGGCGCCGGTCGCCCGCTGGCGAGGTCGAGGTCGTGCTCTGCGGCCGGACGAGCGACAAGATCTGGGGTCTCCCCAAAGGCACCCCGGACGAAGGCGAAGCGATCGAAGAGACCGCGCTGCGCGAAGTGCGCGAGGAGACGGGGCTCGAAGTCGCGCTCGGCGAGCCGGTGGGTTCCATCGAGTACTGGTTCACGGCCAACGGCGTGCGCTATCACAAGCAGGTGCACCATTGGCTGATGTCCCCAGCCGGGGGCGATATCAGCCAGCACGACCATGAGTTCGACGCGGTCGACTGGTTCCCTCTGGCTGAGGCCCGGCGGCGGCTTTCGTATCCGAACGAGCGCCGCATCCTCGATATGGCCGTCGCGCGTCTCGAGGGCACGCCCGGGTGACGGAGCTGGATGCGGCACCTGCCCCGCTGATCTCGGCGGGCTGGATCTGGCTGCGGCACCAGCGGGCGGCTGACGCGCTCGACAACTACAGCTGGCGCACGGACACGGAGATCGCCCGTTTCGATGGCGGTGCGCCCATGGAACTCCCGTTTTCCGACTTCGTTGCCCGCTTCGAGCACGACCTTCGCTTCCCCACCACCGAGCGCCGTGCATTCGCGATTGTGACCGCCGAAGGCGGTCACATCGGCACGGTGATGTACTACGGCGCCGACTATGCCGGCCAGGTGGCCGAACTCGGCATCACCATCGGCCCTGGGAATGCGCGTGAACGGGGAGCCGGGACGGCCGCGACGGTGCTTTTCCTGCGCCACACGTGGGCCACGTTGCCGCTTCGGCGAGTCGTGCTGCACACGCTGGCCTGGAACGCGCGGGCGCAGGCCGCGTTTCGTCGCGCCGGCTTTGGCGACCTAGCCACGATCGACCGGAACGGGCAGCTCTTCCTGCGGATGGAAGCCCGCCGGGAATGGTGGCTGCTTTGGGACATGGAGGGACGGTTCGACCGCGTGCTGGACGGGCCGAAGCCCATGGCGAACTCAGCGTCTCGCCCGGGCCTTACCCCCGCCTGACATCCACCCTCCTGTCACCCGCCGTGGCGCCCTCATCACCCCGTTGGGGCTCCACCAGCGCCTCGGAACGCCGAATCTCTTCGTAGCACACCATCCATCCTGCGCGGCGCCCACCCGCAGGGAAGGACGATGCCATGGAGCACGGATACGGCGCGACCGCGGGGAACCTCGCGGTGGCCGAGAGTTACCGCGAGCAGCCGCCGCCGCAACGGCCGGCGACGCCGCTGCGCGCCCTGCCTTCGCTGCCCGCCGCGCCGGACAGGATGGATGCCCTCGGCCTGCCCGAGCGGTTCATTGAAGATCTCGCGATTAAGACGCTGCATCGCATCGCGATCCCGACGCCCGTCGCCATCGCGAACGCGCTGCGCGTCCATCCCGCCATCGTGCGGGACGTCCTTGAAGGGCTGAAGCGCCAGCGCCTGGTCGAAACCACCTCCGCGTCGGGCCGGCTTGAATCCGAGTGGCAGTACCGCCTCACTGATGCCGGGCTGCACGAAGCGGAAAACGCCTTCGGGCGCAGCCGGTACGTCGGCCCTGTGCCCGTGCCGATCCAGGAATACTTCCGGATGCTCGAGCATGACGGCGAGGTTGGCGCGCCCGACCCGGTACGCCTCGCGCGGGCGCTCCAGCAGCTCGTGCTCGCGCGCGACGTGGTGGCGAAGGTCTGCCTCGCGCTCACCTCGGGCCGCCCGGCGATGCTCTGGGGCGCGCCCGGCAACGGCAAGACCACGATCCTCGAACTCACGAGCGAGGCGATCCACGGCGTGACGTTGTTGCCGGTCGCCGTATACGTGAGCGGCCACATCATCAAGCTCTACGACGACCTCGTGCACGTCGTGGTCGAAGGCGACGACACCGCGGATAGCACCTCGGCGTTCGACCGCCGCTGGCTCCGAATCCGGCGTCCGTTCGTGTTCGTGGGCGGCGAGTTGCGCCACGAAGACCTCGACCTGGCGTACGACGCCGCCGTCGGCTACCACCAGGCGCCGCCCCACCTGAAGGCGCACGGCGGGCTCCTCGCAATCGACGACTTCGGCCGCCAGCAGGTCTCACCGCACGCCCTCCTGAACCGCTGGATCGCTTCGCTCGAACGCGGTGAGGACACGATGGCCCTCGTCACCGGCGAACGCATCACCTTCCCCTTCCGGTCGACCATCTGCTTCAGCACGAACCTCGAGCCGCGGACGATGCTGGAAGAGGCGCACCTGCGGCGAATCCCCTACAAGATCCGCATCCCCGAGCCCACCCCCACGCAAATGGCCGAGATCTTCCGGCGCTTCGCCGAGGCGATGGGCGTCGAGGTGAACCCCGGTGGCATCGAAACCGCGGTCGAGATGGTGCATCGCGCCAGCTCCGGCAATTCGCGAAGCTGCCACCCGCGCGACATCCTTCAGCTCGTCATCGAAGAAGCGCGGTTCGTGAAGCGCCCGCCAGTGCTCGAACCGGCAGCGACGCGCCGCGCGTGCGAAATCTACTTCGCACAGGACCCGGGCCTCTCGGCGTAGACGTGCCGGCTGTTCCGAACTATGGCCGTAGCCACCAGGCGGCGCCTTGGCGTTCCTGGTGGCTACTTCGCGCAGGTCCCGGGCTTCGCGGGCATCGCCGCGCCCGGGACCGAATTCGCGCCATCGGCCATGGTCGGGCGCGCGGGTTTCGGGGCGCACACCCCCGGCACCGTGGGCGTCGCGGCGACGGGGGACACGCGAAGGTCGGCGACCGCGGTTGGTTTGGCGGAAGTGCCGTCGCTTCCGCACCCGGCGAAGAGCACGCTCAGCGCGACGGCCATACCAACGAAGCTTCGCGAGGACCGGCCAGTAATGCGCATCGAGGGCGTCCTGGTGACGCGCGATGACGCCAGACGGTGCGGACTCACCCTCGAAACCTATCCAGTGCTTCCAGGCACGACAAGCAACGCAGCGCAAAATCCCTGCAAAGCGAATGAACCTGTGACGGGCCCGGCCGGCGTTCGCGCTCGCGTTACGCCTTCGCGACCTCGAATTCGTAACTCTCGATGACCGGGTTCGCCAGGAGGCGAGCCGACATCGCATCGACCTGCTTGATCGCGGCTTCCTTGCCGGCCGCGTGCACCCGGACCTGGAAGTACCGCCCCGAACGCACGCCCTCGACCCCTTCGAACCCGAGCGAGCCGAGTGCGCTGGCGATCGTGTTCCCTTCGGGGTCATTCACCGTGGGCTTGAGCGCCACGTAGACGCGCGCGAGGTAGAGCGACTCCTTCGAGGAGGTGTCCTTCGCGGCTTTGTCCTTCGATTTGCGGTCGTTCTTCTTGCTCATGATGGCAACTCCTGGCCCGTCAGCATGCGGTAGGCGGTGAGGTAGCGTTCGGTCGTCGCTGCGGCGACTTCGGCGGGCAGGCGCGGGGGCGGGTCGCCGTCCTTCCAGCCGCTCGCGACGACCCAGTCGCGCACCGGCTGCTTGTCGAAGCTCGGCTGGGGCCCACCCGGCGTGTATCCGTCCAGCGGCCAGAAGCGGCTGCTGTCGGGAGTCATGCACTCGTCGATGAGGATGACCTCTTCGTTCCAGATGCCGAATTCGAACTTGGTGTCGGCGATGATGATGCCGCGCTCTTCGGCGACGATGCGGCCGTAGTCGTAGATGGCGAGCGAGCGGAGCTTCGCGGCGTTCGCGGCGTCCTCGCCGATGATCCCCGTGAGCTCGTCATAACTGATGTTCTGGTCGTGACCGGCGTCGGCCTTGGTCGAAGGCGTGAAGATCGCCTGCGGGAGCCGTTCGGATTCGCGCAGACCCTCGGGCAGCCGTTCCCCGCAGACCGTGCCGGTGCGTTGGTATTCCTTCCAGGCAGAGCCCGAGAGGTAGCCCCGCACGATGCACTCCGCATCGAGCCGTCGCGCCTTTCGCACCACCATGCTCCGCCCGAAGTAGCGCTCGTCGAGGCGGAAGGGCACGAGCTCACGGTTCTCCGCGGTGATGAGCGCGATGAAGTGGTTGGGCACCACCTCCTTGATGCGCTCGAACCACCACGCCGAGAGCCGTGCCAGCATCTCGCCCTTGTGGGGCACGCCGCCCTGGAGCACCACATCGAACGCGGAGACGCGGTCGGTAGCCACGATCAGGAGGCGGTCGCCGAGGTCGAAGGTGTCGCGCACTTTGCCGCGGTGGAGGCGGTGCGGGAGGTCGGTTTCGAGCAGGACATCAGCCATTCGCGCGGTCCCTCGCCTGGAGATAGAACGACGTCAGCGCAGCGGACACCCACGCGAACACGGGCACGAAGAGCACGGTCTGCAGCACCGCGATGCCGCCGCTGAGCCAGACTTGCGCCGTGCGCCCGCCGCTGACCAGCTCGCTAATCGACTGCACGAGCAGCACGGGCACGGCGATGAGCAGGACGAGAAGGACGAACACGGCGAGGAGGCGCAGCATCAGCGGCGTCATGATGCCCGCGAAGGCGTTCGCCCCCCGGGAGGCGCCGCCCATCACGCGCCAGCTTCGGCGCAAAGCCTCGATCGGGCTGCCGCCGTCGAGCATGTACGCCTCGACCGTGAGCGCGAACCGCAGGGCCAGCACCGGCAGGATGATGATGCCCACGACGGTGAGCCCCAGCACGACCGCGCCCCCGAACATCATGAAGGCGAGCGCGAGCAGCCCGCCCATGTGCGTGAACGCCGGGTCGAGCGATTCGCTCAGTGAGAGCCGCTTGCCCCGGATAAGCCCCGCGATGCTGACTATCGTGGCGCCGCGCGCGACCTGGCTGAAGAGCGCGTTCGCCGCCGTCAGCAGCACGAACGCGAACACGGCGCCGGCCGACCCCTCGGTGAAGAGGTCCTCCTGCTGCCGGAACGGTTCGTCCTTGAACACGGTGAAGTAGAGCAGCGTCGTCACGATGGTGACGAACACCACCACCGGCACCTCGACGGCGAACAGCGGGAGCATCGTCTCTTTCGGGTTACGCCGGACGAGGTGAAAGGCATCGCGCACCGTACCCCAAATGGGGATGGCAGGGGGCGACGAACGGGCTCCCGGCACCGCCGCGACCGGCGGAGGCGGCGGCGGCGACACGGTCACAGGCCCAGGCGCTCGAACGTCGCGCCGATGTTCTGCAGGTAGAAGCTGTAATCGAAGAGCCCCCGGACGGCCTCGGGCGCCAGCTGCGCCGTCACCTCCGGGTCCTCCAGGAGCAGGTCGAGGAACTGCTGCTTCGTCTTCCAGGCGGTCATCGCGTTCCGCTGGACGATGGCGTAGGCCGCCTGCCGCGAAAGGCCCGCGTCGATCAGTGCGAGCAGTACCCGCTGCGAGAACACGAGGCCGAAAGACCGGTCCAGGTTCTCGCGCATGTTCTCGGGGTACACCAGCAGCCGGTCCATGATCCCGGTGAACAGCGTGAGCGTGTAGTCGAGCACGAGGCAGGCATCGGGGAAGACGATGCGCTCGGTGGAGGAGTGGCTGATGTCCCGCTCGTGCCAGAGCGCCACGTTCTCCATCGCGGTGACGGCGTAGCCCCGGAGCACGCGCGCGAGCCCGGCGATGCGCTCGCACTTCTCGGGGTTGCGCTTGTGCGGCATCGAACTTGACCCGGTCTGCCCCTCGTCGAACGGCTCTTCCGCCTCGCGCACCTCCGTCTTCTGGAGCGCGCGGATCTCGGTCGCGAACTTCTCCAGCGAGGCGCCGATGAGCGCGAGCGTAGTGACGAACTGGGCGTGCCGGTCACGCTGGATGATCTGGGTCGAGGCGTTCTCGATGCCCAGGTTGAGCTTCGCGCAGACGATCTCCTCAAGCGCCGGCGGGACCGAGGCGTGCGTGCCGACGGTGCCGCTAATGGCGCCCACGGCGACCGCATCGCGCGCGGCGACCAGTCGCTCGCGATTGCGGCGCATCTCATCCACCCAGACTGCGAGCTTCAGGCCGAAGGTCGTGGGCTCGGCGTGCACCCCGTGCGTGCGCCCGACGCAGAGTGTGTCGCGATGAGCTGCCGCCTGGCGTGCTATCACCGCCGTGAGCGCGTCCACGTCCGCGAGGAGCAGGTCCGCGGCATCGCGCAGTTGGAGCCCCGTGGCGGTATCCCAGACGTCCGAACTCGTCAGGCCGAAGTGGACCCAGCGGCCCTCCTCGCCGAGGTGGTCGGTCACGGAGCGAAGGAAGGCCGTGACATCGTGGTGGGTGATCGCGAGGTACTCATCGACCTTCGCGAGGTCGAAGGCCGCGTTCGCGCGGATCTTCGCGGCATCCTCGGCCGGGACCTGGCCGAGCTCGGCCCACGCTTCGCAGGCGGCGACCTCGACATCCAGCCAGCGCTGGAACTTCGCCTGGTCGGTCCAAAGGGCGGCCATCTGGGGGCGGGAGTATCGCGGTATCACCGCCGAATTCTAGCCCGCCGGGGCGTTAAGGAGCACTGGCCGCCAGCGGGTGGCGCGGGTCGCGATACTCCTCGCGGACGGGGCTGAACACGTCGATGGCGATGGAGGCTTCGATCACCTCGACTTCGTGCTCCACGCCGCCCGGCACGCACCAGCTATCGCCCGCCTGCAGTTCCATCCAGGTATCGCCCAGCCGGAACCGGAACCGGCCGCTGGCGAGATAGCCGGTCTGCTCGTGCGGGTGGGTGTGCGCCGGGACGTGGCTTCCCGGCTCCATCCTCAGCTCGCAGAGCGTCGTGAGCGCGCCCTCGTTCAGTGTCCGCCGCACAATCCCTGGCAGCATGTCGATGGGCGTCGCGTCCTCGTTCCGGGTCAGGCCGTCGGGCATTGGGTGTTACCTCCTCGCGCAGGATGGCCGGTCACGGCCGGCGCGGCAACGGGTCAGCTGCCCCAGCGCGCGAACGACTCCAGCAGGCGAGCGACGGGCTCCTCGCCGTCCGGGAGAATCTCGTCGGCGGCATCGATGGCGTACCGGTCGCTGTGGGCGAGGGCATACCCGCGGCCTGCCCAGGCCAGCATCGGGGCGTCGTTCACGCTGTCCCCGATGGCTGCGACGTCCTCGCGGGCGATGCCGAAGTCGCCGCACAAGAGCGACAGCGCGTGGCCCTTGTTCGCATCGGGCGCGACGGCGACCGTCACACCGGGAAAGTCCAGGACGTGCAACTCGTGGCCGTGACGCGCCACGAGGTCGTGGTGCACCGGGCCGCCCGCGGCCGCGCCGCTGAGCACGCCGACACCCGTCGGCGTGACGCCCGCCAGTTCGGGCCGCTCCATGTACTCCGGCTCGATGCCCGATACCCGGCCGTACAACGCCGTTTCCTCGGTCTCGCGGGAGGCGATGTAGCGCAGCGGGTTGAACCACTCGTACGTGTGTCCAGCGGCCCGCGCGTACTCGACGATCTCCAGGGCGAGGCGGCGCTCGATCGGGAACTCATGGAGCATCGACCCGTCGAGGGCGTGCACCGAGCAACCCTGCTGGCACACCACCGGAGTCCCGAGCCCGAGGTGATTCGCGACCCGAACGGTGCCGGGGAACATGCGCCCGCTCGCCAGCACCACGGCGATGCCGGATTCGGTGAGCGCGCGAACCGCCGCCGTGATGCGCGGCGAAGGGAACTCTGTCCCGGGAGCGACGATGGTGCCGTCGATATCGAGTGCGACGAGCTTCACGGCCATCGCGCCACCACGATCCTGTCGATATGGTTGAAGTCGCGGCGGACCTCCGGGGTCGCGCCGGCCGCCACGACCAGCTTCGCCGCCTCGTGCGCCTGGCCGAAGCCCACCTCGAGCGCAAGCAAGCGAGGGTGCAGGCGCGTGGCACAGTCGTCGATCAGCCGCCGGATGAGGGCGAACCCATCGGCGCCGCCGTCGAGTGCGGCGCGCGGTTCCCAGCGGCTGACTTCCGGCTCGAGCGCATCGATTTCGCCGCTGGGAATGTACGGCAGGTTCGCAAGCAGCACATCGGCCGCGCCGATCGGGCCCGCGAGGTCAGCGAGCACGAACCCGGCCCTGGCCCCGTGGCGCCTCGCGTTCTCGCGTGCGACGAGGATGGCGCGCGCGCTGATGTCGGTCGCCACCACCCGGCAGTGGGTCTCTGCGGGCAGCTCTGCCGCAAGCGAGACCGCCGCCGCGCCGCTGCCGGTGCCGACTTCGAGCACAACCCGGGCGCCCGCCGCGGCCGATTCCAGCCCAATGTCGACCAACATCTCCGTCTCCGGCCGGGGGACGAGCACGCCGGGCCCGACCTGGAACATGCGGCCCCGGAATTCGCGCTCACCCACGAGATAGGCAGCCGGTTCACGTTGCAGGCGCCGTGCGAGGAAGCCCGCGAGCCGTTCGGCGCCCGCGTCATCGAGCGGCGCCCCCGCGAAATACTGCGCGCGCGTCAGGCCGCCGGCTGTCCTCGCCAGGTATTCGGCCTCGAACCGCGACTCCTCGATCCCCGCTTCGGCGAGCAGGCTTTCGGCGGCTCGCGCCGCCTGCCACGCGCTCGTCCGTCCGGCATCTTCTCGCGTCACAGCCCCTTCAGGCGCTCCGCTTCGTCGGCCGTTGCCACGGCGTCGATGAGGTCGTCGATGTTGCCGTCGAGGCGGTCCGGGATGTTGTGCAGCGTGAGCCCGACACGATGGTCGGTGATCCGGTCCTGCGGGAAGTTGTACGTGCGTATCTTCTCGCTGCGGTCGCCGCTGCCAACCTGCGACTTACGGTCGGCGCTGAGTTCGGCGTCGCGCTTCTGCTGTTCGAGGTCGAGGAGGCGGCTGCGAAGCACCGTCATCGCCTTGATGCGGTTCTTGCCCTGCGTGCGTTCGTCCTGGCAGACGACGACGATGCCGGTGGGGATGTGCGTGAGGCGGATGGCCGTCGCGACCTTATTGACGTTCTGCCCGCCTGCGCCAGAGGAGTGGAAGATGTCGATGCGCAGGTCCTTCTCCTCGACCGCGACATCCACTTCCTCGGCCTCGGGGAGGACGGCGACGGTGGCGGTTGAGGTGTGGATGCGCCCCTGGGCCTCCGTCTCGGGGACGCGCTGCACGCGGTGCACACCGCTTTCGAACTTAAGACGGGAATAGGCGCCCCTGCCGCGCAGCTCGAAGACGACTTCCTTGAAGCCGTGCTTGTCGCTCTCTGAGGCGTTGAGAATCTCGGTTTGCCAGCGGTGGCGCTCGGCATAGCGGGCGTACATGCGATAGAGCTCGGCCGCGAAGAGCGCGGCTTCCTCGCCGCCCGCGCCCGCCCGGATTTCGACGATCACGTCGCGGTCGTCGCGCGGGTCCTTCGGGAGGAGCGCGCGGAGGACCTCCTGGTCGAGCTCTGCGAGCCGCCGTTCGCCGTCTGCGAATTCGAGTTCGGCCAGCTCGCGCATCTCGGCGTCGTCCTCGGCGAGCAGCGCGCGCGCGCCCGAAACGCTCTCTTCGACACGCTGGTACTCCTCGAAGATCGAGGCGACGGCCTGGATCTCGGCGCGCTCCTTCGCGAGGGCGTTGACCTTCTCGAAGTCGGCCGCGACTTCGGGCCGGCCCATCTCATCCGTCAGTTCGTTGTAGCGCCGCTGCACGTCCTGCAGGCGGGCGCGAATTGCCTCGTCCATGGTCCTCGAGCAAGCAGGCGGCGCGCTGCGGGCGGCCGCCGGGGAGTGGTGGGGTCGTTCGAGTATACCAGAGCCCCGGCAAGCCTTAGCGAAGGGCCGCGATTGCCTCGGCCACGCCGTCGAGCGGCACCTCCCGCTGTTCGCCGCCACCGCGGAGGTCCTTCACCATCGCCACGCCGCGGCCGAGTTCGTCGTCGCCCACGATCACCGCGAACCTCGCCTTCGAGGCATCGGCGCTCCTGAACTGCGATTTCATCGAGCGGCCGCTTTCAGCGACGACGACGGCGATCGCGCGGCTCCGCAGCGACCCCGCCAGCTGCGTAACGGCGCGCGCCGCATTCTCGGCGCGATGGATGAGGAAGACATCCGGGGCCGGCGGCTCGGCCACGGCCACCTCGTGTTTCTGCATTTCGAGGATGATCCGCTCGATCCCACTCCCGAAGCCGACGGCCGGCGTGTGCGGCCCGCCGAGGATCTCGAGCAGGCCGTCGTAACGTCCCCCGCCGCCGACCGTGCCCTGCGCCCGTTCATCGTCGGTCGGCACGATCTCGAACACGGTGCGGTTGTAGTAGTCGAGGCCGCGTACCAGCAGCGGGTCGATGACGACGGGAATGCCAGCCGCGTCGAGCGCCGCGCGGACGACGTCCATGTGGGCCTGCGCCTCCGAGCTGAGCTGGTCCACCAGCTTCGGCGCGGCCTCCTTGAACTGGAGATCCCGTTCGTCCTTGCTATCGAGGAGGCGGAGCGGATTCCGGTCGAACCGCCGGCGGCTGTCCTCGGAGAGGCGGTCGAGATGAGGCCGGTAGTACTCCTTGAGGCGCTGCACGTAGGCCTTGCGCGGCTCAAGGTCGTCGATCGACCCGAGCCGGACCGCGACGCTCTTGATGCCGACGGCCTGGTAGATTCGCCACAGCAGCTCGATCACTTCGGCGTCTACGAGCGGGTCCGCCGAACCGATGACCTCGCAGTCGACCTGCGTGTGCTGGCGGTACCGGCCCTTCTGCGGGCGGTCGTAGCGGAACATGGGGTGCGTCGTCCAAAGGCGCACGGGCTGGGGCCAGCTCGCCATGCCGTGTTCGAGGTAGGCGCGGGCGATCCCGGGCGTGCCCTCGGGGGTCAGCGCGAGGCGGTCGCCGCCGCGGTCCTCGAACTGGTACATCTCCTTCTCGACGATGTCGGTCGTGTCGCCGCTCCCTTTTTCGAAGAGGGCGGCGTTTTCGAAGACGGGCGTATCGATGCGGCGAAAGCCGAAGAGGCGCGTCACATCCTCGGCGGCGCGCAGCACCGCCGCCCAATACGGCTGCATGTCCGGGAGGATGTCCTGCGTGCCACGCGGCGCCTGGAAGCGACTGCTCATGGGCGAAACTCACAATCGGTGGGAAGGGGGCTTCGTGGTAGGATAGGTTTCGAAGCTCACCCGGCAAAGAGGGCACGGATTGCAGGTTCGCGTTCAGGAGCCGCAAACCCCGGGCGTCGATATCGACGCCGTCCTCGCCCGCGCCGCCCGCTACCTTCCCCCCGACCGGGTCGCCCCGCTCCGCGAAGTCTACGAGTTCGCCGCACGCTGCCACTCCGGGCAGGTGCGCAAGACGGGCGACGCCTACATCACGCACCCGCTTGAGGTGACGAACCTCGTGGCGCATCTGGAACTGGATGCCAGCGCGCTCGCGGCGGCCCTCCTGCACGATGTCCAGGAGGATTGCGCCGTCCCGAACGACGAGATCCGCAAGCGTTTCGGCGCCGATGTGGCGACGCTCGTTGACGGACTGACGAAGCTCGACAAGTTGCCGATCTCGTTCGGCACGGATAGCCAGGCCGTCCGAGCGGGCCAGCAGGCGCAGAATCTGCGGAAGATGTTCCTCGCGATGGCCGAGGATGTGCGCGTCGTCCTCATCAAGCTCTGTGACCGCCTCCACAACATGCGCACGCTCTGGGCTTTCGCGCCCGAGAAGCAGAGGCGTATTTCGCTCGAGACCATGGAGATCTTCGCGCCGCTGGCGAACCGCCTCGGCGTCTGGCAGATCAAGTGGGAGCTGGAAGACCTCGCCTTCCGCTATCTCGAGCCGGCCGAATACAAGCGCATCGCCGAGTTGCTGGCGGCCAAGCGGCAACAGCGCCAGGCCTACATCGACGAAGCCACGACCGCCATCCGCGAGCACCTCACCGCGGCGGGCATCAAGGCCGAGGTGACCGGCCGGGCGAAGCACATCTACAGCATCCACCAGAAGATGCTGCGCTACAGCGAGCAGGGAAAGGCCTTCGACCAGATCTACGACCTTCTCGCCCTGCGCGTGTTTGTGGACAGTGTGGGCGAGTGCTACCACGCTCTCGGCATCGTGCACGCGCTCTGGCGCCCCATCCCGGGGCAGATTGACGACTACATCGCCAACCCGAAGGACAGCCGGTACCAGTCCCTCCACACGACCGTCGTCGGCCTGAACGGCCGGCCGCTCGAGATCCAGATTCGGACGTACGAGATGCACCGCGTCGCGGAGTACGGCGTCGCCGCGCACTGGGCGTACAAGGAAGGGAACAAATCCAGCGGCAGGGATGAGGAGCGGATTGCATGGATCCGCCAGCTCCTCGACTGGCAGCGGGACCTCGCCGGGGCCGAGGAGTTCGTGGAGTCTGTGAAGACGGACATCTTCCACGACCAGGTCTTTGTCTACACGCCCAAGGGCGAGGTCCTCGACCTGCCGGCCGGCGCCACGCCGCTGGACTTCGCCTACCGCATTCACACCGACCTCGGGCACCAGACCGTTGGGGCGAAGGTGAATAGCCGGATGGTCTCGCTCAACGCGACGCTCCGGAATGGCGACATCGTCGAGATCATGCGCAGCCGCACGAGCAAAGGACCCTCGCGCGACTGGCTGAACCCGAACCTCGGCTACATCCACACCGCGCACTCCCGCTCGAAGATCCGCCAGTGGTTCCGCAAACAGGAACGGGACGACAACATCGAACGCGGCCGGGAGATGATCGAGAAGGAGATGCGGCGCCTCGGCCTCGATTTGGCGGAGCGGCAGGAGCAGATCCTCTCCCTCTTCAGTTACTCCAGCTGGGAGGATTTCCTCGCCGCGCTCGGGTATGGCGGCGTGAGCACGACCACGATCGCGCGCAAACTGGGCGAGCTGCTGCGCGAGGAAGAGGGCGAGGCCGAGCTGCCGCCTTCCCTCCCGGAGAAAATGGCGCCAGCGGCCCTCGGGAGCCCGTCGCTCCAGGTCACCGGTGTCGGCAATCTGCTGACCACCATGGCCCGCTGCTGCAACCCGGTTCCTGGCGACCAGATCGTCGGCTACGTGACGCGCACCCGCGGCATTACCGTGCATCGCGCCGACTGCGTGAACGTCCTCAACGAGGAAGAGCAGGAGCGGCTGATTGGCGTCGAATGGGGCGCGGCCTCGCGCCTGTACCCGGCCAACATCGTCATCGAAGCCTGGGACCGCGTCGGGCTCCTGCGCGACATCACCACCGTGGTCACGGAAGAGAAGGTCAATATGGTCGGCGTCCGCACCGTCGAGAACGGCGACGGCAGCGTGAACATCCTGACCACGCTGGAGACGACGGGGATCGAGCAACTCAGCCGCCTCCTTTCGCGCATCGAGATCATCCGCGGCGTTCGAAGCGTCGAGCGGGCCATCGAGCGCAAACGGGCGCGCGAGGCATCACCGGCGCGGCGGAACTGACCCATCCCGGCAACGGCATCGCACGATGGCCTCACGCGGCGCGCACCCTCGTGGAGCGTCGCCCCTGGAGGCGGGCAACTTCGGTGCGGAAGTCCCGCGGGGCCGTCACGGTGTGACGGACGACTCGCCGGGTGGTGGTGGGGCGCCGCATGCTCCCCCGCACCACGGGCTCTCGCGAGGCGAGGTACTCCTCCGCCATCGCCGCGCAGACGGCGACGGCCGTACCGATGAGGAAGAGGTCGAAGAGAATGGTGAGGAGCGGGTTGACCATCGTGCGTACATCCGTTCTATTGGTCGCCGTAGCCTAGCGAACGGATGTTCGCGTGTCAACACAAATGTTCTGATGCCCGGCCGCCGCTCAATGTGCGAGACTCCCGCCCATCGAGGAGGACATCATGACCGACGGCATCATTGACCCCCGGTTCGAGCGCGTGCGTGAAGCGTTCGAGCAGAACTTCGCCGGGCAGGACGAGGTCGGCGCCGCCCTCGCGGTGACGCTGGGAGGACGGCCCGTCGTGGACATCTGGGGCGGTTACCAGGATGCCGCCAAAACCGTTCCGTGGGCACGAGACACGATCGTCAATGTTTGGTCGGTGGGGAAGGCGGTCACGGCGATCTGCCTGCTCCAGTTGGTCGAGCGCGGCGTCCTCGAACTCGATGCGCCGGTCGCGCGGTATTGGCCAGAGTTCGCGCAGGCGGGCAAAGCGTCGCTCCCGGTTCGCTACCTGCTCTCGCACCAGGCCGGGCTCCCGGCGATACGGAAGCCGCTAGCGATGGGCCTCAACCTGACCGACTGGGCCGCGATGTGCACCGCGCTCGCCGAGCAGGAGCCCTGGTGGGAGCCGGGCACCCGGTTCGGCTATCACGTGAACACGTTCGGATTCCTCGCCGGCGAGGTCATCCGCCGCGTGGATGGGCGGTCGATTGGCACCTACCTGCGCGAGGAGATCGCGGCGAAGCTCGGCGTGGACTTCATGAGCGGCTTCGGGCCGGAGGAGGACCATCGCGTCGGGGAGTGGATCCAGTACCAGCGGCCGCCAGGCGAGGAGTCGCAGCGGCCGTGGCTGGAGCGCGACCCGGCGACGCTGGACGGCATCGACCTCGCGCGTGTGCTCGCGTATCGCAACCCTCCCGGGCACCCGGAATGGCAGGTCAACTCACGCGTCTGGCGCGCGGCGGAGTATCCCTCGACCAATCCACACGCCAACGCGCGGGCGATGGCGCGCATCTTCGGGGCGCTCGCGACCGGTGGGACGGTCGATGGCGTTCACATCCTCGCGCCCGAGCTCATCGAGCAGGCGAACACCGTCCAGGCGGATGGCGAGGACGCCGTCCTCGGGCGGCCGAACCGCTTCGGCCTTGGCTTCCAGATGACGATCCCCGGCGTGCGCCCGCTTGGGACAGGCCCACGCACGTTCGGGCACTATGGCAATGGCGCGGTGCTCGGATTCGCGGACCCCGATGCCGGGCTCGGGTTCGGGTACGTGTGCAATCGCGCGGGGCGCTCGTGGCGTGACCCGCGGAACATCGCGCTTGTGGGCGCGGTGTACGCCTCGCTCTGAGGCTAACGCGCGCCGATTCCCTCCGTGACGACGACGCCGTCGGCGAGCAGGCGGTCGAGTTCGCCATCGAGCCCGACGGTTGCCAGGATGGCCTTCGCATCGGATCCGGGCCGCGGCGCGGGCCGCCCGGGCAGGACGGGGGTACGCGAAAGCCGTGGCGTGGGCCCCGTCGTCGTGATCAGCCCGAAGCCTTCGTGCTCGCGCGTCAGGCTCAGGCCGTGTGCCTGTACCCAGGGGTCATCCATCAGCGGGCGAACGTCGGGAATGATGGCGTGCGCCCCCACGCCGGCGGCCTGCAGCTTCGCCACCCATTCCTCGGTCGTCCCGGTGGCCATCGCGCCTTCGACCGTGGCGGCGAGATCGTCGCCCTCCAGGCCCGCGGTGGCGGACAGTCCGGGCACGCGTGCGAGTTCGCCAGGCCGCGCGGCGAGGAAGAGCCAGCCGTCGCTCGCCCGGTAGGCGCGATTCAGCGGCCCCGACCCCACGGAAGCCTGCCCACGGGGTTCGTTCCGCTCCTTCCCTTCGTAACGCTGGAGCAACGACGATTGGAGCATCGTCGCGGTGTAGGCGAGCGCGCTGTCGACGTGCTGACCCTCGCCGGTGCGGCGGCGGTGCAGGAGCGCGAGCGCGACACCGTACGCCCCCATGAAGCCTGTGCCGTAGTCGTTGACCGCGAACGGGGCCAGTACAGGCCGCCCGTCGCCGCCGAAGCGCTCCTGCATGCCGGACGCGGCCTGCGCGATCTGTTCGTGGCCTGGCCGCCCCGCCCATGGGCCGACCTGGCCGTACGTGTTCAGCGATGCGTACACGATGTCGGGCCGCCGCGCGCGAACGTCCTCGTAGCCGATGCCGAGCCGTTCGGCGACGCCTTTGCGGAAGTTCTGGACGACGACATCGGCATCCGCCACGAGCCGCCAGAAGACACGCAGGCCGGCCTCGCTCTTGAGGTCGAGGACGATGCTCTGCTTGGCGCGGTTGATGTCGTTGTGGAAGGCGACCATCTTGCGCGAGGGGCTGTCGATCTTCACGACCTCGGCCCCAAACTCCGCGAGCGTGCGCCCGCAGGTCGGTCCCGCAAGCACGATGCAGAGATCGACCACCTTGACACCCTGGAGCGCGGCCCGGAGCGGCGGCTCGGCGTTCGCCACGGCGAAGCGCTTCCAATCTGGCGTGGCGAGGATGGCCTCGCGGTCGGCGCCGGGCACGGAACGAGGACGCGGCGCGGGGGCCGGCGTGCCCGACATGCGAACGTTCACGCCCGGCCCTCGCAGCGGGCCCCATACCGGGTCGGTGCTGTCGATGACGATGCCTGATCCCAGCGCCTGCTCGTTTTCGAGCCACTCGTCGGAAGTCCGGCAGATTGCGCCCTCGGTGCCGGCGGCGTCGCAAAGCGCCTCCCATTCGGCGGCGGTCTTCGAGCGGAAGAGCGCTTCGAGCCGCTCGCGCTGCTGGTCGGCCGTGAGTCCCGCGCCCGGCGCGACGATCTCGGCGGCCCCAACTGAAGCGAGGAAGGCCTGCGCGTTCAGGTTCCCGGCGTGATACATGAACCACCGCCCGTCGGCGCAGAGGAACTGCCGGGTGAGGGTCATGATGGCGCCGATGTCGCGGTCGTCCTGGGCGGCGGCGGCATGCACGCGCAAGCCGCGTGCACCGATGGCCGCGAAGGTCGCATCGAAGAGCGGCATTTCGATCACCTGACCGAGGCCGTCGCGCTCCCGCGCGTTGAGTGCCATCGCGATGGACGCCGCCGCCTGGAACGCGGCGTAGTGCGACGAGAACGGGATCGCGGTGTAGATCGGCGTGCCTGCGGGACCGGGCCGGTACGTGGCGGTCGCTGCCCCGACGACGCCTTCCCATGCGGCGACTCCGGCACGCGGGTCATCACTCGCAAACCCCGGCAGCGAGCAGTACACCAGCGCCGGGTTCGCCGCCTGGGACGCGTTCGACCCGAGGCCCAGGCGTTCCATGACGCCCGGCCGGAAGTTCTCGACGACGACGTCGGCGGAGGCGATGAGCCGCCGCGCGATCGCGAGATCCGCGGCGTCCTTCAGGTCCAGCACGATGCTGCGTTTGTTCCGGTTCCAGGTCGCGTTCGCGGGCGTGTCCCAACGAGGTCCGCCGGGCGGGTCGACGCGGATCACGTCCGCGCCCTGGTCGGCGAGGAGCATCGCCGTCTGCGGACCCGCGATGTACTGGCCGAAGTCGATCACACGAATACCGTCGAGCGCGCCGGGCATGCTTACCTCCGCGAACGCGGGGAGCGTTCGAGCGGGCGCAGTCTACACCGGATGGCCTGCTAGGACGGCGTCGCTGAGGCGGTGGCGGGTTCCGGGGCCTCGCGCTTCACCTCGACCAGGCGCTGGCTGGGGTGACGCGGCGGGCGCGCCATCAGGATGAGCACGAAACCGATGAGCCAGAACAGCCCGAACATCAGAAAGGCGACCGTGTACGTGCCGGACCGGTCATAGAGTTCGCCCGCGAGAAGGGGGCCGCCGGCGCCGAAGACGATGGTGAACGGCAGCGCGACCGAGCGGATGCGCCCGAGGTGCTGGCGGCCGAAGTAGTTCGCCCACACCGTTTCCTGCAGCGGGATGGCTCCGCCGATGCCGAACCCCCAGAGAGCCATCGCCCCCGCCATCGGCAGCCACGTGTCCGAGCGCGCCGCCCCGAGAATCGCCACGACTCCCACAGCCGCCACCGCGAAGCCGAACGCGCTCAGGTGGCGGGGGTGGAAGCGGTCCATAAGCACGCCCCACATCGGCTTGGACACGAGCGCCACCCATGCCTGGATGCTGTAGAGCGAAGCGGCTTCACCCCGGCTCCAGCCGTGGTCGCTGAGGAAGGGCACCAGGTGCAGCAGCAGTGCGCCGATGCCGATGTTGGCGATGCCGTAGGCCGCGATGATGAGCCAGATCGTGGTCGTCCGGATCGCTTCCGGGCGCGTCCACTGGATCTCGGACGCGACCGAGAGGCGGTTCTTCGCGGTCGTGAAGCGCTTCGCCTCCTCGGGGCTCATGCCATCCGGGTGGAGGCCGTGATCCTCAGGGGTGCGGCGGATGACCATGGCGGCCGGGAAGATGAGCGCCCACACGAGAAAGCCAAGGAAGACCCACGCCTCACGCCAGCCCCACGTGCCCGCGACCCACGAGACGACCGGCGTCATGAGCACCCCGCCCAGGGAGACGCCCGAGGATGCGATCGCGACCGCCATGCCGCGCCGGGCGACGAACCACTTCGAGACCGTGACGTTGACGACGAGGTTGCCGAGCATCGCGTTGCCGATGGTCTGGGCGACACCCCGCGCGAGATAGAACTCCCACAGGTTGTGGACCTGGCTCGTGGCGATGAGCGCCGCCCCGCAAATCAGGCCGCCAATCATCATGAGGAGGCGCGGGCCGCGCTTGTCGATGAGCATGCCGATGCCGAAGCCGACGAACCCCATCACCACGGTCGAAACCGTCTGGACGGCCGAGAACTCGCTCCGCGTCCAGCCGAGGTCCGCGGTCATGGGCTTGAGGAAGACGGTCGACGAATACGTCTGGGTGCCCACGGCGACGAACTGCGCGATGAGCGCGACCCCGACGATGTACCACCCGTAGAACGGCCGCCACGACTTCCGCTGTGCCACGTTCGCCCTCCCGTGGCCCCCGATCCCGGGGGCCCGCTCCCCCAGCGCAGCATCCTACGTGACCGCGCGGGCGCGTGCTCGCTCAGGGGCCTTCGGCCACGCTCCCGGCCGCCACCGCCGCATCGACCTGCGCATCGCTCCAACCCACGGACTTGAGCCACTTCCGGGTGTCGCGCCCCAGCGGAGGGGCAGCCCCCTGCGCGGCGGGCGGGCTGTCGCTCATCTTCAGGGGCGGCGCGGCCATCTCCTGCGGGCCGGTGAGGTCGTGCTCGAGCTGGACGGCGTATCCGTTCTCGACCACCTGCGGGTTCTCCAAGAGCTCTTCGACGAACCACACCGGGCTCGCGGGTACGCCGTGGCGATCGAAGATCCCCATCCACTCCTCGGTCGTTTTCGTGCGCATCAGGTCCTCGACCGCGCGAATGGCATCGATGGGCGCGATCCGGCCGGCCACGCCCTCCATCGGGTCGTCGATGCCCAGGGCCGTGCGCATCTTCTCTCGCGTCGAGGGCGAAAGGCAGCCGACCGTGAGCGCGCCATCGGCCGTGAGGTATCCGCGGTAGTAGATACCGAAGCCGGCCACCACGTCCGTGGAGGTGCGCCGCCTGCGGACAAAGGCGTCGAATGCCTCGCCCTGCGCGCGGGACGCCCGGAGGTCGGCGAGGAACGGCTCGCGCCGGTCGGCATCGGCGACGGGCAGCGACATAAAACTACCCGTCTGGAGCATGAGCGCATTCGTCAGTAGCGACGTGCTCACGACCTGGCCTCGGCCGGTGCGCTCGCGATGGAAGAGCGCGGCGCAGACGCCCCAGGCGATCGCGTAGCCGGTTGTGAAGTCGGCGGGTGCGGCCGGGCCGCTCAGCGCCGGGAAGCCGTTCTCCAGGTAGCCCCGGTGCATCAGGAGCCCCGAAGCGGCCTGGGCGACGATGTCGTAACCGGGGCGATGCGCCCATGGCCCCTGCCGCCCGAAGGCCGTGCTATCGACATACACCAGGTCGGGCCGGAACTGGACGAGCGTGTCGTAGTCGACACCGAGCCGTTTCGCTACATCCGGCCGCGAGTTGATGACGACGACATCGCAGCCGCGCACCAGCTCATGCACGGCCTCCTGGCAGGCCGCGACCGTGAGGTCGAGCACGACGGACTGCTTGCCGCGGTTGAGGGACTGGTAGGCCTTGGATTCGCCGGGCATGAACTGGCTCGTGAGCCGCCAGGGCTCACCCCCGGGCGGCTCCACCTTCACCACTTCCGCGCCGAGGTCGGCGAGGAGCATGCAGCCCAGTGGGCCGGCGATGATCTGGGTGAGATCGAGAATGCGGATGCCGTCGAGCGGTCCAGACGCCATGAAAACCTCGCCGCCCACCTCTCGGCGCGCGGGAGCGTGGGCATGGTGTGTGGGTGCGGGAGCGGTCCCGGGCCGCGCGAGGGGTCGACGCCTCCCGGGACCGCCCGCGGCTGAGGTGCGGAAAGCCTACGCCTTCCACTTGTAGGGGTGCAGTTCCGTTCCGGCGCCGTACCCCTGGGTGTAGAACTCAAGCGCGTTCTTCACATGCCCCTGGTAGCCGACCCACCGCGTGCCCGCACCGGCCTGGCTGGGCACGTAGTACATGTGCTTCGCGTTCTCTCGCTGGATGTCGTGGAAGATCTGCCGGCGCTTTTCTTCGTTCAGCTCCGACTGCTGCTGCACGGCGAGCTTTTCGAGCACCGGGTCCTTCACGCGCCCGTGGTTGTTCGGGTCGTCGGTGAAGAGCCGCAGAACGTACCCGGAGCCTTCGGGGAAGGAGGTCTCCAGGCCGAAGGCGATGCCCTTGAAGTTCCCCACGAACGTCTGGGTGATGTACTTCGAGTTATAGTCCTGCACGTCTGTCGTGGTCTTCAGGCCGAGCGCCTGGAGCATCGCGATCTGGGCTTCCGCCACCTGGTTGTGCTCCAGGCCGTACCCGTTGCCCGTGTACTGGTAGGTCGTCGAGAAGCCGTCGGGATAGCCCGCCGCAGAGAGCAGCTTCTTCGCCTCGGCGACGTCGTACTTGAAGAACTTGCCCGTCTCGCCGTGCTCCGGCGACTGCGGGTCGAGCCACCAGCGCTTCACGCTGATCGGGATGACGTTGTTGTACTTGATGCTCGCGTCGATCCCGGCCGCTTTGATCGCCTTCACATTGAACGCGACCTCGGTGAGCGCGTCGCGGTCCAGGCACATCGAGACCGCCTGGCGCACGCGGTCGTCCTTCGCCCACGGCGAGGAAGGGTCTGAGTCGAAGTAGATGAAGCTGAGGCCGACCGAGGTGTCCGGGCCGAACTGCGCGGCCGACACGGCCTTCTTCACCTCGGTCAGGTCCTGGGCGTTCAGCGCCGTCGCATCCGTGGCCCCGGCCTGGAACTGCGCGACGCGGTTGGCGTAGTCGGGAATTGTGGTGATCTCGATCGCGTCCACCAGCGGGAACCCGGTCTCGTACCACTCCGGGTTGCGCTTGAACTTGAAGCCGATCGAAGGCTGGTAGCTCTCGAAGACCCACGGCCCGGTGCCGATCATCGACTTCGCCATGTTGAAGCCCGACTCGGCTTCCGTCGGGACGATGTAGAGCAGGCTCGCGTCGGCGATGACATCGAGGAAGGCCGCGTTCGGCGCCTTCAGCGACATCACGACCGTGCGGTCGTCCGGGTACTCGACCTTGTCGATGAAGGCGAGCTGCCCGCGATTGCTGTTCTTCACATCGGTCGCTTTCCCCCACGAATAGCGAACGTCCTCGATGCTAAGGGCACGGCCGTTGAGCGGCGCGATGTTGTGGAACTTGATCCCCTGGCGCAGCCGGAACGTGTACTTGAGGCCGTCGGCGCTCGCCTCGACTTTCTCCGCGAGGTCGCCCGTGGGGCGGACGTTGCCCTGCTTGTACTGGGGCCCCGTCTTGTACTTCAGCAGGCGGCTATAGACGTAGTTGGCCATCGTCTTCGTGCGAACGCTGACGTTGCCGTACGGGTCGATCGTCGGCGGGTCGATGGAGTTATCGAGCTTGAGGGTGCCGCCCTTCTTCGCGCCCGCGAACGGGTCGATGGGCGTCGCGCCCGCGGCCGGCGTGGGCGTCGCGAGCTGGATTTTGCCGCTCCCGCCATCGTCGTCGTCGTCCCCACAACCGACGAGCGAAAACGCGGCGAAGCCGAGGGAGCCCACCCCCGCGCCCTGCAGCAGGCGCCGCCTCGTCTGCCTCTTCCGTGTCCAGTACTCGCTGTTCATCGTTTCCCCCTCCCGTGCCCATGCAACGGCGCGGTCTAGGCGGCAGTTCTACAGGAGGGGTGGCCGCGGCGGCCATTGGAGATTCTCGGACGCGGCATCCGGATTCCTCGAAGAAGGGCACGTTTCAGCTTCGCCGGAGCGGACGGCCCGGCCTTCCGGGAATGGCTCCCCGGCTCGCGAGGTGCGCGGAGTATGCCGTAAGCTCCCGCGCATGCCATCCCCCGCTCTCGACGATCTGCGCGTGCTCGACCTCTCGGACTCGGCTTCAGGCGCGTGGTGCACCCGCATGCTGGCCGATTTCGGCGCGCGCGTGCTCATGGTCGAACCGCCCGGCGGGCATCCGATGCGTGCCGAAGCGCCATTCGACGGCGACGGCCGCTCGATTCCCGCGCAGGTCTTCCTCGCGAACAAGGAGAGCATCGTCCTCGACGTGACGTCGCCCGAGGGCCGCGCCGCCGTCCTCGCGCTCGGCGCCCGGTGCGACATCGTCGTGAGCAGTTACGACCCGGGGCGTCTCGCGGAGCTCAGGCTCACCTACGACGCCTTCCGGTCGTCGTCGCTGGTCATGGCACATGTCACCCCATACGGCATGGCGGGTCCGCTCGCGAACGCACGTGGGAACGAACTGACCGTCGCTGCTCGCTCGGGCTGGGCCTCCATAAACGGCGATGCCGCGAACGCGCCGTTGCGGCCTTGGGGACACCAGGTCGCGATGTGTACCGGCGCGGCCGCCTACGCCGCAACGCTCGGCGCGATCGTCCATCGCGACTCGCACCCCGGCGAGGGCCAGGAAGTCGACGTCGCGCAGCTCGACGTCATGGTGAGCACCTTCGCCCCGGCCCTGCTGCGCGGGCAATACACGGGCGCGGCGGGCAAACGCCGCGAGTCCGCCGACCTCCTCGCGGGGCCCGTGCCCGTCGCCGATGGGCACTTCGCCCTCACCATCAGCCGCGCCCACTTCTGGCGCGACGCAATGTACACCCTCGGGCTGCCGGATCTCGCCGAGGACCCGCGCTGGGAGGCGAGCTGGTACCGCCAGCAGCACAAGGACGAGTACGTCGACCGCGTGCAGCAGGCGATGCGAGGCTGGGTGAAGTCCGAGCTGTTCGAGGAACTGGCCGCGCGACGTGTCGTCGCCGGGCCAGTCCTGACGATGGAGGAACTCCGCGCGAACGAGCATCTCAACGCGCGCGGGTATTGGACCGAAGCGGGCCGGGAACCGTTCCCGGGCGCGCCGTACCGGATGTCGGGCACACCCTGGGCCGTTCGCAACCCGGCGCCGGCCGCCGGCGCGCATGGGGAAGGATGGGACGCATGAACGGGCCGCTTGCCGGGCTCCGCGGGATTGTCCTCACGCAGGCGTGGGCCGGGTCCTACTGCACGTCGCTGCTCGGGCTCATGGGGGCCGATGTGGTGCAGATCGAGGTGCGCATGCGCCCGGATTCCTGGCGTGGCGCCTACGATGCCCCCCTGCCCGCACGCCTGAAGGACGTCGCCACGGCCGAGCACCCGTGGAACTGCAACTTCCTCTACAACTCGGTCAATCTCAACAAACGCTGCATCACCCTCGACCTTCAGAAGCCGGCCGGCATCGAGACGTTCCGCCGGCTGCTCCCGTTCGCCGACTTCGTGGCCGAGAACTTCTCGCCGCGGGTGCTCGGGAACCTCGGGATCGACTACGAGGCGATGGCGGCGATCAAACCGGATGTCATCCTCTGCAGCCTCTCGGCCTATGGGCACAGCGGCCCGTGGGCGAACGTCCCGGGCATCGGCGGCACGATCGAGCCGACGTCGGGGATGTCGGCCCTGCTGGGGTACGCGGGCGAAGGCCCGCTGAATTCGGGGCAGATGTACCCGGACGCGGTCGCCGGCCTGAACGCGTTCGGCGCGATCATCGCGGCCATCCACCATCGCAACCGCACCGGCGAGGGCCAGTACATCGACCTCTCGATGCAGGAAGTGAACCTCACGTTCGCGGGCGAGGCGGCAATGGAGTACCTGCGCACCGGCCGGCAGCGGCCCCGCATGGGCAACCGCCACCCGGCGTTCGCCCCCCACGGCATCTACCCCTGCGCCGGCGTGGAGCAGTGGGTCGCCGTTGCCTGCGAAAACGAAGCCGACTGGGCAGCCTTCAAGGCCGCCCTCGGCGCCCCGGCCACCCTCGACGTGCCCGAATTCGCCACGAACGCGGCGCGCAAGGCGAACGAAGACGCCGTCGACCGCGAGGTCGGGGCCATCACCGCCGGGTTGACGCGGGAGGCCGCAGCAGCCGCGTTGCAGGCCGCCGGACTCGCCGCCGCGCCCGTGCTCGACGCCATCGAAGTCGCCAACGACACCGGCCTGCGGTCCCGCGACATGGTGGTCGAGGTGACGCACCCGGAAACGGGGACCTGGCCGCAGGCGACGGCTCCGTGGCGCTACAGCCGGAGTGGCAGGCCGCCCGTTCGCCCTGCACCGCGGCTGGGTGAACACACGCTCGAGGTGCTCGCCGAGCTGCTCGGGACCTCCAGCGTGGAATACGACGCACTGGTCGCGGCCGGCGTTTCCGGCACGGGACCGCCGGACTGACGGCCAGGGGAGGACGCATGGGCGACTACAGCCAGATTCGCTACGAGACCGAGGGCCGCATCGCGCTGCTCACCCTGAACCGGCCCCAGGCCCGAAACGCCCAGAGCCGCATCCTCATCGAAGAGCTTGACGATGCCTTCGATCGCGCGGCCAGGGACCGCGAGGTGCGCGTCATCGTCCTGCGCGGCGAAGGTGACCACTTCAGCGGCGGGCACGACCTCGGCAGCCCCGAGGAAGTCGCCGACCGCCAGGCCCGCCCCATGCAGGAGGGCCTCCGCGGCAAGTACACGCGTTCGTGGGACATGAACATCGACCCCACGATGCGCTGGCGGAACGTCCCCAAGCCGACGATCGCCGCCGTGCAGGGGTACTGCATCTTCGCCGGGTGGATGATCGCGTCGGCCTGCGACATCGTCATCGCCGCCGACAACGCGATGTTCCTGCCGACCAACTTCCAGTACTTCTCCGTGCCGTGGGACCTGCACCCGCGAAAGGCAAAAGCCATCCTCTTCGAGAGCCGCTTCGTCGATGCGAAAGAGGCCGAGGAGCTGGACTTCGTGAGCTGGGTGGTGCCGAAGGAGCGGCTGCATGAGGAAGTGATGGACTACGCCGCCCGTGTCGCCGAGAACGACCCGTTCCAGCTGCGGATGATCAAGCTTGCGATCAACCAGGCGCAGGACGCGCAGGGATATACGGGCCACATCTACGGCGCGCACGCGCTGCACATGCTGTCGTCCACCGGCGAGGCCGACCCGGACTACGCGCTTCGCAAGCCCGAAGGGAAGCGCCGTCCGATGGTCCAGCGTGCCTTCGAGAACTACGAGAAGCGGCAACAGCGCCTGGGGCGCTCGCAGTAAACGGCGGTTGCCCGCGGGTTTCCCGTCCCCGGGCGGCCCGTATCCTAGCGGGTGATGCGAAAGCTGCTGCCTCTCTTTGCCGCCACCGCCGTCGTGTCCCTCGCACTCGCCGCCTGCGGCGATGGGAGCAGCGGGGATGCCACACCCACGCTCGCGCCGCTGCCCACGGCCTCGGTGAGCCCGACGGCGCCGCCGCCCACGGTGACGACCGCCCCCTCCCCGTCGCCGGTGGCGTCGCCCACGGCCGTGGGCACGCCGACGCCGCTCCCGGATGACGTGGCGGCCTTGCGCCAGCAGATCGTCGCGGCGGCGACGACGGAGCTGAAGGGGCGCTTCGTGACGCCGCTCAGCCGCGACGCCTGCCTCGCCAACAACCCGCAGCAGCTCCTCTGCTTCGACATCGTCTCGAAGCCCGACACCGTCGTCCGTGGCATCGCGCAGCTTGCGACGGGCGACCCGCAGGGCGGCGGCGCGACCGTCTTCCTTGGCCGGCAGGCCAACGGCGAATGGCATTATTGGTTCGGGACGCAGCAGGCCGTCTCACCCCTGGTAACGCTGCCGGGCGAGGCGTTCGCCTGCGGCGGCGGACAGGGCATCACCATCCGCGCCCAGCCGAGCGATACCGCCGAGGCCGTCACGAAGGTCGGTGAACTTGCTCCGTTGCGGGCGCAGCAGTTCGTGCTCACGGCCGCGGGATCGACGGCCGCGGGCGCCGCGCGCGGGGAGGGCTGGTACCGCATCAACATCCCCGCGGCGGGGTGGGTGAACGCGCGCGACATCACCGACTCGGCCAACAAGAACTGCGGACTCCACGATGCCATCTACGGCTCCGTGCCGCGCGGCTAGGAACCCCGCGGTAGCGAACCCGCTGCCTACCTGCTAGGCTTCGGCGCTCGCACCGCGCGC
>JAYRRO010000279.1:0-2290 GCA_041910095.1 Dehalococcoidia bacterium
GCGGGTGCGCGCGGGGGCGACGGGGCCCGTGCTCGCGGAGCGCGGGAGGCGCACCCCCGGCAGCGCGGCAGTGACGGTCACCCCGGCACGGGTCGCCGGGGCCGGACGCCGAGCCGGGGGCGGATGTCCGAACGGGAGGAGCGACCGGACGATGGGGACAAGGAAGATGAGCAGGGGAGCGCCGCCCATCACGCCGAAGACGATGGCGCAGACGAGAAACCCCAGGTCCAGACCCGCTGGGGCCTCGGCCGGCGGATCGACGCCGTACTCCAGGAAGTTGTAGCCGAGGCTGAGGAAGAGCGCGGGCCAGGCCAGGGGCAGGAAGCCGGGGATGCCGCGGGTCAGCGTGAGCCAGGCGTAGATGCCGAGGAAGATGACGCCGCCCCACACACCTCCGAACACGGCGGGAGCCGTGCCATCGGGACAGGGATGGGCGGACACGTAGGGCCCGCCATCGGCGCAACTGCCGCCGATCTCCATCACGCCGCGCATGCCCAGGAAGAGGAGCGTGAGCCCGGCCACGGCGCCGGCGAGGGACCCGAAAACCAGCACCGACCCCGCGAGCGGGTTCCCGAAGCCTCGCCGCCGTTCGCGTGCGCCCACGGCGACACGGTACGGGAGGAATGAGGGATGTGGAATGAGGGATGAGGAGGCTACAAGGGCGTGCCGTCCTTGCGAAGGAGCGGGCCGGGGGCAAGGAAGCCATCCTCGGTCGTTTCCCGGGGCTGGAGGCGGTTTTCGCACCAACGGTCGAGGGTGTCGCGGCCGGCGACGAAGTCCATGCGGGGGACGGCGTACCCGCACGACGTCTGGACGCGTTCGACATCGACCATGAAAGCCTGGCGGACGAAGGGGTGGAGGTCATCGCGGAAGGCTTCGCGGTGGGTCGCGAACTCCGGGGCATCGAGCGCGAGGGCGCGGCCTCGGCCATAGAGGCGGAGGATGCCGGTGGTGCGTTCGAAGCTGCAGAACATGACGGTGATGCGGCCATCCGCAGCCGTGTGGCGCGCCGTCTCGTTTCCGCTGCCCGGGTAGTCGAGCCAGCCCACGAGGTTCGGACCGAGCACGCGGCAGAGGGTACGCCCCTTGGGGGAGAGGTTCACGGTGTCGTCCGGGCCGTCGCCGGCGGTGGCAACGAAGAAGAGGTGCTGGCGTTCGATGAACGCGCGGCGATCGGCGTCGATGGAGTCGTACCAGTCGGCCATGGCGGAGCCTCCGGGAGATACGGTCCGGCGATTATGCATGTTCGAAGTGCCGTTTTCAGTGGTGCTGGCCGAGGGACCGGCTGGTTCGAACGGGATCCCCGGCTATCGCTGAAGCGTGGGGGGTGCGGCTGGTTCGATGCCGAGCATCGGCCCGGCGATGGGCCCGAGGAGACGCGACGCGAGCCAGACGGCGGCGAAGGAGGTCACCAGCCCGGTGACGAAGATCGCGTTCATGAGCTTCCAGTAGTCGTCCTGGACGGGGCTATCGGAGATGAACGTCTCGGTGATGTAGCCGACGAAGAAGGGCATGTGGACCAGGTAAATGGCGAAGGCGTAGCGCCCAAGACGGCCGATGAGGTGCAGAGAGGCGAAGCCGGGGCGCGGGAGGCCCACCGAGATGGCCGCCAGCGATGCGGGGATGAAGCAACAGCTGAAGAGGAAGACGACGACGCTGAAGTAGCTCACGGGGTAGGCGTGGTCGTGCTCGCCGCGGTAGAGGTAGATGGCCATGAGCGCGGCCATGGCGGCGAGGGCCGCCGGTGCGACCCGGCGCGCGAGCGCGATGGGGTCCGCGAGGCGCCCGGCCCAGAGCCCGGCGACGGGGAACGCGGCCCAGGCGAGCGGGTTGCGGTAGGCCCAGGTGGCGAATTCGCCGTCGAGGCCGTGGCGGGCGATGGCCCACTGGTACCAGGCGATGGTGCCGAGGTTCGCGGCGAAGGCGGCGATCGCGGCGATGCCAAGGGTCCGGGCGGGGAGCGCGCGGACCGGGTAGAGCGCCGCGTAGAACACGATGAGCACGAGCACGTAGTAGTACTGACCGGAGATATCGAACTGGATGAAGTCCGCGAAAAGATCCCGCGCGCGGGTGTCTTCGCGCCAGAGGCGGTAGGCGAGGGCGGCCGTCATCCAGATGGCGACGGGGAGGCCGATGCGGAGGAACTTGCGATAGGCGAAGGCGGCGATGCCCCGGTTCCGTTCGCGGGCGAGGAGGAAGCCGCTCATGAAGAGGAAGGCGGGGACGGCGGCATGAGCGAGGAGATGGATGACGTGCAGCGCCACCTTGTGCCGGTTCGGGGTCACCTCCC
>JAYRRO010000280.1:0-1879 GCA_041910095.1 Dehalococcoidia bacterium
GCGGGCGTTCCGGCGGCTCGCGAGCCAGGTCGATGGGTCCCTTGGGGTGACGATCAATGTCACGCCGATCCTCGCCGAGCAGATGCGCGACGCGGTGATGATCGACCACTTCCGCGAGTACCTGGCGGACCGCATCGAGCGGGCCGAGGGCGATGTCGTGCGCTTCGCCGGGGCTTCGGCGAACCGTGCGGCGACGGCGCTATTCCATCGCGAGCGGTATCACGCCATCCGCGCCTTCTTCGAGGACGAGATCCAGGGCGACCTGGTGGGTGCGCTGCGCGCGCTTGAGGACAGCGGGCATATCGAGGTGGCGACGTGCGCGGCGACGCACGGGTACCTGCCGCTGCTGGACGACCCGGCGGCGGTTCGTTTCCAGGTGCAAACGGGCGTGGAATCACACATCCGCAACTTCGGGCGGGCGCCGCGTTCCTTCTGGCTCCCCGAGTGCGCGTATGAGCCGGGCCTTGAGGAGTACCTGGAGGAGGCCGGGATCAAGGTCTTCTTCGTCGAGACGCACCTGGTCGAGGGCGGCCGCGCGCGCGGCAAGGCGCTGGGCGAAGTGGTCGGGCTGTACCCGGAGCTGCGGGTGCCCGCGGCGCCACCGGTCGAGCTCCCCGTGACGAGCGGGACCACGTTCCGCGCATACCACGTGGGCCATTCGAACGTGAGCGCGATCGCGCGGAACGAACGGACGGGGCTTCAGGTGTGGTCCGCGAGCCACGGGTACCCGGGCGAGGCGCGCTACCGCGAATTCCACAAGAAAGAAGGCACGAGCGGGCTGCACTACTGGCGCGTGACGGGACCGGAGGTGGACCTCGGGGACAAGGAAGAATACGACCCGCGGGCGGCGGCCGAGTCCGTGAGCTGGCATGCCGACCACTTCCGCGACCTGATCCGCTACGAGCTGGACGCCTTCCGCGGCGGCGCGGGCGAGGACGGCATCGTGCTCGCGTCGTACGACACGGAGCTGTTCGGCCACTGGTGGCTGGAAGGCGTGGACTGGCTCGAAGGGGTCATCCGGCGGCTGGCGATCGACCCGGCGTTCCGGCTGGTGACCGCGGGTGAGTTCGTAACGAAGGAGCCGCCAAAGCACGCTATCGACCTGCCCGAGGGCTCGTGGGGGAACGGCGGCGACCACCGCACGTGGCTGAACGATGGGACCGCGTGGACGTGGCCGGAGATCCAGAGCCGGCAGAGGCGGGCCCACCGGCTGCTGGCGGAGGACACGCCGGCGGCGCGCCAGCTCGGGCGCGAACTGCTTCTCCTGCAGTCCTCCGACTGGCAGTTCCTGATGACGACCGGGCAGGCGCACGACTACGCGGTCGAGCGGTTCTGGTCGCATGCGGAGCGCTTCGACCGGCTGGCCGACGCGATCGAGGGTGGCTACCCGGCGCTGGACGCGCAGGTAGAGGAGCTGTTCGAGCTGGACAACCCGTTCCCGGGGATCGATCCGCTGCTCTACCGGGACAGCCCCGCGGCGACGGGTGCGCGGGCGTGACTGCCTGGGCCCAGCTTCTGCACTTCTACCAGCCGCCGACGCAGGCGCACGAGATCGTGCAGCGCATCGCGAACGAGTCGTACCGGCCGTTGCTGAAGGTGCTGCTCGCGCATCCGAAGGCGCGCGTGGCGATCAACATGAACGCGGTCCTGACGGAGATGCTCGTGGACCACGGGCTCGGGGACGTTGTGGACGGGCTGCGGCTGCTCGGCGAACGGGGCCAGGTGGAGTTCGTGGGAAGCGGGCAGTACCACCCCATCCTGCCCCTCATCCCGGAGGCGGAACGGGAGCGTTCGATCACCGGGAATGCGCGGGTGAACCGGCGGCTGCTCGGCGAATCGTATTCGCCCCGGGGGTTTTTCCCGCCGGAGATGTGCTACA
>JAYRRO010000281.1:0-35300 GCA_041910095.1 Dehalococcoidia bacterium
GGCAACTGGAAGAGCTCGTCGCTCGCCTCCCAGTTCTACGACATCGGCCCCCAGCTGTTCCCGGTGCTCCGCCTCCAGCAGGTCAGCCGCCTCGTCCTGTTCATCGACGAGCTCGCGCGCCATAGCTACGAGCTCTCCTCCGCCTGCCTCGCCCAGGCGCCCGTCGTCATGACGCGCCTCGACGACGACGACCGCCTCCCCTTCATCGCCTTCGCGGTCGAGCTCGCGCAGTCGAGCTGGGCCGACTCGCGGCTCTACTTCGAACGCGGCGCCGCGCTCCTCCATAAGGTCCACGCCCCGATGCGCGAACGCTACCTGCTGCTCAGCGCGCAGGTCGCTCGTGGCCGCAACCGCTCGGCGTTCCAGTACTACGAGGATGCCGCCCTCGCCCTCGGCGAGCTCGAACCGGACGACCACCACCGCGTCATCGAACTCGCCGAGCAGCTCTCGCCCTACTCCTCGTTCGCCGCGATGGACTTCATCACCAGCGTCCCGCGCGTGCTCTACCGGATCCGCATCGACGAGCTCGAACCCTGGCAGCGCGCCGGCCTGCGCATCCTCCAGCAGAGCCACGACGGCGGCGAAGCGTACTTCCGCCTCCAGTCCACCCGCGGCGAGGACATCCTCGATACCCTCTCCGCCCGCGTCGAACTCTCCAAGGTCGGCGAAATCCTCCGGCTCTACTGCAAGGCCCTCACCGGCCGCAACCTCAGCATCCAGACCACCGCTTCCCTCACCGAAAAGGGCATCGGCTGGGTGGACCAGGGAAGGGCCAGCACCGAGGGCACGACGATCTTCCTCCCCGAGGTCATGGAGCGGTACACCGAGAAGGACGAGAACTTCGCCGCCATCAAGGTGTTTGCCACGCACCAGGCCGCGCGCCTCGAGTTCGGCTCCTTCGAATTCCGCTTCTCCACCGCCCCGGCCGTGTTCGAAGATAGCCGCGCCGCCCTCATCGCCGGCCAGCAAAGTAGCGCTGTGACCGACATCGAACGCTTCTTCGACCTCTTCCCCGACCGCCAGCTCGCCAGCGACCTGTTCACCGTCGTCGAGGACGGCCGCATCGATGCCGCCATTCGCCGCGAGTACGGTGGCATCCGCAAGCCCCTCAAGCGCATGCAGAAGGCTGCGCTCGAACACCGGCCCGACATCCGCCGCATGCCCCTGCGCACGGCCTTCGTCGAGAACCTGGTCCGCGCCAGCCTCGATGGCGCCAGCGCCATCCTCTTCCCCACCAACCGCCAGGAGGAGATGGCCCAGGGCCTCGGCCTCCTCAACGCCGTCGATGTCGATGGCGCGCGAGTCGAGGACTCCGCCGAGGCCACCCTCCGCCTTTACCGCCTCGCCATGAGCATCCCCAACGTCTTCGAAGGCGACGACGACATCGAGTGGGATTCCGTCGAGCCCATGGAAGGCATGGATCGCTCCATGATGGACGCCTCGGGCGAGCTCGGCGGGGGCCAGTCCGGCGAGATGCAGCCCGGCGACGTCGGCCAGGGCGAGGAGCAGTACGCCAGTCCCGAAGACGTCGACTACCGCGGCGACTTCAAGCCCGAGCTCGTCCAGCTCCTCATGAAGCTCCGCGAAAACGCCCAGGGCGGCGACGCCGGCGAGATGTCCCCCACCCCGCTCACCGAGGAGCAGCTCAAGGAGCTGCTCGAAAAGAGCATGGACTTCGACCTCGACGCCCTCATGGAAGGCGACCTCGATTCCACCACGGGCATGTTCATGACCAACCTCATGAAGGAAGCCGGCACCCCCAGCTCCGAAAAAGCTGACAAGCAGGGCGACCCCACCAGCGACAACAGCACCGGCGAAGGCGAAGGCGACGAGCCCCTCGTCCCCATCATCACCGTCTACTATTACGACGAATGGGACTTCCGCGCCCAGGACTACAAGCCCCGCTGGTGCGCCGTCAAGGAACAGAAGCTCGAACAGGGCGAGGACAACTTCTACGAGAATACCCTGCGTGAGCACGCCGGCCTCGTCGCCCAAACGCGCAAGCAGTTCGAGCTCATGAAGCCGGAACTCTTCCGCAAAATCAAGCGCCTCCCCGAAGGAGAGGATTTCGACCTCGACTCCGCCATCGAATGGATGATCGAAAAGCGCGCCGGCGTCAACCCAAACGAGAAGATCTATTGGCGCCGTAACAAGATCGAACGCGATGTTGCCGTTGCCTTCCTGATCGACATGTCCGCCAGCACGGACGAGGAGATCAACAAGAAGGAGAAAAAGTACGACGACGACGACTACGGCGATGATCCCCGCAAGTACCTCAGCTGGTGGGTGTCCAAGCGCCGCCAGGAGCTGACAGCGCCACCCAAGCGCATCATCGACCTGGAGAAGGAATCGACCGTCCTTCTCATGACCGCGCTCGAGACCATCGGCGACCAGTACGGCATCTATGGCTTCAGCGGGTACGGCCGGGACAACGTGGAATTCTTCGTCATCAAGGACTTCGACGAGCACCTCGATGGCGCGATCAAGCAGCGCCTCGACAAGATCGTACCCATTCGCTCCACGCGCATGGGCCCCGCCATCCGTCACGCCACCTACAAGCTGCGCATGACCGATGCCAAGGTGAAGATACTCGTCCTCCTCAGCGACGGCCGCCCCCAGGACCACGGCTACGGCCGCGACCGCACCGAGAAGGAGTACGCGATCCACGACACCAAGCAGGCGCTCAACGAGGCCAAGCGCGAAGGCATCACTCCCTTCGCTCTCACGGTCGACCGCGCCGGTCACGACTACCTCAAGACTATGTGCGAGGACATGGGCTACGAAGTCGTCGCCGACATCGAAGCCCTTCCGAGCCGCCTCCCGACCCTCTACCGCCGCCTCACTGAATAGGCCCGGCTCCGTCCAAACGAAAGAGGCCCCGGCATTCGCCGGGGCGTCTTTGGCTTCTGCTCATGCTACCGCTCACCGGGGCTGCGAGCGGACCTGCGCGAGCGCCTGCTCGAGGACCGCCTGGTCCTGGGCGCCAACCACCCCGAGCCGTTCATCGAACACGAACGTGGGCACGGCCGTCACGCCCACCGCGCGCGCCCAGGCCAGCCCGTCCTCCACCTGCTGCTCGTACCGGCCGCTCTCCAGGGCCTCGCGCAGTTCCGCATCTGGCAGCCCGGCTTCCGCTCCGATGCGCACGATCGTGTCGATCTGTCCCACATCCTCGAGGTCCGAGAAGTAGGCCTTGAACATCAGCCGGTGGAACCCGAGGGGGTCCATCCCCGGATGGTCCGCCTCGTACTCCGCCGCGAATTCCTGTGCCTGGTGCGCCAGCATGCTGTTCGAAGTGAACGTGCGCCCGCGCGAGAACGTGATCCCGAGCGACTGGCCCCGCAGTTCCAGCGCCGAAGGCGGCGCGTCGGGCGCGCTCTGCGGCCTGCGCGGCTTCCCTTCGGGCGGCGTCGATGGGTCCAGCAGGTATGGCGCGAAGCGGATGTCGAGCGCATGCCGCTCCATCAGCGCCTCGACCTCCCTCAGCCCGACATAGCACCAGGGACAGACGAAATCAGAGACGATGATGAGGGATGTGCTGGTGGTGGTGTCTGGGGTCACTCTCGCAGTATACCTTCAGCGAACTCACCCATTTGCGCTGGATCGTCGTGTCCGGCACTTCGCGGCCCCGCGCATGCGCGATGCGCTCCCACGTCTCCTCCGGGTCCTCTCCCAACAGCGTCAGGATCGAGGCCACGATGAGCGGCGAACGCCCGACCCCGCCGTAGCAGTGCGCCGCCACCGACTTCCCCATCCGCACCTCGTGCGCCAGCCGCTGGAAAATCGGCGCAGCCGTCTCGAACGGCGGCGTAAGCAGGTTCGGCACGGGGAAGTGCACGAACTCCAGCCCGGCTTCGATCGCGTGGTGCTCCTCGTCCGCCAGCCAGAGGTTGTGCGCCTCCGGGTGCGGCAGCGCCGACACCAGGATATCGATTCCCGCCGACCGTAGCGCCGCCATGTCGTGCGGCAGGAAGTTGCCGCCCCGCGGCCGCGTGCAGACCGCGACGCGACCCTCGTAGATCGCGTCGATCCAGAACAGCTCGATCGTCATCCGTTCGCGCTCCAGTCCACGCACCGGATCCCACCCTTGCGCAGGATCTCGATGCCATCCGCCGAGCGGTACCCCTCGAGGTACACCACCGCGCTCGCCCCCGAATTCACGATCGCCTTCGCGCACATCACGCAGGGCGAATGCGTGGTGTAGATGATCTTGTCCTTGATGCTGTTGTCGCACTTCAGCAGCGCGTTCACTTCCGCGTGAATGCACTGGCACTGGCCCGGCGTCCGCGGGTCGTCGCATTGGTTTGGCCCGCCCGCGTAGTTCCCGTTGTAGCCGAAAGCCAGCACCCGCTGGTAGTCACGCGAAACCACCACGCACCCCACCTGCGTCCGCTGGCAGCTCGAACGCTCCGCCACGATGCGCGCCATCCGCGCGAAGATCTCATCCCACGATGGCCGCGCCCGCAGCGGGAACTCGTCCGGTGCTTCGCGCATCCCCTGGGCGACCGTCATCGTGCCGTGCCGGAAGCGCGCCCGGCGGCCTCGCCCGCCGCGATCCGCCCGAACACGCAGCCGCGAATTACCGAGCTCGCGCCCGGGTAGTTGTAGTAGAAGATCTCGCCCATCGTCTCCCCCGCCGCGTACAGCCCCTCCATCACCTGCCCGCGCGTGTCCATCACCCGCGCGCGCGTATCGCACTTCAGGCCGCCGAACGTGAACGTGATTCCGCCCGTCACGGGGATGGCGATGTACGGCGGCCGCTCCAGGGGCAGGGCCCAGTTGCTCTTGGCCGGGACAAGGCCCTCCGTCCGCTTCCCGTCGAGCCGGTCGAGGTCGTACTCGCCCGGCTGCACGGCGGCGTTGAACGACCCCACGGTGTCGAGCAGGTTCTCCGCCGGCACACCGATGAGCTGCGCCAGCTCCTTCATGCTCCCCGCTTCGAATGGCGCGCCGACGGGCCGCCAGGCGCGCGCGAACTCCTCGCGCTGGTACGCCTGCTGGTCGAAGATGCACCACGCCTCGCCCCCCGCCTGCTCCACGATGTGCTTGCTGAACTTCACATAGGTGTGGTCCCGGAAGTCCTCGCCCTCGTCCAGGAACCGCCGCCCTTCCTGGTCCACGAAGATGCCCATCTGATAGTTGTACAGCGCCGTGACGCCGCATTCGATCTTCGGCGAACGCGCATCCAGCACCGCGCTGTGGTAATCGCCCCACTGGCCCGCCGGCTGCGCCCCGGCGTCGATCGCCATGCGCAGCCCTTCACCCGTGTTGTACCGGCTCCCCCGCAGGATGAGTGAGTCCGCGTACCGCCCGAGATGCTGTACCCGCATCTGCACGTTGGCCTGGAAGCCCCCGCACGCCAACACCACGCCCCCCGTCGCCTCGATATCCACGACGCCCTCGGGCGAATGCGCCCGCACCCCGGTCACCGTCCGCGCCTCGTCCACAATGAGGTCGACAGCTCCCGTCTCGTAGCTCACCGTGCCTCCGAGACCCTCGAAGCGGCGGTGCAGCAGGTCCACGACGCCCGCGCCGCCCGACTTCGGGCTGCGGCGGTACCCGGCGGTGTGGGGGTAGCCCTTCTCCCACTCCAACCCCAGCCCGGTCAGCCACTCGGCCCCTTCACGCGCGTTCTCGCAGAGCGTGCGAATGAGTTCCGGGTTCGCGCGGCCCCGCGAAATCCGCATCAGGTCCGCGTACATCGCCTCGACCGTGTAATCGCGCACCCCGTACTCATCCGCCTCGTGCGGAAAGCGCATCTGCGCGTCGGCGAAACGCGTGTTCCCGCCCCGCCCCGCAACCGGAGCCTTCTCCAGCAGCACCACGCTCGCGCCGAGCTCGCGCGCATGCACCGCCGCCGATAACCCCGCGATGCCTCCACCCACGACCACGACATCGAAGCGGTAACGCGCGGAAGCGCCCGGGCTATTCGGAGGCATCGGCATAGCGGCGCAGTATACCCGCGCCTCCCTAACCGGGCGCGCCGAAAAGCCAGCCCGTCCGCGAAAATCCCGCCTCCCGCGTGGGGCAGAGCGCGTCCTCCCGGTTCGCCGGCCGGATCGCATAGTGCAGGTGCGGGGCCTCGCTGTAGCCGCTGTCCCCGGTAACCCCGATGACGTCGCCACGGCGCACTTCCCAGCGCGCCACCGCCCTTGCCACGCGAAAGTCACGCAACGGCCCGAACGCCCGCGCCAGGGCTGCGGCGTCCGGCCCGAACCCCTCCAGCCATGCGCTCGCGGGAACCGCCGCTACCGTCGGCGCGAGATCGAGGTGCGCAGAGTCCGTCCGGTACGCGCTGTTCGTGATGCGGACGAACACCCCCTGACCGCCGCCGGGCCCGGGAAAGGGAGAGACCGGCGCCCGCGCTCGATCCGGGACCCCCAGGTACGGTTCCCGCACCACGCCGTAAACATCGAACGGGTTCGACACCGTGTTGATGAGCAACGTCGCCGTGCCGTCCATCGTCGCGATCACGGGCACCCCACGCACGTACCAGTCGACGGCGGGCTGGCCCTCGTACTCCTGGTGAACGCGCGCGTTCCAGCCGCATCGATTCGCCCGTTCGCGGTCGTCCGAGGGCTGGTCGCCCCGGCTGTAATCCACCGCGGCGGGGCCGTCGCCCCAGGCGATCACGCGCGAACCAACGCTTCCGGTCACCATCCCCAGGCGCGTTCCCGGGTCGATGGGAAAGCCCACCGGCAGTTCGCCCGGCACCGCGGAGGTGGCGGTCGCCGGCGCGGTTGGCGAAGGTACAGTCGTGGGAGTTGCCGCCGTCGTAGCGGTCCCTGCCACCGGCGATACACCGGTTGTCGGGGTCGAAACTGGCTCCGGCGAGGCCGGTCGCGCCGTTCCCCCTCCCGAACAGGCCGCGAGCGCCGTGGCCGGCAGCCATCGCAGCACGCTCCGCCGGGCGATCTTCCGGGTCACCCTGCGGCCCTAACGGCGCATCCCGCGCAACGCCCGCAGCACGATCCACGCACTCATCGCTCCAGCCAGCGAAACCACCGCGAATTGCATCGGGTCGCGGAAGCGAACGAACCGCGCACGGCCCTGCGAAAGCTCGATATAGCCGACTGGCGACGCGTGCACGCCGCCGCCACCGCCGCTGCCGGCGTCCGTCTTCGCGCTATCGCCGCTGCCCTTCACGTCGGCGCCGCCACCGCCCCCGGCCCCCCACATCACCCGCGCGACCGGGATGACCTTCACGCCCTCATGCTCGACCGCGCGGCCGAAGACCGCCTCCGCGTTGGCCACGCCGCCCATGCGCTCGAGCAGCCGGTGCACGAAGCTCGGGCCAAGGCCGTTCACGGCATCGTCGATATCAGGCATCAGGTCCGAGTATTCTTCGTCAGCCACCATGGCGAACCCCCGTGGCCCATCGGCCACCGTGGTCTACTGTGCTGCGCTCGCCGATCCCGGCGCAACCGTGCAACGCCCCACGTGTGACCGCCTTCACACTGGCCCGGACCGCGTCACAGGATGGGGAGGTACTCCGCGAGCTCGAAGTCCGACACGTGCCGCCGGTACCGCTCCCATTCGATCCGCTTGTTGGCTACCAGGCTCTCGAATGTGTGGTCGCCCAGGGCCTGCCGCAGGAACGGCGACTGCTCCGCCGCCTCGATCGCCTCGATCAGGCTCCCGGGGAGGGTGCCAATGCCGCGGGCCACCCGTTCGCCCGCCGACATCTCGAAGACGTTCTCCTCCACCGGCGCGGGGAGCGTCATCTCCTGCTCGATGCCATCCAGCCCGGCCGCGAGCATCGCCGCGAACGCCAGGTACGGGTTGCACGCCGGGTCGGGGGACCGGTACTCGATGCGCGTGTGCATCTCCCGCCCCGGCTTGTACTCCGGGATCCGGATAAGGTCGCTCCGGTTGCGCCGTGCCCAGCTCAGGTACACCGGCGCCTCGAACCCCGGCAGCAGCCGCTTGTAGCTGTTCACCCACTGGTTGCACACCAGCGTCATCGCCCGCGAATGCTGCAGCACCCCGGCAATGTAGCCTTTGGCGACCGCGCTCAGGTGGTACGGGTCCTCCGCGTCGAAAAACGCGTTTCGCTCGCCCTTGAACAGCGATTGATGCACATGCATCCCGCTGCCGTTCTGGCCCTCAACGGGCTTCGGCATGAAGGTGGCGAAGACGCCGTTCTGGAGCGCGATTTCCTTCACCACCAGCCGGTACGTCATCGCGTTGTCCGCCATCGTGAGCGCGTCCGTGTAGCGCAGCGCGATCTCGTGCTGGCTGGGCGCCACCTCGTGGTGGCTGTACTCAACCTCGATGCCCATCGCCTCCAGCGTCAGCACGGTCTCGCGCCGCAGGTCCGCCGCCGCGTCCGCTGTCTGGTCGAAGTACCCGCCACGGTCCAGCGGCTCCGTGCCTTGCGAATCCCTGAAGTAGAAGTACTCCAGTTCGGGGCTGACATAAAAAGTGAAACCAAGGTCCGAGGCGCGCTTCAGCTGCCGCTTCAGCACCTGCCGAGGGTCCCCCTCGAACGGCCGTCCGTCGGGCATGTGGATATCGCAGAACATGCGAGCCACGCCCTGCTCGCGCGGGCGCCAGGGCACGAGCTGGAACGTCGTCGGGTCCGGCCGCGCCACCATGTCCGATTCGTCGATGCGCGCGAAGCCTTCGATGCTCGATCCGTCGAACCCCATCCCGTCCTCGAGCGCCTTCTCCAACTCCTCGACGGTGATCGCGAAGCTCTTCAGCGCACCCACGATGTCCGTGAACCAGAGGCGAATGAACTTCACGTCGTTCTCCCGGCAGGCCGAGATGACGTAGTTCGAGGATTCAGACATGGCAGCTCCAGGCGCGTTCTTTGCCCGCCACCATCATACCCGCTGATTGTTTCCGGCCCGTTGCGCCCTCAGCCGCCGCGCGCCCGCAGGTGAGCCGAGACACGCGCGTTCGTCCACACCGCCACCGCCACCGCCGCCACTCCCGTCGATGCCACCACCGCGATCAGCCCGTCGGGCCAGAGTTCCGCGCGCAGCGCCTCGTTGATCCCCGCCGATCCCTCCTCCGTGAAGATGGCCACGATGTTCATCGCCGGGACCAGGAACGCCACCCCACCCACGAGCGCTCCGCCGATGCCCGCCACCAGCAGCACCGCGAGAGCCCGCGCCATCGGCACGAACAGCCGGGGCCTGCTCACCGTGTGATTCATCGCCACCAGGAGCAGCGGGTTGACCGCCGCCAGCAGCAGATAGGGTGCACGCGCCGCCGATGCCCGCCCCGCCGCATCGTCCCCCGAAAGCCCCAGCAGCCCCGCGATGCCTCCGAGTACCACCGCGGCGATGACCAGCGTCGCTGCCTGTGCCGCGCCCGCACGGAGGGCCGCCTTCATGACCGGCACCGTTCCCTGTTCACCCCTTGTTGAGGGTCTCCATCACTTCGGTCGCCTTCGCCTCGGCCTCGCTCGCGCCCGTTTCCGTCTCCTCGGCGTCAGTGATGCCCTGCGGCATCTTCGTCGCGCCCTCATCGACCGCCGTCTTCAGGTCGCCCACCTTCTTGGTGATCCCGAGCATGTCCGAGACCATCCCGATGAACTTCGCCTTCGCCTTGGCGATCACCGCCTTGATGCGCTTCTTGATGTTCAGGAACTTCTTCGCCAGCCACGCCTTCGCACGCGAAAGCAGCGAGGGCTTCTGCTCCGATGTCGCGCCGGAGCCGCCGGGCTGCATGCCCAGCTGCTGCTCTGCGCCGCGCAGCTTCTGGTCGGTCTCGGCCAGCTTCTCTTCGTTCGGAGCCCGCGACCCCGTGTCCGCGGCCGATTCGTCCAGCTGCCCCGCCGCCTCGGTGAGCTTCGCCGGCGCCGAGCTGATGGATTCGCCCAGCGGCGCATCCGACCCCTCCGCCCGCTTGCCGTCGCCCGCGACGGCCGAGACCGGCTTCTCCAGGTTCTCCTTCGTCTGCTCCGTGGCCTCCAGCGATTGCTCGAGCTCCGCCTTGTCCGAGCGGGCCTGCGTCTTGCTCTCGTCGGTCGCGCCAAGGAACGGCCCGATCGCCGCCAGGAGCCCCGGGACGTCCACGCCTCCGCCGCCTTCGCCTTCGGACTCCTTCTCCTCGTCCGGGTCGCGCTGCACGGCGAGCGCCGGGTCCTTCTTCGTGAAGACCCCGATGGATTCGCTCGAAAGGTCCCCGATCGTTCCGAACGGCTGCGTGATGCCCTGGCTCGCGACCTGGTCCCAGCCCTTGGCCACACCCGACACGGCCGGCGCGACCACCGAGTCCGAGGCGCCGCTCCAGCCCAGCCCACCCGAGCCGCCGCCGAAGTTCGTCCCGAGCCCACCCGCGATCACGCCGAGCGCGCTGCCGATGAGCGCGGCGAAGTCCTTCCACATGCGCGCCTTCTGGTCGGTGCTGACGCTCCCCGCGATCTTGCCGCGGATAGCGTTCGCTGCGAGGAGCACGCCCTGGATGACGAACGCGGCGCCGTTCGCGATCATCGCGATGAGCGAGCAGACCGTGGCACCCAGCAAAAGTCCCGCGCCGGCCCCGCCCGCAGCCGCCAGCAGCGTGCCCGCGATGCCCAGCGCCAGCCCGAGGATGCCCGCGATCGTCGCCACCTTCTGCGCGATCTGAGATGTCCCCGAAAGCCCGGCCAGTACTTTGCCAACCGTGCCGCCGCCGTAGTCCGCCGCCTTGATGCCCTTGATGTCGAGCACGGCTTTCGCCCACCAGCGCGGGTTCACGGGTGCGATGAACGCGTTCAGCGCGCCCTCGCCGATTGCCATCGCGACCTGGCCGACCTTCTTCCCCGTGCTTGCCGTGCCCTTGTTCGTGTCGTCCACGATCTGGCCCGTGAGGAACGCCTTGCCGCCCTTCTTGAGCTTCTGCATGCGCCCGGGGTGCCCGGCCTTGAAGTTCGCCCACTTCGTCCCGGCCTTCGTCTTCAGGTTCGAAGCCCCGGTCGAGATCTTCGTCTTGAGGTTCGAAGCCCCGGTTGAGATCTTCGTCCCGAGGTTCTTCGCGCCGGTCTTGAAGCGGTCCCAGCGGTCGCCCGGGTTGCGCTGCACGGCGTCCGTCCGCTGGAGCGAGCCGTCAGCCGCGAGCCCGGCGCTGGCCTCGCCCGCACCGTCGCCGCCACCGGCCCCATCCGCGGGTGGCGTTCCGGGCGAAAAAGCGCGCTCCTCCGCTGCACCCGCGGCCTCGTCGTACTCGCCCTCAACGTCTTCGTCCGGGCCCATGGGGCGCTCGAGCAGTGCGACCCCGTGGGGGACCGTCCGCCGTACGGCCGGGCTTGCATCGCTGGCGGCAAGCCGCCGCTGCACCGCCTGGTTCCCGATCGCCCGCTGCAAGCCAAGCAGGTCAAGCGGGCCGCGAAGGTCGAACGAGCCCGGCTTCGGCGCTTCCAGCCCTGGCGCGCGCCGCGACGCACGCTCGCGGCTTTCCGCGGCGGCCGGCGCTGTCACCCGCTGGCGTTCTCTACCCATGGTGCGGAGGGCGACGCTCCATCGCGGGAGCATAACACCCGGGGCAAACCATTACGCTATTTCCGCGCGACTATTGAACCGAAAAGGTCGTAATCCCCGGCCTCTTCGATCCGCACCAGCACCCGGCTCCCTGGCGCCGCCGTGCCCGTCGCAAACACCAGGCCGTCCACCTCGGGCGCCTCGCGATACGTCCGCCCCGCGACGACCGGAGTGTGGTCCTCGGTCTCGCCCTCGCCCTCGACGAGCATTTCCAACGTCTTCCCCACGAACCGCCGCGCCTGGTTCGCGGCAATTCGCTGCTGCTGCCGCATGAACCGGTCCCGCCGCTCTGCCTTCACCTCGTCCGGCACCTGCTCGGCCATCTCGAAAGCGCCCGTCCACTGCTGCCGCGAATAGAGGAAGCAGCCGGCGTGGTCGAAATGGATCGCCTTCGCGAACGACAGCAGCTCTGCGAACTCCACGTCCGTTTCCCCCGGGAACCCCGCGATGAACGATGTCCGCAGCACGATGTCCGGCATCGCCGAGCGCAGTTCGCGAATGAACCCGTGCACCCGTTCGATGTTGTGCGGCCGCTTCATCCGCCGCAGCGTCGCCTCGCTCCCGTGTTGGAGGGGCACGTCCAGGTAGTGGACCACGTTCGGCAGCGAAGCCATCGTCTCCACCAGCTCGCTGCTCACCCGGCTCGGGTAGGCATACATGAGCCGCAGCCAGACCTCCGGGCCGACGGCCCCCGAAAGCATCCGCAGCAGCCCAGGCAGGCCGCTCGCGACCGCCATCCCCTGGTCCTCGCCCCACGCCGTGAGGTCCTGCCCCACCAGCACGAGTTCCTTCGCGCCCGCCGCCACCAGCCGCTGTGCTTCCTTCACCAGCATCCCGGCTGGCGCAGACCGCAGCTGGCCTTTGATCCGCGGGATCACACAGAACGTGCACGGCGCGTCGCATCCGTCGGAGATCTTGAGGTACGCGCTCGGCCCCACGACCTTCGCCGTCCGCTCGGGGATATCGTGAACGCCCGCGACATCGACGCTCAGCAGCTTCGCCACGTCCTGCCACTGCCCGACGCCGAATACGTGGTCGACCCCCGGGACGCTCGCCCGCACCTCGCCCCCGTAGAGCTGCGTCATGCAGCCCGCGACGATCAGCGTCTGGCCATCGCGCTTCCCGTCCGCGAGCACACGCACCGCTTCCATCGATTCCGCCTGGCTCTGCTCGATGAAGCCACAGGTGTTCACGATGATCGCGTCCGCCGCCTCCGGCTGAATCACCGGCAGAAGCTCGCCGCCCGTGAGCAGCCGCTCCAGGTGTTCGCTATCGACGTCGTTCTTCGGGCACCCGAGCGTCACCAGGTGATAGGTGCGTGGAACGGCCATCAGGAACCATCACTTACGACAAGCGTCACTTCCGAGCCCACCGCCCATTCCACGCCCGGCGCCGGGGATTGTTCGAACACGGTGTTCTTCGCCTCCGCGTGCGGCTGGTGCAACTCGCGCACGATGTAACCGGCCGCTGTCATCATCGCCTTCGCCTGGTCGATCTTCTGGCCGCGAACGTCCGGCACCTTGCCGCGTTCGACGCCCGCCACCGCGACGGTGGGGTTCGCGCTGCCGCTCGTTGCCTGCGCCGGCTGGCCGCCGCTCGCGGATGTCGGCAGCCCCGTGGTCGTCTTCGGGTCGCTTCCGGGGAAGAGCCCCCCGCCGGTGGTGCCGCCGCTGTCGTCGCCCAGCCGTGAAATGAGGAACGCGATGATCGTGATCGCCGCGATGGCACCAACTGCCACCAGCACCACCGTCATTGTCCGTGCCTGCGCCGCCGGGTCTGCCTTCAGCTTCCGCGCCGGCGCCGGCACACCGATATCGATACCGATCGTCGGCTCCCATGGGGCGTCCGCGGCTTCCTGGCGCGCCGGCTGCTGCCGGGGAGCAGGCCTCGCGGGCGCTGTCCGTCTCGGGGCCGCCCCGCCAATCGTCGCTTCTTCGTCATAGTCGCGGGGGTCCGGCTGCTTGCCCGGCGGCGAAGGCTTGCGCCAGTTCGGCCGCGCCGGCCCGACCGCGCTCAGCGGTTCCTTCACCGAAGCCCGCCGCGGCGAAGGAGCCGCCGCCGGCAGCTCCTCCTCATCCCGCGGGAACAGCCCCAGCATCTCGTTCGGGTCCAGCCCAAGGTACTGCGAATACGAGCGCAGGAACCCGCGCGCATATACCGGCGCCGGGATCACCTCGAACTGCTCCGTCTCGAGGGCCTGCAGGTAGCGCCGGGAAATGCGGGTATCGCGTTCCGCGTCCTCCAGGGTGAGCCCCCGCGTCTCGCGGGCGCGCATCAACCTGGAACCGAGTTCCTTCATCACTGACCTCTGAGGGCTACCCATCAACCTACCACGCACTGATCCTATGGGTTAGCGAAGCCCCGGGAAACGCAGCCGGAAATACTCCTTCCCACCGCCCCCACTCCGGCCGCTAGAATTCGCCCACTTCCACGGAGGCCAGCCATGCCCACTCCCGCCCGCGTCGTCGTCGTCCCCGGCGAGCCCGGCCCGCTCCAGATCCATGAAGTCAATCTCCCCGACCCGGGCCCGCACCAGGTCGTCGTCAAGCAGTTCGCCAGCGGTGTCTGCCATTCGCAGCTCCACCAGATGCACCGCCCCCGGAACGGCGCCGCCCAGGTGCTCGGCCACGAATCCACGGGCGTCGTCATGAAGAAGGGCAGCGCCGTCACCCACGTCAAGGAAGGCGACCGCGTCATGGTCACCTGGGTCCGCCGCGATGCCGCCAGTTCCACCCGTGCCCCCGAAAGCGCCGCCATCGAACTCGGCAACGGCGTGGTCGCGCGCGGCAACGTCTTCACCTGGGCCGATATCACCATCGCCGACGAGCAGTACGTCGTCGCCATGCCCTCCGATGTCCGCACCGATGTGACCGCCATCATCGGCTGTGCCGTCATGACCGGCGCCGGCGCCGTCTACCACACCGCGGGCGTCCAGAAGGGCCAGAGCGTCGCCGTCTTCGGCGTCGGGGGCGTCGGGCTCTCCGCCATCGCGGCCGCTGCCGTCATCGGCGCGAACCCCATCATCGCCGTCGACCTCGACGATACGAAGCTCGACTTCGCCCGCAAGTTCGGCGCCACCCACGGCGTGAATGCGAAGGAAACCGACGCCATCGCCGAGATCGGCAAGCTCACCCTCGACGAAACGGAATCCAACCTCCTCGGCCGCCCCGTCCAGGGCGTCGATTTCGCCTTCGACTGCATCGGCGTCCCGAAGACCATGGAGCAGATCCTCGGCGCCGCCCGCTCCGGCTCGACGGCGAAGTTCCCGGGTGGCACCGCCGTGCTCGTCGGCGTCCCCCAGACCGATGTCACCCTCTCCGCCCGCGACATCCTCGTGAACGAAAAGAAGTACATCGGCAGCCTTGCCGGCTCCTGCAACCCCGAACGCGACTTCCCGATGTTCCTGCGCTGGTACAAGGAAGGCGACCTCGACCTCGACGCCCTCGTCACCCAGCGCTACCGCCTCGACGACATCAACGAGGCCACTACCGCGCTCGAACGGGGCCAGATCTTCGGCCGCGCCATCATGGAGTTCTAACCCCGAACGCCACACGCGGGGCCGAGCACGCCGCCCGGCCTCAGATGTCTCGCACGCCCTCCACGATGAGCCCCGCGGCGACGATCACGAGCCCGGTGCCGAGGATGCGCGCGAGCCCGTCGGCCAGTGCCGTCCACCGCCCGGGCCGCGCCGCCGTAAGCAGTCCGCCAGCCAGCAGCGCAGGGATCGCTGCCGTTGCGGCCATCCCGGCGCCCTCGTCGGCGCCATACGAAATCGCCGCCACCAGCACCGCGGGTCCCAGCAGGAGCGGCACCGCCAGGGGCGAGACACCCCCTCGCCAGCCGTCCTCGAAGGGCGCCGCCGCCACCCGCGCCCGCGCCACCGCATACGCCCCGGCCGCCAGCATCACGATCCCCGCCGCGATCCGGAACGTCTCCGGCGCGACATCCAGTGCCGCCAGCAACCGGTCCGCCAGCAACGCCATCGCGCCCACTCCCGCCATCGCCACGGCCACGCCCACACCGGCCGTCTCCAGCGCGCGCCCCCTCGGCCGCGATGGCGCCCACGCCGCCAGCGCCACCGCCGCCGGGTTCACAGCCGCGAGGAACACGAAAGCCAGTCGCAGCCAATCGCTCATTCCACCCGCTCCCCGGCGCCCATTGCCAGCCGGCTCCGGAGCAGCCCCGAGAGCGCGTGTTGTTGATCGTCCATCCGTGTCACCCCTCCGGTGAACCACGCTCCTTCGAGCACGCTCGCGTGTGCCTTCCCGGCCGCTTCGGCGGCTGGGACCTGGCGCGCCGCGAGCATGCCCGCGCTGCACACCAGCCGCTCGCGCACTTTTCCGGCCTGGTCCGCCATCCGCGGCTCCACGAGCGAAAGCCGGTACAGCGAACCCAGCGCCTCCACCCACGTCCCCATCCCGGCCGCGCGTGCCTGCCGTCCGTGGATGAGCTTCGACCACTGGCTCTCCGTGCGCTGCGATTCCGCCCGTACGAGGAACCCGAAGCGCTCCGCGAGGCTGCGCGCATAGGCCACGTTCTCCGGCGAAAGCAACACGCCGCCAGGCACGGATGCCGGGTCCCACGCCGCCATCTCCGCGAGCCCGTACGCCGCCCACTGGTCGGCCCACGGCGGGAACTTCTGCTCTTCGACCTCGTCCCGGTACAGCGAAAGGTAGTCCGCCACCTTCCGCGTGGGCGCGTCCCAGCCCTCGCCCGGGAAGAGCCGGTGCATCATCGCGAGGGCCCAGAACGCCTCGCCCGTCGCGTACTTCGAACGGAAACGCGGGTCCGGCGTGTTCGCGACGCGGTCCCAGGAATTGAGGAAGCTGCCGTCTTCCTGTTGCATCGCGACCAGGTACCGCGCGAGCGACCGCATCATTGCGTCGTGCTGGCCGTCGCCCGTCGCGATGCGCCGCTGTGCGAGTCCCGCGAGCATCAGCGCGCTCGCACCGACATCCACCGACCCGTCGCTCGGGTCCTCCAGGGCCGACCAGTCGCCGTAGCGGTACTGGTGCTGGAGCATCCAGGCCAGGCCGCGTTCGGCGGCTGCGAAGGCAGAAGCCTCGCCCGCCGCCGCGAGCTGGTACAGCGACATCGTCACCCCGGCGTGCCGCACGACGTTGTAGGCCAGCGACTCCTCGCCGGTGTCCCGGTTGAATTCGTACAGATAGGAACCGTCCGGCCGCTGGGCCCGCTCAATCCACGCCGCCGACGCGCGCGTCGAGGCCATCGCCAGGTTCGCATCGACTGGCGGGCACCGTTCCGGCGGAATCACCACCGCCCGCAGGGCCAACGCCCCGACGGCCCACATCCCCAGCGTCGCTCCCAGCCCGCGCCACACGGGCGCAGCATACGAGGCGAGGGCCCCGCCGGCACGCGTTCCTGCTTCGGCCCACCCGGGGTAGAGTGCCCTCAACGCCTGCCCGGGGTTTCCCATGTCCGAACTCGATGCCTCCCGCGAAGCGTTCGAACCCGTCGAACGCCTCTTCCGCGACCAGATGGCCGTCCAGCGCCTGCACCCGGGCGCCTCCCTGGCCGTCTGGCGACGCGGACGCCTCATCCTCGACCTCCACGCCGGGCTCTCCGACACCCAGCAGGGCACACCGGTCGCCCCCGATACCCTCTTCGTGCTCTTCTCCTCGACCAAGCCGCTCGCATCCGTCGCCGTGCTCCAGCTCGTCGAACGCGGCCTCCTCGATCTCGATGAGCCCGTCGCGAAGTGCTGGCCCGGCTTCGCCCGGAACGGCAAGGACACCGTCACGGTCCGGCACGTCCTCACCCATCGCGGAGGCTTCCCCGAGACTCCGCCGCTGGCCGCCTCAAGATGGACCGACTGGCCCGCCGTCATCGCCGCGGTGGAGGACCTCACACCGCGCTTCCGCCCCGGCACCGTGAGCGCCTACCACGCGATCAACCATGGCTGGGTCTGTGCCGAACTCGTGCATCGCGTCGATGGCCGGCCCTTCCCGCGCTACCTCCGCGAGGAAATCACCGGGCCGCTCGGCATGCATGATACGTACGCAGGCCTCCCCGACGCCGGGCTCGCGGGCCGCATCGCCCGCGTTCATGCCACGGAGGACACCGACGACTTCTGGCTGGGCCGAACCTTCAACCGGGTCGATGTCCTGCAGTCCACCACACCCGCCGCGAACGGCGTCTCGACGGCGCGCGACATGGCCCGCTTCTACGGCGCGCTCCTTGGCGGCGGCAGCCTGGAAGGCGCCACCATCCTGCGGCCAGAGACCGTCGCGCGCGCCACCGCCGTGGAAATCGACGCGGAACTCGACCACTCACTCGGCCTCGAAATGCGCCGTGGCCTCGGCTTCAACCTCGGCGGCATGGCCGGCAGCAACCTCCGCTTTGGCTCACAGACCACCGAGCGCACCTTCGGGCACGGCGGCGCCGGGACCTCCATCTGCTGGGCCGATAAGGACCTCGACGCCGCGATGGTCTTCATCCCGAACGGCTTCCGCTCCGACTCCACGAACGTCCCCCGTTCGCGAGCCCTCTCCGATGCCGTACGCAAAGCCTGCATCGCGCTGGATCACGCCGGCGCCTGACACCGGCGCGCCGCGGTCACCGGCCGGGGGGTCACACCAGCCGGAGCCAGCGGCGCTTGCCAACCTGGATCACCTGGCCCGCCCTCGCGGCGTCGCCCGGTTCCACCGCCCTGCCATCGACCGTTACCGCGTGCTGCTCGAAAAGCCGCCGCACCTCGCGTTTCGAGGGCGCCACCCCGGCCGCGACGAGCACGTCGAGCATCGTCGCCGCCTCGCCCACGGCGAATTCCGGCATTTCCGCCGGTGCTTCCTTGCGCTGTACCGTGCGTTCGAACTCCGCCTGCGCCGCTGCCGCCGCATCGTCGCCCCAGAACTCCGAGACGATCGTCCGTGCCAGCTGCTTCTTCGCCTGCATCGGGTCCCGCCCGATGGCGTCATGAATCCCTGGGAGCTCCGTGCGCGGGACGTTCGTCGCGAGCACGAAAAAGTCCATCACCACGTCATCCGGGATCGACATCGCCTTTCCGAACTGCTCATTTGGCCCGTCGTTTACCCCGATGTGGTTTCCCTTCGACTTCGACATCCGCTCTTTGCCATCGAGCCCCACGAGGATCGGCAGCGTCACCGGGACGTGCGGCCGCTGGCCCGCGTCCTCCTGGATCTTCCGCCCCGCCATCAGGTTGAAGAGCTGCTCCGTGCCACCGACCTGCACGTCGCACTCCAGGGCGAAGGCGTCATACCCCTGCATGAGCGCGTACAGGAATTCGTGCAGGTAGACCGCGTCGCCGTCGTCCCAGCGCTTCCGGAAGTTGTCGCGCCGCAGCATCTCCGCCGCCGTGAACTTCGCCATCAACGAGATGATGTCCGGGAAGCTCAACGCCCCCAGCCATTCCGAGTTGTGCCGTAGCTCCGTCTTCGCCGGGTCCAGCAGCTTCGCCGCCTGCTCGAAGTACGTCTGCTCGTTCCGCTTGATATCTTCCTGCGTCAGCATCGGCCGCAGCTTGTTCTTGTCGCTCGGGTCACCGATGAGCGCAGTGTAGTCGCCGATGAGGAAGATGCAGTGGTGCCCGAAAGACTGGAACTGGCGCAGCTTCCGCAGCGGCACCGTGTGCCCCAGCGTCAGCGATGTCGCCGTCGGGTCAATGCCCAGGTACACGCGCAGCGGCCGGTCCTGCTCGACTAGCGCCCGCAGCTCGCGCTCCATCTGCCGCCGAAGCGTCTCGTCGCCATACTCGACGCCGCTCATCAGCGTCGTTAACTGCTCCTCGACGGGAGCCATCGTCCGCGGTGTCTCGCTCATCGTTGCGTCAGTACCTCGCGTGCCGCGTCCACATCCTTCTTGATCTGCGCGATCAATTCGTCCGGGCCCGAAAACGCCTGCTCCGCGCGGATCCGGTGCACGACGTCGATGGACATGCGCTCGCCATATACGTCGCCTTCGAAGTCCATGAGGTGCGTCTCGATCGAGACATGCCCGGCGTCGAAAGTCGGCCGCGTGCCGATGTTCGTCGCCGCCATCAGCGTCCTGCCCGTCACCGTCGCGCGCGTCGCGTACACACCGAGCGCCGGGAGCGCGCGGTCCGCGGCCACGCTGATGTTCGCGGTCGGGAAGCCGATCGTTCGCCCGCGTTCGAAGCCGTGGACCACCGGCCCCGCGAGCCGGTAGTCGCGCCCGAGCAGCCCGCGCACCCGTTCCATGTCACCCGCGCCGAGCGCCTTCCGCACCGCTGTCGATGAATACCGTTCGTGGTCGTGCATCAGCGGCTCAATCTGGATGACTTCGAACCCCAGTTCGGCCCCCAGCGCGCGCATCCGGTCGGGCGTGTCCTTCGGCGCCCCCCGCCCGAACGACGCGTCCGGACCGAGCACCATCAGCCGCATGCGCAGCTTCTCGTAGAACGCCCGCCCGAGCTCCTCCGCCGTCACCTCGGAGACTTCGGACGTGAATGTCAGCGGGATGACCCAATCGGCGCCCGCCGCCCGCAGGAGTTCGATCCGGTCTTCCAGCGAGGTCAGGTAGCTCGGCCGCGTGTCGGGCCGCAGCACCGTCAGCGGGTGCGGGTGGAGCGTGACCACCCCCGGCGTGAGCGCACGCTTGCGGGCCTCGTCCCCGAGCCGCTTCAGCAGTGCCTGGTGCCCGAGATGGACACCGTCGAGCACGCCAATCGTCAGGGCACACTGCGGGCCCGGCGCGCCCGCGCTCAGCTGCATCGCCGTGAACGATGGGAGGGACATCTGCATTCCGCGCGGACTGCCGCCGCAGCCATCCAGTATGCCTCCCGCCGTCCTACCGTTCACCTCTACCGCGTGCGCTCCCCGGCCGCCACAGTGTGCGCATGCTGCGTTGGCTCCCTGTCCTCGCGTGGGCCGGTCTCATCTTCCTCTTCTCCAGCCTCTCCCAACCGCCGGGCGCATCCGGCAGCGAACTGCGCCGGGACATCGCCCATACCACCGAGTACTTCGTCCTCGCCATGCTGCTCGTCCCGGCGCTCCGTGGTACCTGGCCAGCGCTCCGTGGCCGCGGCATGGCGTGGGTCGCCTGGTCCCTGTGCCTCGCCTACGCCTTCAGCGACGAGTTCCACCAGTCCTTCGTCCCCGGCCGCGATTCCAGCAGCTTCGACGTTGGCTTCGATTCAGCCGGCGCCGCCATCGGCGTCCTTGCCGCGATGCGCCTTCGATGGGCCGGTCGATCCCCCACATCTTGACCACTTGCCAGTTGTGCTACGATCGGTCACGCGGGTAAAGGAGTCCTTCCGTGCGACGACCAGCCTTGTTGGCGCTTCTCCTTCCTCTGCCGTTCGCGGCCCTGCCCCTGCTCGCCATCGCCGTCACCCATCTCGACCATCGCGCCGAGGCCGGCTCCGTCGTCATCCAGCGCCCCGTGGGCGATGACGCCACCACCGGCATACGCCCGTCTGTCGAACGCACCGGCTGGAACAACGACGCCGTCTCGAGCCGCGACTGCGACCAGGGCGACCTCTACGCCGGGACCTGACCTTCAGCCAGCCCGCCCGCGGGCCGGCGGCCACGCGCCAGCCTGAGCGTCGCGCGGCCGCGAACGCCGTCACCCGCTGACCATCAGCCCGCCAGGAACGCCGCCGGCGCGTCCCGCATCATCGTGTCGATCGTCTCCGGCGAAACGCCCTGCGCCATCAGCGCCGGGACAGCCACCGTCGAAACGAACAGGTACCGCGTCGGCTGATTCGTGGGCGCTGCGGGCTGCCCCGCGAGCACCGGAGACGGCGCGTGGTCGTGCCCCAGCATCATCCGGCGCGCCCACCCACGGTCGATGAGCGCCTTGACCGTGGCGTTGCGCTGTTCCCAGTTCGGCCGCCCCGCCGCGCCCGGGTACCGGTCCATCGAAAGCCACACACCCGCGTTCAGCAGCTCTTCCAGGTAGTCGACGTCGGTCGTGTCTGCGCTGTGGCCGATGCAGATCCGGTCCATCGGCGCGCCTTCCTCCTGGAAGATCTCGACCTGCCGCCGGCCAACCTCCTCGGGCGCCCACTGGTGCGTGCTGATCGGACACCCCGTGCGCTTCAGCGCCCGCGCCGCCCCCCGCACGATGCGCTCCCCCTCCGCCGAGACACCCCCCAAGTCGTTCGCCACCTTGATCACGCCCGCCTTGATCCCCGTGTCCTCGATCCCGACCTCGATCTCCCGCACGAAGATGTCCGCGATCTCGTCCAGGTCCCGCGTCCAGAACGAGCGCGGCACGTCGCGCCAGATTCCGGTCGCAACCACCACGTTCATTCCGGTCGCCCGCGCCACATCCCGGATGTATCGCACGTCGCGCCCCAGGTCCGGCGTCGTCAGGTCGATGAGCGTGTCGATGCCGCCCGCCTTCGCCTCCGTCAACTCGCGCACCGCGTTCGCGCGCGTTGCTTCCCAATCGAACCGCCAGGGGTACGCCTTCGCGTCGTTCCCCATCGAAACCAGCACATGCTCGTGGCTGAGCGTCACCCCCAGCCCCTTCGCGTCGATAGGCCCGAGCACCGTCTCCACCGTTGGCATGTCACCCTCCCGAGGCCGCGATAATACGCCGCCTTGCAGCTTCGCAACGACACGCCCCGTGCCGCTTTGCCGGTGCTACGTTCGAGTGAATCCCCGCACGGAGCCATGCCATGCCCGAAGTCCCCGATGCCACCGCGGCCGCCCTGCTCGCGCAGCCCTACGGCATCTTCCTGGTCGGTTCCCGCGCCGGCCAGGACCGCAACCTGATGACCGCGAGTTGGGGGAGCCAGTGCTCCTTCGCACCCCGCCTCTACACCGTCTTTGTCGAGCACGATGCACACACGCGCCGCCTCATCGATGCCGGCGGTGCCTTTAGCGTCTGCCTTGTGCCGCCCGATAGCGAAGAAGTCATCTCCCGCTACACCCGCCCGGCCGAAGTCGCCGGCGACAAGCTCGGCGACCACCACTTCTTCGATGCGCCCAACACCGGGGTGCCCATCTATGACGGCTCCGTCGCCTGGTTCGAGTGCCGCGTCGTGGAAGCGCGCCCTGTCGGCGACCACATCCAGTACACGGGCGAAGTCATCGCCGGGGACGTTCGCGGCGGAGACCCGGCCTGGACCATCCAGCAGCTCGGCTGGGAATACGGCGGCTGATTCCGCCCGGCCGCGCGCTCTGCGACGATGCTCGCATGCGCTTCGGCGGCGATACCCTGGCTTTCCTTCGCGACTTCGCGCGCGTCGATGCCCCATGGACCGTGCGCACGCTGGCGGCCGCCCGCTTCGCCGCGCACCACCTGCACCGGCTGGTTCGAAAGCAACCGCTCATCGTTCGCTGGGAAGGCCTGTGGCTGGAGCTGCCCTTGCAGCGCACGCCCGCCGCCCGCGCCTACTACTTCGGCCGCCCGGACCGCTGGGAGTACGCCTTCGAGGAACGGTTCCTGCGCCGTGGCGGCCTCGCCGTGGATGCCGGCGCCGGCGACGGTGTGCAGGCCCTGTTTCTTGCCCGCCTCCTTGGCGCCTCCGGCGAAGTCATTGCCCTCGAACGCGACGAGGCCGCCCTCGCTGGCATGGCCACCAACGCCGCCCTCAACGAATTGGACCAACTGACCGTCATCCCCGTCCGCGCTGATGGCGACGAACCCGCGCTCTACCCGGACCTCGACACCGTTTGCGGCGAACGAGACCCCGATCTCATCGTCATTGAAGCCGTGGGCGAAGAGGCCGCCATCCTCGCCGGCGCCGATGCCCTTATGGCCCGCGGAACGCCCCTCGCCTGGCTGATCGAACTCCCCCGCGGCCGCCCCGCCGAGACCGGCTACCTCGCCGCCCTTCTCGAACGGCGCGGCTACCGCTTCTGCGTGTACGACCTCCGCACCAACACGCTGCGCCGCCGCGATTGGCGAAATCCCCGCTCGCGCCGCCTCCTCGCCGTCCGCGACGTCGAGGAAGTCACATCACGCATCCGCGAGGAACGCCCCGAGCTCGATTAGCCCCCCCGCGGCGGCTCAAGAAGGTCCGGCCGCCGCGCCCGCGTGCGTTCCAGCCGCTGCGCCTTCTTCCACTTCTCGATGTTCGCGTGGTGCCCGCTGAGGAGGACGTCCGGCACGCCCCACCCGTTGTACTCCGCCGGGCGCGTATATTGCGGGTGCTCCAGCAGACCGTCCGCGAACGACTCCTCCTCCGGTGACGCCTCATCCCCCAGCGCTCCCGGCACGTGCCGTGTCACGGCGTCGATGAGCACCATCGCCGGCAGCTCGCCGCCCGTTAGCACGTAGTCGCCGATGGACACCTCGCGGTCCACACGATGCTCGATGAAGCGCTCGTCCACCCCTTCGTACCGGCCGCAGACGAGAATGAGGCGCGCCTCCCGCGCCAGTTCGCGCACGAGACCGTCCGTGAGCGGCTCGCCCTGGGGCGAAAGGAAAACCACCAGCCCGGCTTCCTCGTCCTCAGCCCGTACCGCCGCGAGCGCACGGTCGAGCACATCCACCCGCATTACCATCCCCTGCCCGCCGCCGAAGGGGTAATCGTCCACGCTCCGATGCCGGTCCGTGGCGAAATCCCGAACCTGATGGTACCGCAGCTCCAGCAGGCCGGCATCCCGCGCCCGCTTGATGATCGAAACGTCCAGCGGCCCCGCGAACGCCTCCGGAAAGAGCGTCAGGACATCAATTCGCACGCCTGGCCCCCACCTCGCCCGCGATCCTCCCCACCACTCCCCACAGCGTGCGGCCCGTCATGATCGGCCGCTGTCGGCCGCTGTGGTGTGCTCCATTGGGCCCGCCAGCAGCCGCGCCGCGTGCGAAAAAAGCGGCACCAACACATCCATCCCATCGGCCACCGCCTTCGGGTTGCCCGGCAGGTTCACGATCACGGTCCGCCTCCGTTGCACCGCCACGCCCCGCGAAAGTGCCGCGAACGGCGTCTGCTTCAATCCATTCACCCACAGCGCCACCGGCACCCCTGGCACATCCCGCTCCGCCACATCGCGGGTCGCTTCCGGGGTCACATCACGTTCGGTGAGCCCCGTTCCACCCGTCGTGATCACCCAGTCCGCGATGCCCGAATCCGCCCATTCACGCAGCTTCCCGGCGATGGCTTCCCGCTCATCCGCGACGATCGAGCGCGCCGCAAGCGTGTGTCCCGCCTCGATGCAGCGCCGTTCCGCCGTGTCTCCGCTCACGTCCTCACGCCCGCCCGCGGCGCCCGAATCGGAAACGGTCAGGATCGCGATGCGCGCCATGAGTGCCAATGGTAAGCGCGATGGTTCCCAGATGCTCAAAGACCCTGTTGACACGCCTCCGTGGGGGAAGATATCGTGCCGGTGGGTGAATTTGGGGACGCGTGGGGAATCCTCCCACGGAAAGCCCCCAGGGGAGCATCCCCCGCCCGCATCAACGAAGGGGCGAGCAAGGGCAATGGCACCGTTCATCGGCCAGGTTCCCTACCAGCTCGACGACAAGGGCCGTGTTCCCATGCCGCCCCGTTTCCGGCCGTTCTTTGAAGGGCCGGCCATCCTCACCGCGGGCGCCGACAAGTGCATCGCCGTCTATACCCAGGCGGCCTTCGATACCGAAGGCGCCCGGCTGGAGAGCACGGTGGACCCCTCCACGCGGGACGGACGCACCCGGCTCCGCAAGTTCTTCGGGAACGCGGAACCGGTGAACAAGGATGTCCAGGGCCGCCTGAACATCCCCTCCCGGCTCATTGAATACGCGGGCCTCAAGCCCAATACCCCGGTCGTCGTCGTCGGCGTCCGCGACCATTACGAAATCTGGGACCGCGACGTCCTCGCGGCGCTCGACGACGAAGGGGAGGAGTAACGTGCCAGCCATGACGCTTGCGCCTTCCCACACGCCCGTGCTCCTCGAGGAATCCCTCCACTATCTCGCCGTGCGCGAGGGTGGCACCTACATCGACTGCACGACTGGCCTCGGCGGGCACAGCGGCCGCATCGCCGAAGCCATGGGCCCCACCGGCCGCCTGCTCTGCATCGACCAGGACCGCGATGCGCTGGAGTTCGCGCGGGCGAAGCTGACCGTGTTTGGGAGGCACATCAGTTTCGCCCACGGGAACTTCCGCGATCTCGCCGCACTGGCCGCCGCGGAAGGCATCGGCCGCGCCGATGGCATCCTCATGGACCTCGGCGTCTCATCGCTGCAGTTCGGCGCCCCCGATCGGGGCTTCATGTTCGGCCAGGAAGGCCCCCTGGATATGCGCATGGACCAGCGCTCCGGCGGGCTCACCGCGGCCGAAATCGTCAACGAATGGGATGAGGCCGAGATCGCGGACCTCATCTGGCGCTACGGCGAGGAGCGTGCCTCGCGCCGCATCGCCGCCGCCATCCTCCGCGCTCGTCCCCTGCGGACGACGTGGGATCTGGCCAGAGCCGTCGAGCAGGCTGTGGGGGGTGCAAAAGGCCGAACCCAAATTCACCCCGCCACCAAGGTCTTTCTTGCGCTCCGGATCCGGGTCAATGGCGAACTCGACAGCCTTGACTCGGGCCTCCCGCAAGCCCACAGCCTGCTCGGCCCTGGAACCGGTCACGACGACGGCGGGAAACTCGTCGTGATTAGCTTCCACTCTCTCGAAGACCGCATCGTGAAGCAGTACATCCGCCGCGAGGCGGCCGCCTGCATCTGCCCCCCCGGCCTTCCGGTCTGCCGCTGCGGCCACGTCGCCTCCCTGCGCGACCTCACCCGCCGTGCCGTCCGCCCCTCCGAGGCCGAAGTCGCATCGAACCCTCGCGCGCGGAGCGCCCTGCTCCGCGCCGCCGAACGGATCCGCTAGCCGTGCCGCCCGGAACGCGGCTCACCGCCGCGCTCGCCATCCCGCCACTCGCGCGGGTCACCCACCGTTGGAGGAGGGGCCATGGCCGCGATTAATCACCCCTACGGCCAGCGCCGCTCGCTCCCCGTCCCCGTCCGTCTCCCCGGGGTTAACGGATGGGTCCTCGCGGCCATCGTCATCGCCGGCCTCGCCGCCATGCTCCCCGTGCTCCAGAACAGCACGGCCACCAGCCGCGGTTTTGAAGTCCAGCGGCTCGATGCCGAGCAGACCCGCATCAACGGCGAGCTCCGCCTCCTCGAGGCCGACGTCGCGCAGCTCACCTCGCTGCCCCGCATCCAGCGTCGCGCCGCCGAGATCGGTCTCGGGCCCGGCGAAACCCCTATCTACGTCGCCATCTCCGAGCCGGGCCCCGCGCCCGCCAAGATCCCTTCCGAGTATCTCCCCGGGCCCGCCCCCAAAACGGACGAGCCCGAGTCCTGGTGGCAGTCACTCCTGAAGTGGGTGCACCTGGGGCAATAAACCCGTCGCCGGCCAGGCTCCCCCGCCCGCCGGCAGGAGGCGCGTTCGGATGACACAGCGAGGGCATGGCACTCGCCGGGTCTGGTTGCCCGCTGCGTTCCTTGGCGCCTTCGCCCTGGTCATCCTCGGCCGCCTCGTGCAGCTCCAGGTGCTCCAGCACAACGCCTACGCCCGCCAGACCCGCGAAGAACAAACCGCCGACTCCACCTTCTATGCCCGCCGCGGCTCCATCCTCGACCGCAACGGCAACGTCCTCGCCGCCTCCGTCGATACCTGGAATGTCTACATCAGCGGCCGCACCTGGCGCGCCCCCGAACGCTCTGGCCCAGCCTCCGAGCAGCTCGCGAAGCTCCTGAGGATGGACCCGGCCGCCATCCGCGGCATGGTCGCCAACAAGAACGGCGATGTGCTCATCGCCCGCGACATCGACTACGAAACCGGCCACGCCATCGCCGCCGCCGAGATCCCGGGCGTCGTTCTCCTGCCCGATAGCAGGCGCGTCAACCCCGAGGGCGATGTCGGCGCGAGCGTGCTCGGCCTTACCGGCCTCGATAACACCGGTCTCGCGGGCATCGAGCTCTCCCACAACACCGAGCTCCTGGGCAAGCCCGGCAAAGCCGTCTACGAGCGCGATACCACCGGCGACCCCATCCCCTTCGGCCGTTCTGTCGTCGAAGAGCCCCGCCCCGGCCACGACCTCGTCCTCACCATCGACCGCTATCTCCAGCAGATGGCAGAGCAGAAGCTCGACGCCGCCGTCAAGGAGCACCGCGCCCAGGGCGGCAGCGTCATCATGATGGACCCGCACACCGGCGAAATCCTCGCCCTCGCCAGCAGCCCCGGCCTCAAGTACAGCTCCCTCGACCTCTCGGACAAGAAGCAGGTCGAACTCCTCAAGAATCGTGCCGTCACCGACCTCTACGAGCCCGGCTCCGTGATGAAGGTGGTCACCGCCGCCGCGGCCATCGACCAGGGCCTCGTCACCCCCGATACCTCGTATGTCGATACGGGTGAAATTCGTTTGTACGACGTGACCATCAAGAACTGGGACGACCGTGTCTATGGAACGCAGACCATGACGGGCGTGCTCCAGAACTCGATCAACACCGGCGCCGTCTTCATGGTCGAAAAGCTCGGCCAACCCCTCTTCCATAAGTACCTCGACGCCTTCGGCTTCGGCCGAACTACCGGAATCGACCTCTCCGGGGAGGCCGAGGGCATCATCCGCAAGCCCGAGGACGAACACCTCGAACCGCCCTGGTCGCCCGTCGACCTGGCCACCCAGTCCTTCGGCCAATCTATTAGCGTCACGCCCATCCAGATGCTCTCGGCCATCGCCGCCTGCATCAACGGCGGCATGCTCATGAAGCCCCACCTCGTCCGCGCCACCATCGATGAGCGCGGCGTCCGCCACGACATCGCCCCGACCGCCGAAGGGCGCGCCATCTCGGCCCAGACCAGCGCCACCATCCGCATGATGCTCGAAAAGGTGGTCAATCCCGGCTGGCCCGACCCCATGCAACCTCGCAACTACACGGCCGGCGGCAAGTCCGGCACCGCGAACGTTCCCGTCGCCAGCGGCTACGACGACCGCCAGATCGCCTCGTTCGTCGAATTCGCCCCCACCGATGACCCGAAGCTCATCGTCCTGGTGAAGCTCGACCAGAACCAGGACCTGCTCACCGGGCGCGTCGCGGCGGCCCCCGTCGCCGCGGCGATCCTCGATGACGCTCTCAACTACCTCAACGTCCTCCCCAGCGCGGACGCGAAGCAGGTCCGGCGATGACCACGCTTACGACAGCGTTCGCCGCCCGCGCCATGCGCGAACGCGGGTACGCCGTGACCGAAGGGCCTGATACGCCCATCACCGGTGGCGCCGCCGACTCCCGCAACGTCGTGCCCGGCGACCTCTTCACCGCTTTCCCGGGCGAAAACACCGATGGCAACCTCTTCGTCGCGCCCGCCCTCGCGAACGGTGCCGTCGCCGCCATCTGCGAACGCGCCCCCGAAGGCGACTGGCCCGGCAAGACAATCATCGTCGCCTCCGATGCCACCCGCGCCGCCGGCGAACTCGCGCATGCCTGGCGCCGCCATTGCCGCGCCCGCGTCGTCGGCATCACCGGCACCGTCGGCAAGACGACCGCCAAGGAGATGACCGCGGCCGTCCTCGCGCGCCACTTCCGCACCCACCGCAGCACCGGCAACTTCAATTCGCGCGAAGGACTCCCCCTCGCGCTGCTCTCCCTCACCGAGGACGACGAGATTTCCGTTCTTGAGATGGGGATGGATTCGAAGGGCGAAATCGTCCAGCTCTGCGAAATCGCCGAGCCCGAGGTCGGCGTCGTCCTCAATATCGGCCTCACCCACGTCGAGAAGCTCGGCAGCATCGAGGCTATCGCAAGGGAAAAGCTCAGCCTCGCCCGCTGGCTCCCGGAGCACGGCACCGCCGTCCTCAATCTCGATGACCCGCGCATCGCCCCGGCAGTCGATGGCCTGGCCTGCCGCACGGTCACCTTCGGCCGCTGGCTCGACCATTCGCAGCCGCGCCCGCTCCTCGCCTGGTCCGACTATCACGGCGAAGGCCTCGCTGGCGGCCGCTTCTTCGTGACCTCCGGGGCGAAGCAGGCACGCCTCGATTCGCCGCTTCCCGGCGAGCACACCGTGCCCGCCGCCGTCGCCGCCATGGCGGTGGCCATGGCCCTCGGCGTCTCCTTCTTCGATGCCGCCAACAGCGTCGGCCGCGCCGATGTGGCCGGCCGCGCGAAAGCGCTCCAGGGCCGCAACGGCGCGACCATCATCGACGACCGCTACAACGCCAGTCCTGCATCCGTCGCGGGCGCGCTGGCCATGCTCGGCGCCCAGCGCACGAGCGGCGCCCGCACGATCGCCTTCCTCGGCAAGATGGCCGAACTGGGAGAGCACGCCGAAGCCGAGCACCGCCGCATCGGCGAGGTCGCCGCCGCCAACTGCACCGCCCTGGTCACCTTCGGCGAACTCGGGCGAGTCGTCGCCGATGCCGCGAAGGCGGCCGGACTCACCGGCACCCGCTGGTTCCCCACGAAGGAAGAAGCCGCCGCCTACCTGGCCGGCCAACTCCGCGAAGGCGATGCCGTGCTCGTCAAGGGAAGCCGCAGCGAGGCCCTCGAGACCATCATCCCCCTGCTCGAGGCCGCGCCGTGATTCATGCCCTCATCTCTGGCGTCATCACCTTCGGCCTGGGCGTGGTCCTCGGGATTCCCATCCTGCGCTACCTGCGCGCCCAGAAGATGGGCAAGGCCATCAGCGAATACCAGACCGAGGCTCACAACAAGAAGGCCGGTACTCCCACCTTCGGCGGCCTCATGATCTGGGCCCCCACCTTCCTCGTCGCCGCCGTCGCCGTTGAGTGGTGGGCCCACCGCTCCATCCTCCTGCCCCTGGCGATGATCGGCATTACCGGCGCCGCCGGCGTGATCGACGACATGGGCACCCTCCAGGGCCGCCGGCAGACGGGCCTGAGCTGGCGCTTCAAGATCGTCTTCACCACCGTCCTCGCCAGCGGCGCGGCCTGGATCCTCTACGACCACATCGGGGTTCAGTCCATCAACATCCCGTGGCAGGGCCAGCACGAACTCGGGCTCTTTTACCTGCCAATCGCCGTGGTCACCATCGTCGCCACCACCGCCGCCGTCGCCGTCACCGACGGGTTGGATGGCCTGGACGGCGGCACGACCCTCATCGCCTTCATCGCCTACGGCATCATCGCCTTCATCCAGGGCCAGCAGTACGTCGCCACCTTCTCGTTCATCATCGCCGGCGCCAACCTCGGCTTCCTCTGGTACAACGCCCACCCGGCGCTCGTCTTCATGGGCGATACCGGTGCCCTCGCCCTCGGCTCCAGCCTCGCCGTCGTCGCACTCATGACGGGCCAATGGCTGCTGCTTCCCGTCATCGGCATCGTCTTCGTCATCGAAGCCCTCTCCAACATCATCCAGATCGCCTACTTCCGGGCGACAGGCGGCAAACGCTTCTTCAAGCGGGCACCCTTCCATATGCACCTCGAAATGAGCGGCTGGGCCGAAACGCAAATCGTCACCCGCGCCTGGCTCGTCGGGATCGCCGCGGCCATGCTCGGTGTCGCGCTCGCATTGGCGGTGCCCGAATGACCGCCGCCCACGGCAACGCGCCCGATGTACGCGGCCGCCGCGTGCTCGTGTACTCCCTCGGCATCGAAGGGCGCGACCTCGCGGCGTGGCTCGTCGCGAACGGCGCCGCCGTCACCATGTCCGACACCCGCACCGACGCCCAGCTCGCCGCCGCGAAAGCCTCCGCGCCCGCCGGCGTCGAAGGCGTCGTCACGGGGCAGCCGCTGCTCGACCCGGCCGGCTTCGACCTCGTCGCGGTCTCCCAGTCCGTGCTCCGCTACGACCCGGCGCTGGTCCGCGCGCGCGAACTGGGCATCCCCATCACCTCGCAGATGCGTCTCTTCCTCCAGCTCTGCCCTGGCCGCCTGATCGGCATCACGGGCTCAAGCGGCAAGTCCACCACCACGGCCCTGGTGGGCACGATGGCGCGCGAGGCTGGCATCGAGCACGTCGTCGGCGGCAACATCGGCGAAGCGCTCCTGGGCCGCCTCGGCGAAATCACCACGGACACGGCCGTCATCCTCGAAATCAGCCACACCCAGCTCCAGTACACCGACCGCTCGCCCGCCATCGGCGCGATAACGAACATTACGCCCAACCACCTCGACCAGTTCCGCTGGGACGAATACGTCGGCCTCAAGCGCAACTTGCTCGCCCACCAGTCGCCGTCCGATGTCGCCATCCTCAACATCGACGACGACACGAGCATCGGCCTCATCCCGTCGGTGCACGGCCGCCTCGCGCGCACGTCCCTCCGCGGCGAAGTCGAAGGCGACGGCGCCTGGATCGAAGGCGGAGAGGTTCTCGTCCGCCGCGGTGGACGTCCGCGGCCGGTGCTCGATCGTTCCGCCATCCGCCTGCGCGGTGAGCACAATGCCGCCAACGTCGTCATGGCCTGCGCCATCGCCGATGCCGCCGGTATCCCGGTTGAGGCGATGGCCCGCGCCGCGCGCGCCTTCCCGGGCGTTTCTCACCGCCTCGAAGTCGTGGGCACGGCCGCCGGCGCGACCTGGATCAACGACAGCATCGCCACTTCGCCCGAGCGCACGATGGCGGGCCTCCGCGCCCTCGCCGAACCCGTGGTGCTCCTCCTCGGCGGGCGCGATAAGAAGCTCCCGCTCGACGGCCTCCAGGCGCTCGCCCGCGAACGCTGCCGCGCCATCGTCTGCTTCGGCGAATCCGGAGCGCTCTTCCGCGACGCCATGTGCACCGCGGTCGCCGATTGCACCCTCGTGGCGACCCTCGAAGAGGCGGTAGCGGCCGCCACCGCGCGCGTACAGCCCGGCGATGCCGTCCTCCTCTCGCCCGCCGGCACGAGCTTCGATGTCTACCCCCACTTCGAGGCCCGCGGCGAGGCGTTCCGCGCGCTCGTCCGGGCACTCCCCGGCTTCACGGAGGTAGCGTGATGGCAGCTGCCCCCCGCACTGGCGACTGGGCTCCCGGCCGCCCGGACTTCGCCCTCATCGCGCTCGCCGCCGCGCTCACCATCACGGGATTGGTTGTGGTCTGGAGCGCGAGCTTCGTCATCGGCCTCGCCCGCTTCGGCGATGCGAACTACTACATCTTCCGGCAGTTCATCTGGGCCGTGATTGGCACGGTGCTCATGGTCGTCGCCATGCGCATCGACTACCGCATCTACCAGCGCTACGCGATGCCGATCATGCTCATCACCATCGCCATGCTGACCGCAGTCCTCGTCGTTGGTGTCGAAGGCAACGGCGCGAAGCGCTGGATCGGCGCCGGCGACCTCACCATCCAGCCCGCCGAGTTCGCCAAGCTCACCGTCATCCTCTACGTCGCCGCCTGGCTGCAGAGCAAGGGCCCGGAGCAGGTCCGCAGCTGGGAAGCCGGCCTGCTCCCCTTCATGATCATCATTGGCCTGGTCGCCGCACTCATCATCCTCGAACCCAGCCTCGGCACGACGATGATCATCCTCGTCATCACCGTGACGATGTTCTGGGTCGCCGGCGCCTCGCTCGCCCAAATGTTCGCGCTGGCCGGCGCCGGGTTGCTGGCCGTCGTGCTGCTAGCCACCCTCCAGGGCTACCGCGCCGACCGCCTCGCCGGGTTCTTCGATGGTGAATCCGACCCGCGCGGCCACGCCTTCCAGACGCTCCAGGCCGTCATGGCGATCGGCAACGGCGGCTGGCATGGGCTCGGCCTCGGCGCCAGCCGCGGCAAGTTCTTCTACATCCCCGAAAGCCACACCGACGGCGTCTTCGCCATCATCGGCGAAGAGCTCGGCCTGGTCGCCACCGTCGCCGTGCTCGGGCTCTACGTCATCCTCATGTTCCGCGGCTACCAGGTGGCCCGCCGCTCCCGCGACGATTTCGGCACGCTGGTCGCAGCCGGCATCACCACCTGGATCACCGCACAGGCACTCCTCAACATCGGGGGCATCACCCGGGTCATTCCGCTCACCGGCGTCCCCCTCCCGTTCCTGAGCTTCGGCGGGAACGCCCTCGCTGCGGTGATGCTCGCGATGGGCGTGCTCATCAGCGTCTCGCGCTTCAGCCGCGACAAAGGCGGGTACAACGACCCCCACGCCGAGCGCCGCATCGTCCGGAGGCCCCACCGATGAGACTCGCGCTCACGGCCGGCGGCACCGGCGGACACATCCTTCCCGCCCTCGCGGTCTACGACGCCCTCATCGCCCGCGGCGTCCCCGCCGAGGTGCGCTTCTTCGGCCCCGAGGACCGCGGCGAACGCGCCCGCGTCGAAGCGACGGGCATCGCTTTCGAAGCCGTGCCTGCCGCGGCGGTTCGCGGCAAGGGGCCACTCTCGCTCGGGAAGGCGATGTTCCGCCTTGCCACGGGTACCTTCGCGGCCGCCCGCCGCCTTCGCGCCTTCCGCCCCGATGCCGTCTTCAGCACGGGTGGCTACGCGAGTTTCCCAGCGAGCCTTGCCGCGCGCATCCTCCGCCGCCCCCTCGTGGTGTACCTCCCGGATGTGAGCCCCGGTTGGGCGGTCCGCGCCGAGACCCGCCTCGCCACGCGCATGGCCACGACCGCCGAGGCCGCCCTCGCCTTCCTCCCGGCCCGCAAGACGGTCATCACCGGCTACCCGGTGCGTGCCGAGTTCTTCACCACAACCCGCGAGGAGGCCCGCGCCGCCCTCGACGTCGCCGCAAACGACCGGCTTCTCGTGGTGGCCGGTGCATCCCAGGGTGCGAAGGCAATCAACACCGCCATCTTCGCCGCCCTCCCGGCGCTCCTTCCTTCCACCGTTGTTGTGCACGTCACCGGCCCCGCCGATGCGCCCGACGCCCAACGCATCCGCGCCGCCCTCGGCCCGGCGCTCTCCGCCCGCTATCACACTGCCGCCTTCCGCGACGATCTGCCCATCGTGATGCTCGCCGCCGACCTCGCCGTCATGCGAGCCGGCGCAAGCGTCCTCGGCGAGCTGCCTGCCGCGAAGCTGCCTTCTATTCTCATCCCCGGCACCTTCGCTGGCGGCCACCAGCGTGACAACGCCCGCTTCCTCGCCGATGGCGGTGCCGCCGTCATCCTCGAGGAACGCGACATCGCCGCCCTCCCCGGGACCGTCGAATCGCTCCTGGGCGACCCCTCCCGGCTCGCCGCGATGCGCGATGCCGCGGCGAAGCTCGCCCGGCCCGGCGCCGCCAGCGCCATCGTCGACCTTCTCCTGGAGGTGGCGAGCCGATGAGCGCACCCATCAACGGCCCCGTCCACCTCGTCGGCATCGGCGGCATGCATATGTCGGCAATCGGACAGCTGCTTCTCGAACGCGGCATCGCCGTCACCGGCAGCGACCTCCGCCCTTCCGACTTCACGGCGCGGCTCCAGCGCATGGGAGCCCGCGTCTTTGAAGGCCACGATGCCGCGAACCTCGGCGACCCGGAACTTGTCGTCACCACTGCCGCCGCACAGGACGACAACCCCGAGCTCGCCGAGGCGCGGCGCCGTGGAATCCCGGTCATCCTTCGCGCCGAGATGGTCGCCCGCCTCATGGAAGGCAAGCGCGTCATCGCCGTCGCCGGGGCCCACGGCAAGACCACGACCTCCAGCCTTATCGCCTTCATCTTCGCCGAGGCCGGCCTCCGCCCCATGTACCTCCTCGGCGGCGAAAGCCCCGACCTCGGCGGCCACGCCGCCTGGGGCGAAGGCGACTGGTGCGTCGTTGAGGCCGACGAGTACAAGCGCGCCTTCCACGAATACGAGCCCGAGATCGCCGTCATCACCAACGTCGAGCCCGACCATCTCGACTACTACGGCACCCCCGAGGCCTACCACGAGGCATTCACCGTCTTCGCCCGCAGGGTGCGGCCCGGCGGCCTCCTGCTTTGCTGTGCCGATGACCCGGGTGCCCGCCGAGTGAGCGACGTCGTCGGCGATGACCCGCTCCGCCAGGAGACCTACGGTGCCGAGGGGGTCCGCTTCTGGATGGCCCGCGACATCGACCTCGGTGACGACGGCGCCC
>JAYRRO010000282.1:0-2386 GCA_041910095.1 Dehalococcoidia bacterium
GCCCTCCACGCCGCCGATGAGTTCGATGGCGATGCGCAGGGCGTTGCGCGCGGTGACTTCGTACAGGCGGCTGCGGCGTACGAAGCGGGGGAGGACCAGCTGCCCGGTCTCGTGGACGCCGCCGGCGACGGCCGCCGTGACCGCGCGGAGGGCGCGTTCGGGCATGGAAAGGGCATACCGGGCGAGCGTGGTCATGCGCGGCGAAGGGCGGCAAGGGGGCGAAGGCATCATGGTTCGCGACCATCGTAGGGGGGCGACGGGAGAAAAGAGACAGGAGGAAAGAGAAACGGGGTAGCGAACCCCCCCCGGGCCATTTGTGTATGGCGAAAGGCGTTTCGTTGGACACAACGGGCGTTGTGTGGAGCAGGTTGGACACAAAGCCCGGGTGCACGCCAGCGTGGCAACGGCGCCGGTCTCCCGGCGCCGTTCGCACATTCGCTGGCGTTCGCTATCAGCTAACAGCTAACAGCTTCTCGATCAGCCCTTCTTGAGGATGAGCTGCAGCTCCATCAGGCCGTGGTCCTCGATGCTCAGGACCGAGGCGCCCTGCGGCTTGCTGATCGCGTAGTCCGCGAACTTGATATCGATGTTGCCGACGACGATCAGCAGGCCGTCCTTGAGCTGCGCCTCCACCGGCACCTGGACATCCTTCGTTACGCCGTGGAGGGTGAGCTTGCCCTTCAGCGTCGTCTTCACCGCCTGCCCGCCCGCGAGCCCTTCGGGCAGGGGCATGGCTTCGGTGACTTCGAACACCGATGTCGGGAACTTCGAGTATTCGATGGCCTGGTTGCGAAGCTGGCCGTCGCGCATGCCGCTGTCGCTCTTCAGCGTCGTCATGTCCGCCGTGATCTTCGCCGACTGGAGGCTATTCGCGGTCATGACGACGGAGCCGGTCACGCCGGAGGTGCGCCCGACCGCCGTGGCAGTGCCCACGCGCGCCAGCTCCTCTACGACGCGGTAGCCGACGAACGTCTCCTTCGTCGTATCGGGGACCCAGGTCCCCGCGATGCCGGGCGAGGCCGAGGTGGTGGTCGCGGCGGTGGTCGCGCCGGCGGCGGCCGCGCCCGGGGTGCCACCGGTGCCCGAGGCGGTCGAGCCAGCGGCAGGCGAGGCAGGCGCGCTCGTGCCGATGGAGTCGATGGCGCCCGCGAGGGTGGCCTTCTCGGGGGCATCGTCGCGGATGACGAAGTACCAGAACGCTCCTCCGGCGATGACAATCAGCAGGACGGCGGCGGCCAACCCGCCGAGAAGCTTGCGTGAACCCATGTGGTCTCCTCCGAGGGAACGACGATGCCCGAGATTCCTTAAAGGATCCTGTGAGCATTAGGCGCTCCTAACTGTTCCCTTACCGTGCAAGGCGAAGAGGCGCGCAAGTCCGTGCAAACCGCCCGCGCGCTACCATGCGTGCATGACGGATACGGCCTCCGGCCACGTCTGGATTGCCGGTGCGGGGCCCGGGGACCCCGGGCTCGCGACGGTGGCCTGCGTGCGCGCGCTCGCGAGCGCGGACGCCGTGCTCTATGACGCGCTCGCCTCACCGGCGCTGCTGCACGAAACGCGGCCCGGGTGCGAGCTGGTCTACGTCGGCAAGCGCGCGGCGAACCACGCGATGAGTCAGCGCGAGATCGAGGCCGAGATCGTGCGGCGCGCGAAGGCAGGGCAGCGCGTGGTGCGCCTTAAGGGTGGCGACCCCTTCGTCTTCGGCCGCGGCGGCGAGGAAGCGCTTGCGTGCCGGGCGGCCGGGGTGCCGTACACCGTCATTCCCGGGGTCACCTCCGCTATCGCCGCAGCGGCCTACGCGGGTATCCCGGTGACCCATCGCGGCCTCAGCGCGGTGCTGCACGTGGCCACGGGGCGGCGCCAGGCTGCCGATGTGGCCGAGCCGGACGACGGCGCCGCCTTTCGCAAGCCTGGGACGCTCGTGCTGCTGATGGGCGTCGAAGGCCTGGCCGGTTCGCTCCAGGCGGTGATGGATGAAGGCTGGCCCGCCGCCACACCCGCGGCCTGCGTGCAGTGGGGCACGACGCCGAGGCAGCGCGTCGTGGTCGCGACCCTTGCCACGCTCGCGGAAGCGGTGGCGGAGGCGGGGCTGGGCGCGCCCGCGGTCATGGTCATCGGTGAAACCGCCGCCCTCGCGGACGAACTTGCGTGGTTCGAGCCAGGGCCACTCGCGGGGAAGCGCGTCGTGGTCACGCGTGCCCGCGCGCAGGCGAGCGAACTCGCGGAGCGGCTCGCGGCGCTCGGCGCCGAGGTCGTCGAGGCGCCCGTGCTCCGCGTTCGCCACACCCCCGGCGAGCTGACCACGGACGAACGGGTGGGATCGCGCTGGGACTGGATCGTGTTCACGAGCGCGAACGGGGTCGATGCCTTTTTTGGCGCGCTCGCC
>JAYRRO010000283.1:0-9451 GCA_041910095.1 Dehalococcoidia bacterium
GGGGACGACGGAGAGCAGCGACACGCCTTCGTCGCGGAGGGCGCGATTGACGGCGTGTTCATCGAAGGCGGGGTGGATCACGACCGCGGTGCCATAGATGGCGCTGCGAAGGACGATGCTCAGGCCGCCGACATGGAAGAGCGGCATGCAGGCGAGCCAGCGGTCGCCGGGGAGAACGCCCATGTTGTAGGCGGATGCGGCGGCGCTGGCGGCGAAGTTCTCGTAGGTGAGGATGGCGCCCTTCGGGCGGCCGGTGGTGCCCGATGTGTAGATGATGGAGTGCGGAGCGGCGGGGTCGTGCGTCTGGAGGGGGATCTCCTGGTGATTGAGCGCGAGAGCAGTGGCCGTAGCATCGATCTCAAGGATGGGGGTGCCCGTCATGGCAGCGGCTTCGCGGGCGAGGGCGGCCGTGGGGGCGTGCGTGAGCAGGAGGCGCGCGCCGCAGTTCTCGAGCTGGTAGGCGAGCTCGGCCGGCGTGAGGCGCGCGTTCAGGGGCACGAGCACGGCATCGAGGCGGGTGACCGCGTGGACGGCGTCGACGAATTCGAGCGAGTTCAGGGCGAGGAGCGCGACGTGGTGGCCGGCGGCGATGCCGCGCGATTGGAGGGCCTCCGCCAGGGCCGCGACCCGGGCATCGAGTTCGGCGTAGGTGAGGGCGGTGCCATCGGCCAGGACGACGGCGGTCGCGCCGGGGAGGGCGGAGGCGCGGTGCTGAAGCCAATCGGGCATGGGCGCGGTCAGCGGCGGACCTCCTGCCAGGGGCCGGTGGCGTGGGCTTCGAGAGCCGCATCATCGAGGGTGAGACCGAGCCCGGGGATGTGGGCGATGCCGGCCAGGGTGACACGGCCGTTTTCCACGGGCGCGACGCCAGTCACGATGTCGGCGGCGAGGCGGGCGTGGGTGGCGATGCCGCAGGCAGGGCGGGGCTCATCGAGGGTGGCCGCGACATGCATCGCGAGGGCGGTCCCGATGCCGGCATCGAAGGTGGTGGTCACGATGGCGTCGAGGGCGGCTTCGCGGGCGGCGGCAAGAATGGCGAGGGCTTCCCGGAGGCCGCTGGCCATCGGCTTCACGACGACGGCATCGATAGCGCCGGCCGCCAGCAGCGCGGCGAACTCCGCGGTCGTGCGGCAGCCTTCGTCGGCGGCCATCGGAACAGAGCCGGCGGCGCGCACCCGGGCGAGCGCGGCGGGCCCGGCCGAGGGTGGCAGCGGCTGTTCGAGCAGCTCAACACCGGCGGCGGCGAGCCGGGGAAGGGCCTCGAGGACGGCGGATTCGTCCCAGGCGCCGTTGGCATCAGCGCGGAGGTGGACGAACGGCCCGGCGACGGCGCGAACGGCGGCGAGGCGCTGGCGGTCGAGGTCGAAGCCAATTTTGACTTTCAGGGTGGTGAAGCCAGCCTGGATGGCGTCGCGAGTTTCCTCGGCGGCGCGCATCGGGTCCGGGTTGTCGATGACGGCGTTCGCTTCAATCACGGCATCGGCATCGGCGCCGGTGCGGGGACGGAGGAAGCGGTGGAGGGGGACACCCTCGGTGCGCGCGAGGAGGTCGGCGACGGCGGTTTCGAAGCCACAGGCAAGGGCGGCCACGGAGCCCGGGTGACCACCCACCAGCGGCGGAAGGGAGCGCCAGAGCGACTCCGCGGGGGAGGCGAGAAGGCCGGTTGCGAGGCCAGCAAGGATGGCCGCGCATTCCTCGACGCTGCCGCCCGAGTAGGAGGGGAGCGGGGATGCCTCACCGAGGCCACGAGCCCCTTCGACGCCTTCGACCACGATGAGGAGCCCCTCGCGTGACGAGGCGGTGCCGTGCGCGGCATGGGTTTCGGCGCGCAGGGGGAGCCGGAAGGGGCGCCAGGCGACGCGCGCGAGGGGTGTCATCGCCGGGGGCCGGGACGCGGTGTCATCGAGGGAATGATGCGGGATCAGCCGCGGCGGGGGAACTTCTTGGGGTCGGCGAACTCCGGCTGGCGCTTTTCGAGGAAGGCGTCCCGGCCGTGCTTCGCCTCGTCGACCATGTAGAAGAGCATGTTCGCGTTGTGGGCGAGTTCGGTGATGCCGACCATGCCATCGAGCTCGGCATTGAACGAGGTCTTGATCATGCGGAGGGCGATGGGGCTGAGGCGGAGGATCTCGCGGGCCCACTTCACGCCCTCGGCCTCGAGCTGGTCGAGGGGGACGACAGTGTTCACGAGGCCCATCTGGAGGGCTTCCTGGGCGTTGTACTGGCGGCAGAGGAACCAGATTTCGCGGGCCTTGCGCTGGCCCACGAGGCGGGCGAGCTGCACGGCACCGAAGCCGCCATCGAAGCTGCCCACGCGGGGGCCAGTCTGGCCGAAGCGGGCGTTATCGGCGGCGATGGAAAGATCGCAGATGACGTGCAGCACCTGGCCGCCGCCGATCGCATAGCCTGGCACGAGGGCGATGATGGGCTTGGGGATGGAGCGGATGAGCTTGTGGAGGTCGGTGACGTTGAGGCGGGCGACGTTGTCATCGCCGACGTAGCCGCCGTGGCCGCGGACGCGCTGGTCGCCGCCGGAACAGAAGGCGCGGCCGCCCTCGCCGGTGAAGAGGATGACGCCGACTTCCGGGTCCTCGCGGGCGCGGGCGAAGGCATCGATGAGCTCGAAGACGGTCTTCGGGGTGAAGGCGTTGTGCACTTCGGGGCGGTTGATGGAGATGCGGGCGATGCCCTCGGTCTTCTGGAAGAGGATCTCTTCGTATTCGGCGACGGTCTGCCAGGTGACGGGGGCATCAGCCATTGGGGGACTCCAGTTCGAGGGATTGAAGGAAGGCGATGACGAGGGCGGCGGTTTCGGCCGGGCGTTCGGTTTGCGCGGCGTGTCCGGCGCCGGCAATCGCTTCGAAGCGGGCGTTGGGCATGGTGCTGGCAAGCATCGTGCCGGTCTCAACGTACTTCGTGTCGAGGGCCCCGGCCATGATGAGCGAGGGCACGGTCATGGTCACGAGGTGTTCATGGAGGGCGGACTGGGCGCCGGCGCCCATGCCGCGAAGGCTGTTCGCGAGCCCGGTGACGCTGTTGCGGAGGCGGCCTTCGCGGATGCGGGCGCGCGCGGCTTCGGGGAGGGCGCGCTGGCTGGCGAAGAGCGGGATCGCCTCCCAGTAGTCGATGAAGGGCTCGACGCCGTCGCGTTCGATGGTGCGGGCGAGCACTTCATCGGAGGAGACGCGGGCGAGGCGGTCCTCGGCGCAGTCGATACCCGGGGAGGCGCCGATGGTGGCCAGCGAGCGGACGTTGGCGGGGTAGGCGTGTGCCACCTGGAGCGCGGTGCGGCCGCCCATGGAGTAGCCGAGCCAGTGGGGGCGGGCGAAGCCCAGGCGCTCGACCGCGGTGACGATGTCCTCGATCACGCGCTCCATGCGGTAGTGCTCAAGCTCGGCGGGGGCGTCGGAGAGGCCGTGGCCGGCGACATCGACGGCGACGGTGGTGAAGTGCATCGCGAGGAGATCGCCGAATTCGCCCCAGGCGCGGGCGGAGCCGGTGAAGCCGTGCAGGAGAACCAGCGCCGGGCCTGCGCCGGCGACTTCGACATTGAGACCGAACCCTGGTTCGAGGGCGATGCGCGTCATGCCGGGGCAACCTCCACGGCGAAAGCGGCATCCGCCGCGGCCTTCCAGGCTTGCTGGTGCATGGCCACGTTGCGGGCACGATCGGTGGGGAGTTCGACCATGTGGAAGCCGCCGCCAAGCCCGTTGGCGATGGCCGCGCGGAAGGCGTCCCAATCGCGCGCGACGGTGTGCTTCGCGCCGTACAGCGCGGCGGTGTGGGCGAAATCGAGGCCGGTCGGCGTGGCGAACCACTCCTCGAAGAGCGTGGGGTGCGATGCCTGCGGGAGGTAGTTGAAGATGCCGCCGCCGTTGTTGTTCACGAGCACGACGGTGAGGTCCAGGTTGTGGCGCTTGGCCGCCCAGAGGCCGTTCATGTCGTGGTAGAGAGAGATATCGCCGATGACGAGCACGACGGGGCCGCGCCGGGCGGCGGCGGCGCCGAGCGCGGAGGAGACCACGCCGTCGATGCCGTTCGCGCCCCGGTTGGCGACGAGGTTGAGGGGCTTCTCCGCGGCGACGACGAAGGAATCGAGGTCGCGGACGGGCATGGAATTCCCCGCGACGATGGTGGCGCCCGCGGGGAGCATCTCCTGGAGCTCGGTGAAGACGCGGCCCTCGAAGGGCTCGGCGAACGCGGCGACGTGGCGGCGAAGCTGTTCACGGGCCATGGCGTCGGAGGCGACCCAGCCCTCGACCCAGCCGGGGTCGGTGCTGGATTCCCATTCGAGCATGTCGGCGAGGATGCGGGCGACGGCGGCGGGTTCGCCGGAGAGCATCGTGTCCGCGGCGAGGTTCGGGTCGCGGTAGCCGCCGGGGCGGTCGACGAGGACGTAGGGTACGCCACGCAGCCCGGCGAGCATGCCGTTGAGCGCCTTCGAGGTGGGCGGGCCGCCGAAATGGACGATGGCGTCGGCGCGAACCTCGGCGATGCGCGGGTCGCGGACGATGGGGTCGAAGGAGTCGAGAACGAGCGCGCGATCGTGCGGGCCGGTGCGGAGCCCGGAGAGGCCATCGGCGAAGATAGGCGCGCCGAGGCGGCGGGCGAGGAAGGCGATGTCATCGGCGGGGAGGCCACCGGTCTCCGGTCCGGCCACGACGATGGGACGGCGCACGCCCGCCAGGCGCTCGGCGGCGAGGGCGACCTCGGCCTGGCCGGGGACGCTTGCGGTGAGTCCGATGGTGTTGCCCGGGTTCGGGCGCGTATCGCCGGGCGGATGCAGGGCCGGCGCGGCGATGAGCGGTTCGTCGAAGGGGACATTGAGGTGCACCGGGCCGGGGAGAGGCCCTATGGCCATCCCGGCGGCGCGCGCGGCGTGCATGCGGAACTGGGAGGGTTCGCCGGTGAGGCCGACCGGGAGGGGCAGGTCGAGGGCCAGGCGCACGTGCGTGCCGTAGAGGCGGAGTTGGTCGATGGTCTGGGCGGCACCGCGGTCGCGCAGGGCTGGGGGCCGGTCGGCGGTGAGGACGACGAGCGGGATGCGGCTGAGGTTGGCCTCGACGATGGCTGGGAAGAAGTTCGCCGCGGCCGTACCGGAGGTGCAGACGAGGGCGACGGGCCGCCCGGTGGCGCGCGCCAGCCCGAGGGCGAAGAAGGCGCCGGAGCGCTCATCGAGGTGGAGCCATGGCCTGACGGCGGTCTGCTCGGCGAAGGCGACGGTGAGCGGAGTGGAGCGCGAGCCGGGCGAGATGGCGCAGTCGGTCACACCGGCGGCGGCGAGGCCCGCGACGAGGGCGCGCGCGGCGGCGGTGTTGGCGGCGGGGATATCCACTAGCGGCCGGCCTGGAGGGCTTCGGCGAGGGGCCGGAACTTGAGCTCGGTCTCGGCGACTTCGCGCTCGGGGTCAGAGTCGGCGACGATGCCGCAGCCGGCGAAGAGGGTGGCCTCATCGCCGGCGACGCGGGCGGTGCGCAGGCCGACGGCGAATTCGCCTTCGCCGTTGAAATCGACCCAGCCGAAGGGCGCGGCATACCAGCCGCGGTCCATCTTCTCAAGGCGGCGGATGGCATCGAGCGCGGGCTGGCGAGGCCAGCCGCCGACGGCCGGCGTGGGATGCATGGCACCGACGAGGTCGAGCACGTGGACACCGGGCCGGAGGCGGGCGGTGATGGGCGTGTGCAGGTGCTGGATGTTGGCGAGCTTCATGATTCGCGGGCCGGGGGGGCAGTCGATGGCCTCGGCGAAGGGCTGGAGGCCGTTGGTGATGGCTTCGACGACGACGGCGTGCTCGAGGCGCTCCTTGGGGTCGGCGAGGAGGCCGTCGGCGAGGACGGCGTCCTCGGCGGGGGTGGCGCCGCGGCGGCAGGAGGCGGCCAGGCTATCGGCGCGAGCGCAACCGCCCTGGGTGGAAACGAGGCGTTCGGGGCTCGCGCCCAGCCAGGTGGCGCCGGGGACATCGAAGTGCCAGACGAAGCAGCCGGGGTAGCGCGCGGCGAGCTCGCTCACCGCGGGTTCGGGTGTGAAGCCGGGAAGGGAGACGCGCTTCTGGCGGGCGAGCACGGTCTTGCGGTACGCACCGGATTCGAGTTCGAGGCGGGCGGAGGCGACGGCGCGCTGCCAGCCCATGGCATCGAGGCCGCCGCGGGTGTGGCCGGGGACGGCAGGCGCGGGGTCGTGCCCACCGGCGCCGCTGGCGACGCAGGCCGTGGCGACGAGTTCGCCCTCGCCGGTCTCCGCGACGATGACGCGTGGCAGGATGAACTGCCAGCCGCCGAACGGCGCCCACTCGGGGTCGGGATGGGCGGGGGCGGGTTCAAAGGCGAGGCCGCCGAAGAGGCGCGGGCGCGCGGCCGGATGGATGTCCCCGGCGGCGTCGCAGGTAATCCCCGCGAGTGCCGCGCGGGCCTCATCGATGCCCTCTTCGCGGGGGCCATACCAGCGCGCGGCGACACCGAGGCCGAAGAGACGCGTGCCGCTCGCGGCGTGCTCCCATGAGACGACGGAGGCGCGGCGCAGGGCCGGGAGGCCGCCCTCGGCCAGGCTCGCGACGAGCTCAGGGGGCAGCGGGGCGGCGACCACGGTGCAGCGGCCGGCGCGCGGGGGAACGAGCGAGGCGAGGAAGTCGGCGATGGCGGGCGGGGTGCCGGACTGGAGGATGGCGGACGACATCGAAACCTTTCGGGCGCCTTCGCCAGGTCGGCCCCGGCGTGGCGAGCGAGAGTCCCGCGGTTAACTTTGCGGGCGCGCGCGACCCCGGGCAGTGGGGCGGCTCACCCATGTCTAAGGTTTACGCAAAGAGGACGTACTGTCGAAGGAAGCGGTCGAGGGAGGTGTAGAACTTCTCGATCGTCTCGGCCTTGCGCCAGCCGTGGCCTTCGCCTTCGTAGACGTGGTACTCGTGCGGGACGCCGCGGGCGCGGAGGGAGGCGGCGATGCTGTCGCTCTGCTCGCGGGGGACGACGCGGTCGATATCGCCCTGGAAGAGTGCGACGGGGTCGGTGATCTTGTCCGCGGAGAAGATTGGCGAGCGGTCGCGGTAGACGGCGGCGGCTTCAGGGAGCGGGCCGAGCATGGTATCGAGGTAGCGGGCTTCGAACTTGTGGGTGTCGGCGGCGAGGGTGAACTGGTTGGAGACGCCGAACATGCTGACGCCTGCCTTATAGAAGCCCGGGACGCGCACGAGGGAGAGGAGCACGGTGAAGCCGCCGGCGCTGCCGCCCATGATGACGAGGCGGGAGCCATCGGCGAGGCCTTCGCGGACCAGGTACTCGGCGCCGGCCTTCGAATCCTCGACGTCGTAGATGCCCCAGCTTTCGCGGAGCTTGAGCATGTAGTCGCGGCCGTAGCCGGTGCTGCCGCGGTAGTTGGGCTGGAGGACGGCGTAGCCGCGCGAGGTGAGGAACTGCGTCTGGGCGTTCCAACCGGCGCGGACCTGGCTCGTGGGGCCTCCGTGGACGATGACGACGAGCGGAGGGGCGCCGGTCCCGGCGAAGGCGCCGTTGGCGGGCGGGAAGTACAGGCCGTGCGCCGTTTCGCCATCGAACGAGGTCCAGGAGATGGGGCGCGGTGCGCTCAGGGCATCGCGCGGGGTGATCTCGGGGTCGCTGCGCCGAATGATGGTGACCGTGGGCGGGCGCTGGTGCATCTCCATGACAGCGATGCGCGGCGGCTGCTGTCCGGCCGACCCGACGAAGGCGACGCGCGTGCCATCGGGCGAGGCGGCGGGCGAGTTGATGGTCGTGTACTCGGGGTGCCGCGCGGCGAGATCGGTGGTGTCGCCAGTGGAGTGGATGAGGGTGAGGTGGTCGAATGCGTCCTTGCCGCGAACGGCGATGGCGGCGCCGCCGGGGAGGGCGGCGACGCGGTATTGGCCCTGGTTCCAGGCGGGCTCGCCGAAGTCGGAATCGCCCTCGGTCAGTTCGCGCACCTCGCCCGACACGAGGTGGCGGCGGTAGACGTGCCCCCAGCCGGAGTGGTCGGAGACGTAAAGCAGGGAGACGCCGTCGGGCGTGAACTCGGGCTGGTAGATGGCGGTATCCGGGCCTCCGGCCTCGGTGGCGGCGGAGGTGACCACGGGGAGACCGCCCTCGGGGAAGGCGAGGTGCGCGAGCTTCAGGCGCGTGCCGTCCCAGGGCATGTTCGGGTGGTCCCATTCGATCCAGGCGACCTGGTCGCCCTCGGGGTGCCAGGCCGGCTGCATGTAGAAGTCGCTCCCGGAGGCGAGCTTCGCGGGCCAGTGCTTCCCGGCAGTATCGACGACAGCGATCGAATCGGCGTCTTCGTAGGTGTGGACGTAGAGCAGCCAGCGGCCATCGGGCGAGACGCGCGGAGTGGAAGCGGCGCCGAAGGCCGGGGTGACGGGCCGGGGCGAGCCACCCGCAAGCTCCTGGCGGTAGATGCGCTGGTCATGCTGGGCGACGAAGTAGGCGGCGCCGTGGGCGAGGGTGAAATCGCCGCCGCCGTAGCCGACGAAGGCGCGCACGGAGAGGTCGCCGGGGGTGAGGTCGCGGGGGGCGCCGCCGTCCTCCTGGACGACGATGACGCCGCGGTCGGAACGGCCCTCGATCCAGCCGAGGGTGCGGCCATCGGTATCCCAGTGGGGCTCGGAGAGGCGCATGGAGGCGGCGAGTGACCGCGGCGTGATGGGGCTGCTCCAGAGGCCATACATGCGCTGCTCGGGCACGGGTCGCTCCACGGGAAGGGATGGAGCCGATGCTACGGCACGGGCAGGCAGCGAACTACGCGGGATGATGCCTCAGGGGCGGGGGACGATGGGAGTGAGGCGACTGCCGGGCGGCGTGGGGGTCGCCGTCGGCGGCGCCGCCGGCGGGGTGTTGGTGCGGGTGGGCGTGGCCTGCGGCGGCCGGGTTGCGGTGCGCGTGGGGGTCGCCTCGGCCGTCGCGGGCGTGGCCGATGGTGAGGGCGTCGCCGTCTGAGACGGAGCGGGGGTGTTGGTGGCCGCCGGTGCGCGCGTGGGGGTCGTGGTGGGCGTGGCGGCGGGCGCGGTGAGGGACGGGAGGGGCGTGGTCGAGGGCGAGCCGCCATCGGCGTCATCGCCGCGGGAGAGGAAAAGCGCGGCGGCGATGCCGGCGCCCGCGGCGAGGAGAATCACGCCCGCGAAGATGGCGGCGGTGATAGCGCCGCTTCCGCCGGTGTTCGCCGGAGAGGGGAGGGACGCGGCCTGCCGCTGCACACGCGCGGTGGAATGGCGCGACGGCTGCGGCCGCGGCGCGGCACGGCCCACGGGCGGGATGGCGGCAACCGGCGCGCTCCGCTGGTTCGAACCGCGGAGCGCGGCGGCAAAGTCGGCCACGGTGGGCCAGCGGCCATCGGGATTCGGCGAGAGCGCGCGGGCGAGGGCGGACTCGAGCGCGGGCGAGGCCTCGGGCGCGAGCGTGCGCAGCGGCGGCTTTTCCCACGAGAGGCAGCGTCACCGGCTGGGTCATGA
>JAYRRO010000284.1:0-14302 GCA_041910095.1 Dehalococcoidia bacterium
CACACAGGGTAGAGCGGCCAATAGTCCGCCGGTCCCAACCATGAAAAGAGGGAGAGCCTAGCCCGCTCTCCCTCTTTTCGTTCGGTCCCCCCAGCGTACACGACATATAACGAATCGATCAATGCACAGATCGTTTTGTGCTACTTGGCTCATCGCTCTACTCAGATTAACAGTTGCAAATTCCAGAGCGCTCAAGCATAATAGTCAGTATGAACAAGCTAAGCCGCGAACGCCGGGTTCAGATTCTCTCTGCGCTTGTAGAGGGCAACTCCATCGCGAGCACCTGCCGGATGACGGGCGCGGCGAAGAACACAGTGATCAAACTCCTGATCGACGCGGGTTTCGCTTGCTTCGAGTACCAAGACCGCACGCTTCGCAACCTGAGCCCCCGGCGCATCCAGTGCGACGAGATTTGGGCCTTCGTGGGCGCGAAGGCGAAGAACGTGCCGGAAGAGCGCAAGCGTCAGCCGGGTATCGGCGATGTCTGGACCTGGACCGCCATCGATGCGGACACGAAGCTCGTGCTTTCGTGGTGGGTCGCGGACCGCTCCGCCCATGCCGGGGGCTTCTTCATGCAGGATGTCGCGTCCCGCCTCGCACACCGCGTCCAGATGACCACGGACGGCCTCAACGTCTACCTGAACGCCGTCGAAGGTGCGTTTGAGGCGGACGTGGACTATGCGCAGCTCGTGAAGATCTACGGAGAGGATGAGCACAAGGAGAAGCGCTACAGCCCGGCCGCCTTCGCCCGTGCCGAGAAGAAGGTCATTCAGGGCGACCCGGACGAATTGCATGTCTCAACGAGCTACGTTGAGCGCCAGAACCTCACGATGCGCATGAGCATGCGGCGGTTCACCCGGCTCACGAACGCGTTCAGCAAGAAGGTCGAGAACCTTGAGCACGCGGTGAGCCTTCACTTCATGTACTACAACTTCTGCCGCAAGCACATGAGCCTCAAGGGGAAGACTCCGGCGATGGCCGCTGGCATCGCAGATCACGTGTGGACGCTCGGGGAAGTCATTGACGTGATCGACAGCCACGATACGGACTTCCTAATAGGTTAAGGGCGGAAATGACCCACTACCCCCTCGACGGCTGAGTTGACGCCGCTGTTATACTGGGGGCTCACCAAGCCGCACCCCGTACTTTGGGAATTGTTTCACAATCGCGGGAACCGCCGCTCCCCGGCACCGCATTCGCGCCGCGCATTCCCTCAGTTGGTACGGTTTGGGAGTCCCGGCTGGATTGAAAAACATGGTGCATCCCGGACAGCCCGGCCCGCAGGGCCTCTATGACCCTCGGCACGAGCACGATAGCTGCGGCGTTGGCTTCGTCGTCCACCTGAAGGGGCAGCGCTCCCATCAGATCGTCACCGACGGCCTCACCGCCCTCGAGCACCTCGACCATCGTGGCGCCTGCGGCTGCGAAGCCAATACCGGCGACGGCGCCGGCATCCTCATCCAGGTCCCCCACGAGTTTTTCCGCCGCGAATGCGCCAGCCTCGGCATCCGCCTCCCCGAGGCCGGCCGCTACGGCGTCGGCCTCTTCTTTGCCGCCCGCGACCCCCGCGCCCGCCAGCAGGCCCAGGCCCTCCTCGCCGCCATCGTCGAGGAAGAAGGCCAGCACCTCCTGGGCTGGCGCGAAGTCCCCACCAACAACGCCGATGTCGGCGCCACCGCCGCCGCGGTCGAGCCGGACATGTTCCATGTCTTCATCGGCCGCGACGACCGCCTCCCCGATGACGACGCCTTCGAGCGCAAGCTCTACGTCATCCGCAAGCGCTTCGAAAAGGCCATCGCCCGCTACGGCATCGCCGACCACGAGTACTTCTACTTCGCCAGCCTCAGCTGCCGCACCCTCGTCTATAAGGGCATGCTCACGGCCACCCAGCTGCGCGCCTACTTCCCCGACCTCGCCGACCCGCGCGTCATCAGCGCCCTTGCGATGTTCCATTCGCGCTTCAGCACCAACACCTTCCCCAGCTGGCGCCTCGCCCACCCCTATCGCTACATCTCCCACAACGGCGAAATCAACACCCTCCGCGGCAACATCAACTGGATGACCGCCCGCGAAGCACTCATGGATTCGCCCCACTTCGACGACATCCACAAGATCCTCCCCATCATCGATGAGAAGGGCAGCGATACCGCCTGCCTCGATAACGCCGTCGAACTCCTCGTCCTCGCCGGCCGCCCGCTCCCCCACGCCATGATGATGCTCATCCCCGAGGCGTGGAGCGGCCACGAATCCATGAGCGCCGAGAAGAAAGCCTTCTACGAATACCACAGCTGCCTCATGGAGCCCTGGGACGGACCCGCCTCCGTCGCCTTCACCGATGGCAAGAACATCGGCGCCGTCCTCGACCGCAACGGCCTCCGTCCCTCGCGCTACTACGTGACCAAGGACGACCTCGTCATCATGGCCTCCGAAGTCGGCGTGCTCCCGATCGAGCCGGAGCGCGTCCTTCACAAGGGCCGCCTCCAGCCCGGCAAGATGTTCCTCGTCAGCCTCGAGGAAGGCCGCATCATCGATGACACCGAACTGAAGAATAAGCTCGCCACCGAGCGGCCCTACGCCGATTGGCTGCGCAGCAACCTTCTCCCCCTCGAGGCCGCACCCCCGGGCGAGCCCATCGCCGCGTTCGGTGGCAAAGCCCTCCTCGAGCAGCAGCTCGCCTTCGGCTACACCACCGAGGACCTCAAGTACATCCTCACCCCCATGGCCCGCAACTCCGAGGAAGCCCTCGGCTCGATGGGCACCGATACGCCCCTTGCCGTCCTCTCCGACCGGCCCCAGCCGCTCTATAACTATTTCAAGCAGCTCTTCGCCCAGGTCACGAACCCCCCGCTGGATGCGATCCGCGAGGAGCTGGTCACCTCCGTGAAGACGGTCATCGGCCCTGAGGGCAACCTCCTCGACCCCGAGCCCGAGAACTGCCACCTCGTCAGCCTGGACTCGCCCTTCATCGACAATGAGCAGCTGGCCCAGTTCAAGGCCCTGCGCGATTCCGCCCTGCGCGCCACCGTGCTCCCCATGCTCTTCCCCGCGAAGGCCGGCCCCGCCGGCCTCGCCCCCGCCATGGACGAGCTCTACGCCGAGGCCGACCGCGCCATCGCCCACGGCGCGAAGGTCCTCATCCTCAGCGACCGCGGCGTCGATGCCGAAAACGCGCCCATTCCCGCGCTGCTCGCCGTCGCCGGCCTGCACAACCACCTCGTGCGCGAAAAGAAGCGCACCCAGGTCGGCCTCATCGTCGAAACCGGCGAAGCCCGCGAAGTCCATCACTTCGCCCTGCTCATCGGCTACGGCGCCGGCGCCATCAATCCCTACCTCGCCATCGACACCATCCACGACCTCCTGGACGGCGGCTACCTCGAAGTCCAGATGACCCCCGAAGAGGCCACGAAGCACTACCTCAAGGCCGTCAAGAAGGGCGTCGTCAAGGTCATGTCCAAGATGGGCATTTCCACCATCCAGAGCTACCGCGGTGCCCAGATCTTCGAGGCCATCGGCCTCAATGATGAGTTCATCGACCGCTACTTCACGAAGACCGTCTCCCGCATCGGCGGCATCGGCATCGATGAAGTCGCCGTCGAGGCCATGGCCCACCACGACCGCGCCTTCCCCGAGCGTGATGGCGGCCTCGCCGAACTTGATTGGGGCGGCCAGTACCAGTGGCGCAAGGACGGCGAGTACCACCTCTTCAATCCCGAGACCGTTTTCCGCCTCCAGCACTCCACCCGCACCGGCCAGATGGACGTCTTCCGCGAGTACACGCGCCTGGTCAATGAACAGAGCGAGCGCATGGCCACCCTTCGCGGCCTTTTCGAACTGAAGCCGGACCGCGAACCCATCCCGCTTGAGGAAGTGGAACCCGCCGAGAGCCTCTTCAAGCGCTTCGCCACCGGCGCCATGAGCTACGGCTCCATCTCCGCCGAAGCGCACGAGACGCTCGCCATCGCCATGAACCGCATCGGCGGCCGCAGCAACACCGGCGAAGGCGGCGAAGACCGGCGCCGCTTCGTGCCCGATGCCAACGGCGACCTTCGCCGCAGCTCCATCAAGCAGGTCGCCTCCGGCCGCTTTGGCGTCACCAGCGAATACCTCGTGAACGCCGACGAGCTCCAGATTAAGATGGCCCAGGGCGCCAAGCCCGGCGAAGGCGGCCAGCTCCCAGGCCACAAGGTCTACCCCTGGATCGCCGAGGTCCGCCACGCCACTCCCGGCGTCGGCCTCATCAGCCCGCCGCCCCACCACGACATCTACTCCATCGAGGACCTTGCCCAGCTCATCCACGACCTCAAGAACTCCAACCCGCGCGCCCGCATCAGCGTGAAGCTCGTCGCCGAGGTGGGCGTGGGCACCGTCGCCGCCGGCGTCGCCAAGGCGAAGTCCGATGTCGTGCTCATTTCCGGCTACGATGGCGGCACGGGGGCCAGCCCCCTCACCTCCATCAAGCACGCCGGCGCCCCCTGGGAGCTCGGCCTCGCCGAAACCCAGCAGACCCTCATCCTCAACAAGCTTCGCGACCGCATCGTCGTCCAGGTCGATGGCCAGATGAAGACCGGCCGTGACGTCGTCATCGGCGCCCTCCTCGGCGCCGAGGAGTTCGGCTTCGCCACCGCCCCCCTCGTCGTCATGGGCTGCGTGATGATGCGCGTCTGCCACCTCGATACCTGCCCCGTCGGCATCGCCACCCAGAACCCCACCCTCCGCGCGAAGTTCGCCGGCCGCGCCGAGTACGTCGTCAACTTCTTCCGCTTCATCGCCGAGGAAGTGCGCGAGTACATGGCCCGCCTCGGCTTCCGCACCTTCGAGGAACTCATCGGCCGCAGCGACCTCCTCGACATGCGCCGCGCCGTCGACCACTGGAAGGCCCAGGGCCTCGACCTCTCGGCCATCCTCTACCGCCCCGAGGTCGCCGATGAAGTCGCCACGCGCTGCGTCATCGCCCAGGACCACGGCCTCGATAAGGCCCTCGACCAGGAGATCCTGAAGCTCGTCGAGCCCGCCCTCGAACGCGGCGAGAAGGTCGCCCTCGACCTGCCCATCCGCAACGTCAACCGCACCGTGGGCACCATCACCGGCAGCGAGCTCACCCGCCGCTACGGCAACAACGGCCTCCCGGATGACACCATCGACATCACCTTCCGCGGCTCCGCCGGCCAGAGCTTCGGCGCCTTCGTGCCCTCTGGCATGACGCTCCGCCTCGTCGGCGATACCAACGACTACGTCGGCAAGGGCCTCTCCGGCGGCAAAATCATCGTCCGCCCGCCCGCCGAAGCCACCTTCGTGCCCGAGGCAAACATCCTCATCGGCAATGTCGCCCTCTATGGCGCTACCAGCGGCGCCGCCTTCTTCCGCGGCGTCGCCGGCGAACGCTTCGGCGTCCGCAACTCCGGCGCCGTCGCCGTCGTCGAAGGCACCGGCGACCACTGCTGCGAATACATGACCGGCGGCCGCGTCGTCGTCATCGGCCGCACCGGCCGCAACTTCGGCGCCGGCATGAGCGGCGGCGTCGCCTTCGTCTACGACGAGGACGGCACCTTCGCCAACCACTGCAACATGGAAATGGTCAGCCTCGAAAAGCTCGACGAGCACGAAGACCTCGAACTCGTCCACGGCCTCCTCGAACGGCATATCGAATACACCGGCAGCACCGTCGCGCACGACCTCATGGCCGATTGGCCCGCATCCGCCGCGCGCTTCATCAAGGTTATGCCGAACGAATACCGGCGCGTCCTCAACGAACAGCGCAAAGCGCGCGAGAACGCCGGCCAGCAGGAGGGCCAGCCCGGCCCCGCGGTGGGAGCTGCCCGTGGCTAAGCCGACCGGTTTCATGGAGTTCACGCGCGAACTGCCTTCGCGCCGCCCCGTCGCCGACCGCGTCCACGACTGGCTCGAAGTCTATGAAGACTTCCCCCGCCAGCGCCTGCGCGACCAGGCCGCCCGCTGCATGGACTGCGGCATCCCCTTCTGCCACCAGGGCTGCCCCGTCGGCAATATCATCCCCGACTGGAACGACCTCACCTACCGCGACCGCTGGCAGGAAGCGATCGCCCGCCTCCACGCCACCAACAACTTCCCCGAGTTCACCGGCCGCCTCTGCCCCGCACCCTGCGAAAGCGCCTGCGTCCTCGGCATCAACAACGACCCGGTGACCATCAAGCAGATCGAGCTCACCATCGTCGAACGCGCCTGGAGCGAAGGCTGGATCAAGCCCCAGCCCGCCGCCTTCCGCACCGGCAAGACCGTCGCCGTCATCGGTTCCGGCCCCGCCGGGCTCGCCTGCGCCCAGCAGCTCGCCCGCGCCGGCCACGATGTCACCGTCTTCGAACGCGACGACCGCATCGGCGGCCTCCTCCGCTACGGCATCCCCGACTTCAAGATGGAGAAGCAGTTCGTCGACCGCCGCCTCGCGCAAATGCAGGCCGAAGGCGTCACCTTCAAGACCGGCGTCCACATGGGCGTCGATATGGACGTCCGCGAACTCCAAACCCAGTTCGATGCCCTCTGCCTCGCCGGCGGCGCCGCTCAGCCGCGCAACCTCCAGGTCGAAGGCCGCGAACTCAAGGGCGTCCACTTCGCCATGGAATACCTGCCCCAGCAGAACCGCCGCAACGCCGGCGACGCAATCCCCGAGGCGAGCGCCATCTCCGCGAAGGGCAAGCGCGTCATCATCCTCGGCGGCGGCGATACCGGCGCAGACTGCCTCGGCACCGCCATCCGCCAGGGCGCCCGCGACGTGCTCCAGTTCGAGCTGCTCCCGAAGCCGCCGTCCGCCCGCCCCGACTCGCAGCCCTGGCCGAGCTACCCCATGCTGTACCGTGTCACCTCTGCCCACGAAGAGGGCGGGACACGCGAATACAGCGTCTCCACCACCCGCCTCAGCGGCGAAAACGGCGTCCTCAAGAAGCTCCACGGCGTCCGCGTCGAGTTCGTCAGCGAAAACGGCCGCCAGGTCATGAAGGAAGTCCCCGGCAGCGAATTCGAGGAAGAGTGCGACCTCCTTCTTCTCGCCATGGGCTTCCTCGGCCCCGAAAAGCCCGGCATGATCGAGCAGCTCGGCGTCGAACTCACCGAACGCGGCAACGTCCGCGCCGATGAGAACAAGATGACCTCCGTCGCGGGCGTCTTCACCGCCGGCGACATGACCCGCGGCCAGTCCCTCATCGTCTGGGCCATCGCCGAAGGCCGCCAGGCCGCCCGTGGCATCGATGCCTTCCTCATGGGGGAGACGACCCTGCCGGACACCTGCCCGGTGTAGCGAGTAGCTAATAGCTGTCCTCCACATGGTAGTGGTGCACGTGGTGCTTGCCCCGGCGCGCCTGGAGCCAGCTCGCCGCGAGCCCGTGCTCCGGCGCCGCCACGAACGCCACCAGGAATACCGCCGTCGCCACGAGCACGATCGTCGCCCCCGCCGCCGTGTCCGCGTGATACGACACGTACAGCCCCGCCACCCCGCTTCCGATCGCCACCGCCACGCTGTACAGCATCATCCGCCCCAGCCGGTCCGTGAGCAGACGTGCCGTCGCCGGCGGCGTCACCAGCAGCGCCAGGATCAGGATGTTCCCCACCGTCTGCAGGCTCGCCACGATCGTCGCCGCCACCAGCAGCAAGAGCAGCAGGTCCAGCGCGAACACCGGGTACCCCGCCGACCGCGCCATCGTCGCGTCGAACGCCACCAGCGTGAACTCCTTCAGGAACGCCAGCACGATCGCTGCCACCACCGCCGCGATAATGCCGGTCCACAGCACGTCGTTCGCCGAGACCCCGAGCACGTTCCCAAACAACAACGACCCGAGGTCCTTGCGGAAGCCCGCTTCCCGGCTAATGAGCACGACGCCCACGGCGAAGAACGCCGCGAAAATCACCCCGATCGCGGAGTCCTCGCTCACCCGCCGGCTGCGTGCCAGGATCCCCACCCCCAGCGCCGTGAACGCGCCGAACACGAACGCGCCGATGAGGATGCTCTTCTCCGCCATGTAGGACAGCACCACCCCCGGGAATACCGCGTGCGCCAGCGCATCCCCGATGAACGCCAGCCCGCGCAGCACCACGAAGCACCCCACCAGCCCGCACAACGCCCCCACGAGCACGATCTCCGCCATCGCCCGCTGCATGAACGCGTACTCCAGAGGCTCCGTCAGGACGTTCATGCGAACACCGCCACCTGGCCGCCGAACGTCGCGCGCAGAGTCTCCGGCGTATACGTCGCCGCCGTCGGTCCGAACGCCACCAGTCGCCCGCGCAGGCAGCACACGTGCGAGCAGGTCTGCGTCACCTCGTCGAGGTCGTGAGTCGCCATCAGCACCACCATCCCCGCCGCGGCGAAATCCCGGATGGCCGCGTGAAGCACCGCCCGATTCTCCGCATCGATCCCGGTGAACGGCTCATCCAGCAGGATCACCGCCGGGTCCTGCACGATCGCCCGCGCCAGGAAGATGCGCTGCTGCTGCCCCCCGCTGAACTGGCTGATATGCCGTCCGCCCATGCCGCCGAGTCCCATGCGCTCCAAGGCCGTCTCCGCCCGCCGCACATCCTCGCGCCGCGGCCGCCGCAGCCAGCCCACGGCCCGGTACCGCCCCATGAGCACCACATCGCGCGCCGTCACGGGGAAGTCCCAGTTCACGTCCTCGCGCTGGGGCACGAACGCCACCCCCGCCGCATGGTCACGCACGGGAGCGCCGTCCAGCCTGACCGTCCCCGCGCGAATCGCCAGCACGCCCGCGACCGCCTTCAGCAGCGTGCTCTTCCCGCTCCCGTTCGGGCCGATCAGGCCCACCACGTCGCCCCCGCGCGCCGCGAACGTCACATCGCGCAGCTCGAAGCTGCCGCCGTATCCCGCGGCCACCCCGGCGACATCGAGCGCGTGCCCCGTCATCGCAGCGCCTCCGTCATCTTCCGCGCGTTCCACAGCAGCATTCCGTCTACCGTCGCGGCCTCCGAACCCGCCGGCCCGAGTGAATCCCCGTAAATGTCGTCCACGATGCGTGCTCCCGTGTCCCGTGCGACCTGCCGCGCAATCTTGGGGTCCACCGAGCTATCCGCGAAGATCGCCTTCACCCCTTCGCGCCGTATCGTCTCCACCAGGGCAGCCACGTCCTTCGATGATGGCTCCGCCTGCGTCGATGTCCCCGGGATCACGGCGCCGACGAACCGCAGCCCATACCGGTCCAGGAAGTAGCCGATCGCGTCATGGTTCGTCACCACCTTCCGGTTCGCCTCCGGGATTGTGGCGATGAGCGCCCGGATCTCCCCGTCGACCGCGACCAGCCGGGCGTCATACGCCTCCGCCCGGGCCTGGTACGCCGTTCCATGCCCCGGGTCGGCGTTCGCGAGTACCCCCGCGATCGCTCGCACCATCGCCCGGTCGTTATCGATGTCGTGCCACGTGTGGGGGTCGTCTTCGCCTTCGTGCGCGTGCGCACCGCCCGCCGCGTGCGGCTCCTCGTCCGGCGCCCGCAGCGTCAGGCCGTCGCTCAGCGTCACGATCGTGCCGTCGCTGTCCTTCAGCGCCCTGTCGAGGAAGGCATCCAGCCCCAGGCCGTTCCGGAAGATCACGTCCGCCCGCTCCACTGCCCGGCGGTCCGCCGCCTTCAGTTCGTAGTCGTGCGGGTCTACACCCGGGCCCACGAGCACCCGCACGTCCGCATCGCCGCCCGCCACCGCCGAAACGAGCGCGCCCACCGGCGCGACCGTCACGACCACGGTGAGCCGCCCATTCGCGCGCTCGTCGCCGCCTCCGCCGCAGCCCGTCACCAGCGCACCAAGGCTTGCGAACGCGGCGAAGAGCAGGGCAACCCGGGAGAGCACGCGGCGCCACCTGAGATGAAGTATCGAATGCGAATGATACTGAGTCTCAGTATGCCCCGCAACCGCCAGCGACGGGCGGCAGGGTCCATGCGCGGGCATGGGGCCGCACATCCCCCGACACCGCCGCATACGCGCTTTCGTGGAACGCGCCCTCTGCTACCATGAACCTCAGGCGGCGGGCGTAGCGTAGTGGTTAACGCGTCTGGTTGTGGCCCAGAAGATCGAGGGTTCGAACCCCTCCGCTCGCCCCAATCCCCTCTTCTCCCCCGGCGGTGAACCCACCCGGCTCCCCTCACGCGATGCGGCTGATCACCAGCGTCGCCAGCCCCAGGAAGAACACAAACCCCATCACATCCGTCACCGTCGTCACGAAGATGTTCGCCGCCAGCGCCGGGTCCACCTTCACCGACTTCAGCCCCAGCGGGATGAGCACGCCCCCCATCGTCGCCGCCACGATGTTCAGGAAGAGCGCCGTACCCAGCACCACCGAAAGCGTCTCGTTCTGCTTCCACAGGTAGGCCGCGAACCCCGCCACGCTCCCGATGGCCGCGCCGTTCGCCACACCCACGAAGATCTCCTTGCGGCACGCCCGGAAGATGTCCGCCACATCGAGGTCCCCGAGCGCGATGCTCCGCACGGCGATCGTCGCCGTCTGGGTGCCCGCATTTCCGCCCTGCCCCGCCACCACCGGCATGAACGCGGCCAGCACCGTCGCCTTCCCCAGGGTCGAATCGAACAGCCCCACCACCGCCGAGGCGATGAACGCGGTGATCAGGTTCACCAGCATCCACGGCAGGCGCCGCTTCACGGAAAGCCGCACCGGGCTGAACACCCGCTCCTCGTCCCCGAGGCCCACCATGCGGTACATGTCCTCCGTCGCCTCCTCTTGGAGGACATCGATGAGGTCGTCCGCCGTCATCACCCCTTCGAGGTGCCCTTCCCCATCAACCACCGGCACCGCCAGCAGGTTGTACCGCTGCAGCAGCAGCGCCGCCTCTTCCTGGTCGGTCTCCGTCGAGACGGCGTGCACGTCGCGCAGCGTGATCTCGCCCAGCCGCGTCGAAGGCTCCGACACAATCAGGTCGCGAATCGAAACCGTTCCGATGAGCCGCCGCGCGCTGTCGATGATGTAGAGGTAGTACGCGCGGTCCGCCGCCGGCCGGAGCACCCGCAGGTACGAAAGCGCCTGGTCGACCGAGATCCCCTCGTTCAGCGCCACGTAACCGCGGCTCATGATGCCGCCCGCCGATTCGTCCCCGTAGCGCAAAAGCTCCGCGACCTCGTCGCCCCGGTCCAGCTGCGCCAGCGTCTCCGCCTGCTCCTCTGGCTCGAGCTGCTGGATCACGTCCGCCGCGACGTCGTCCTCGACCTCCTCCAGCACCGCCGGCAGGTCCTCGACGCCGACGCCGCGAATCAGTTCGCGAAGTTCATCGTCCTCGACTTCTTCGAAGAGCTGCCCGACGAGGTCCGTCGGCAGGCGATCCAGGAACTCGCGGCGGCCTTCCTCCTCGAGCGAAAGCACGAGGTCCGCAAGGTCGGCCGGGTGGAGCGCGGAAACAAGGGCGACGGCCTTCTGCCACTCGCCCCCATCAATTAGAGAGCGGGCGTCATCCTGCAGGTCTCGAGTGACAACGTCCTCGGCCAACGACGACCCCTCGCACCGGCCCCCTGCGGAAGCCAGTCAAGAAACGGCAGCTGCGTACTGTGTACGTCCATCATGGTTACCGCAGGCCGCGGCGGGGCGCCTGCCCCCCGACCGTAATCCTCACCCTGGGAACGGTCAATTGCGATCATCTGTTGACGCCCATGAGCACATTTCCGTGTCTCAGCGTATACTCCCAACCGGACTGCAACCCACATAACGGAGGCCCAAATGCAAATTCGCCGGCCAATTCTCCTCGCCGCCGCCGCCGCCGCCGTGCTCGTTACCGTGCCCGCCGCCGTCCTCGCGCGCGGTGCCGACTCGGGCCCCTCGGCACCTGCCGTCGCCCAGGCCGTGGCCATCGGCTCCGGCTTCACCTACCAGGGCCGCCTCACCGATGCGGGCGCCCCCGCCAACGGCGTCTACGACCTCCGCTTCGTCCTCTACGACGACGAAATCGCCGGCGCGAGTGTCGGTGCCGTCGTCGAAAAGGCCGATGTCCAGGTCACCAACGGCATCTTCGTCACCAACCTCGATTTCGGCGCCACGGCCTTCACCGGGGATGCCCGCTGGATGGAGATCGCGGTCCGCCCCGGCACCGCGACCGGCGCCTATACCGCGCTCTCTCCCCGCCAGGCCATCTCCTCGGCGCCCTACGCGCTCTATGCGAAGGCCGCCGGCTCCATCGCCTTCCCCGTCGCCGCCAGCGCCTCCCCCACCGCCGCCGTCCTCGACCTCACCAACGCCGGCACCGGCGTCGCCGCGAAGCTGCGCGGCCTGCCCGTCGCACTCGAACTCGATGGCGGCGTTCGTGTATCCGGGCCTGCCGCCAATCGGCCCGCATTCGTCCAGACCGTGAACACCGCCGTCACCGGCGGCAACACCTGCCTCGCCGATAAGGCCACCGTCATCGATAGCGCCCTCGCCAACGGCGACCCCGCCGCCATCCTCACCGTCACCGGTGTCGGCGATGGCGTGACCGTGCCGCCTCTCGTCGCCGTCGCCTACAACGTCGCCGGCTGCACCGCCAACCGCTGGATCATCTACGCCGGGTCCGCGTTCACGAACGGCACCCGCTTCAACGTCACCGTCGTGAAGGCGGCCGCGCCGTGATCGGCCATCGCCCGCTTCTCCTGGCCGCGGCCGGCTCGGCGGCGCTCGCCGTCGCCGCCGCCGCCCTCGCCCAGTCCGCGAGCGGCTGGACCATCACCCAGTTCGCCTACGGTGGCGGCGGCACGAGCACGCAGGCGCCCTACTCGGTGCAGGGCGTCATCGGCCAGCCCATCGCCGGCAGCTCCACCGGCGGTACCTACACCGTGCAGTCCGGCTTCTTGGCCGGCTTCCTGGAGAAGTTCAAGATCACCGCCGTCATGCTCGCGAAAGACGGCTCCTGACCGCACTCCCGCGCCCGCGTCCGGCCCACGTTCCCCCGGATTCGGGCGCCGCCGCGCGCATTTGCGGGTTCCGCCCGCCCGCCGGGGCTTGCGCCTGCAACGCCCCCTCGGCCACCCTCGAAGGGAGGCTCGCAGGAGGCCGCTGATGCAGTTCGTCACCCTCGAACGCGCCGCCAACGAGGTCCGTTCCGGGCATCGCGTCTACATCCACGGCGGCGCCGCCACGCCCCACGCCCTCATCGCCGCACTCATGCAGCGCAAGGACGAGCTCGCCCGCGTCGAACTCGTCCACATGCACACCGACGGCGACGCCCCCTACGTCGCCCCGGAGATGGCCGGACATTTCCGCCATAACGCTCTCTTCATCGGTCCCAACGTCCGCGACGCCGTCTGCGATGGCCGCGCCGATTACACACCCATCTTCCTTTCCGAAATCCCCGGCCTCTTCGCCCCCGGCGGCGCCCTCCCACTCGATGTCGCCTTCGTCCACGTCACCCCGCCCGACCAGGATGGCAACTGCTCCCTCGGGGTCTCCGTCGATTGCGCCCTCGCCGCGGCCCGTCACGCGAAGGTCGTGGTCGCGCAGGTGAACCCGCAGATGCCACGCACCGGCGGCCACGTCCTGCCCGCCGCCTGGATCGATTTCGCCGTCGTGGTCGATGCACCGCTGCCCACTCACCCGGTGGCCGCCCCCACGCCCGAGGCCGAGGCGATCGGACACCATGTCGCGAAGCTCGTGCCCGACGGCGCCACCCTTCAGATGGGCATCGGCGCCATCCCCAACGCGATCCTCGCCTCGCTGCGCGGCCACCGTGACCTTGGCGTCCACACCGAGATGTTCACCGACGGCCTCCTCCCGCTGGTCAAGGCCGGCGTCATCAACGGCGCCCGCAAGAGCCTCCATCCGGGCGTCATCGTCAGCGCCTTCGCCATGGGCAGCCCGGATGTCTACCGCTTCCTCGATCGCAATCCCGGCGTCGAGCTGCGTCCCGTCGACTACACGAACCACGTCGCCGTCATCGCCCGGAACGACCGCATGTGCGCCATCAACGCGGCCCTCACCGTCGATCTCACCGGGCAGGTGGTCGCCGACTCCATCGGCCCCCGTTTCTATAGCGGCATTGGCGGCCAGGTCGACTTCATCCGCGGCGCCGCCCAGAGCGAAGGCGGCATCCCCGTCATCGCCCTGCCCTCGACCGCGAAAGGCGGCACCGTCAGCCGCATCGCCCCCGAGCTCCCCACCGGCGGTGGCGTCGTCACCACCCGCGGCGATGTCCACTGGGTCGTGACCGAGTTCGGCGCCCGCAACCTCCACGGCCGCACCATTCGCGAACGCGCCCGCATGCTCATCGAGATCGCCCACCCGCGCTTCCAGGCCGAGCTCGAAGAAGCCGCCGACCAGCTCGGCTACCTCGGGCGGCGCTTCGTCAGCTGACCTTCAGCTCGATGA